>CANNRR010000030.1 GCA_947508055.1 Burkholderiales bacterium
CCAAAACGCTTGCAACGGCGTAGCACCCAGATCTTGTGCCGCCTCTAGCAAACGCAAGTCCATTTTGACGAGGTTGGCGTACAGAGGAAGAATCATGAAGGGCAGGTAGGTGTAAACCATACCCAGTACCAGAGAAAACGGTGTGTTCATCATCTTCAGCGGCTCTGAAATCAGGCCCAAAGCAATGGCGATATTATTGAAAACACCACTGTCCGCCAAAAGCATTTTCCAGGCATAAACCCGCAGTAAAAAGGATGTCCAGAATGGCAGCATGACCAGCATCAGCAAAGCCGGACGTTTGTCAGAGGAGCTGCGTGCCATGAAATAGGCAAAAGGATAGGCAATTAGCAGACAAATAGCGGTAGTGATGCCGGCAAACTTCAGTGAGCTAAGGTAAGTTTGAAAGTAGAGGTCATCCTCCGCGATAAAAATGTAATTGCCCAGTTTTATCTTGAGCTGCAAAACACCATCGGCCCACACAAACAGGTCTTTGAAAACCACGTTGTCCATTTCCGACACGCTGATCTTGAAAACAACCAGGAAAGGTAGCAAAAAGAACACCAGCAGAAACGCCAGCGGAAAGCCAATGACAGCATTACGCCCCCACGCTCCGGTGAGCTTGTTGTACACAGCAGATGCTGGCGCAATGGACGTTGTCATGGCGCGGTCACCGTGTGAGCACAACAACATCACTACCGCACCACCACACATACACCCGGTCACCCCACGTCAGGTGAGTCGCATCGTGCCTAGCGGCATTGGTGTGCGTAACCTTGACAACGGCGGCAGAATCATCGAGTTTTACGTGATAGGTGGTCAGCCTGCCCAGATAAGCCAAATCCTTGATGACGCCCTGAGCAATATTGAAGCCGACCTCCTCGGCTGACTCGCGCTCGTCGTCACGTGGCAATTCCTTCTGAATTGACATTTTTTCAGGGCGCACAGCAACATGCACCGTCATTCCACTGGTTCCAGTAATGCCATGGCTCACGTAGTGTCGGCATTCAGGGGATGTAATCTCAACGTGATCGGCCATATCAACGTCAACCGCGCCCTTGAACAAATTCACGCTGCCAATAAAATCTGCCACGAAGCGGCAATTGGGCGTTTCATAAATGTCAGAGGGTCGTCCGATTTGCAGAATCTTGCCTTCGCTCATCACGCCGATGCGGGTGGCCATGGTCATGGCCTCTTCCTGGTCATGCGTCACCATGACGCAGGTCACACCCACTTTTTCGATGATGTCCACTAACTCAAGCTGGGTTCTTTCCCGCAACTTGGCATCGAGTGCGCCCAGGGGCTCGTCAAGCAACAGCAACTTGGGACGCTTGGCCAGACTGCGCGCCAATGCGACCCGCTGCTGCTGGCCACCGGACAACTGATGAGGCTTGCGCTTTGCATATTGCTTAAGCTGAACCAACTCCAGCATCTGCTCGACGCGGGCCTCCATCTCTGCTTTGGGCATACCATCCCTGCGCAAGCCAAAAGCGATGTTGTCCCACACGCTGAAGTGGGGAAACAAGGCATAGCTCTGAAACATCATGTTGATCGGGCGCTCGTAGGGCGCAAGCCCTACGATGTTTTGCCCTGCCAGCAAAATCTGTCCGGAGGTGGGCAGCTCAAACCCCGCCAACATGCGCAGCAACGTTGACTTGCCGCAGCCAGAAGAACCCAGCAGGGCAAAAATTTCGCCTTGTTGAATGTCCACCGAAACATCGTCAACAGCAAACACATCATCAAACTTTTTAACGATCTGTTTGATCTGTAAAAACGGCGCTGCACCTTGACCGCCGAGTGACGCTTTGGGATTTGAGACTGTTGCCACTGACGTGCCCTTATTCAGCCGTAAAACCGTGCGCCGTTAAAGACCCGTTTTGAACCCGGTATAAACACGGGTAATCAAGCGGCGCAGATCATTGTTTAAAGCCTTGGGCGGAACCATGGTGGCCATCTCGGCAGATGATGGGAACACTGAGGGGTTTTGAGCAATTTCAGGCTTGATGAATTTGCGTGATTCTTTGTTCGGATTCGCGTAAAAAACCTTGTTCGTCAACGATGCATGGACCTCAGGACGCATGATGTAGTTGATGAATGTGTGCGCATTCTTGACATGCGGCGCATCAGCTGGTATCGCCATCATGTCAAAGAACAATAGTCCGCCATTTTTTGGAATCAGGGCCACGATGTCCTGGCCAGTCTTGCCTTCGATCGCACGATTGCGGGCAATATTGATGTCGCCCGACCATCCCAGTGCCAGGCAGATAGAGCCACCCGCCATGTCGTTGATGTAACCCGACGAACTGAACAGAGTGATATGTGGTCGAATGGATTTGAGCAAGGTGCTCGCTTCCTGGTAATCAGCCGAACTCTTGCTAAACGGGTCTTTGCCCAGATAGTGCAGCGCAGCAGGCAAGACTTCTGAGGCACTGTCAAGAACCGACACGCCGCAGCTCTTCATCTTACTCACATATTTGGGGTTGAAAAACAACTCCCACACGTTGGCAGGCATGGGCTCCGCACCCAGCGCTGCTTTGACCTTGGCGGTATTAATCCCGATGGTGGTGTAGCCCCACAACCAGTTGACCAAATGCTGATTTCCGGGATCAAGACTGGCAATCTGACTCTGAATGTCTGGATCGAGATTCTTCAGGTTAGGCAGTTGCGCCTTGTCAAGCTTACGAAGCAAGCCGCCGTCAATCTGCAACCGAGCCCAGCCAGACGAAGGCACCACAATGTCGTAGCCGGTTTTCCCCGCCACCAATTTTGCATGCAAGATTTCGTTGTTATCGAAGGTATCGTAGCGCACCTTGATACCGGATTCTTTCTCGAAGTTCTCGATCGTGTCCTCAGCAATGTAATCCGACCAGTTGTAGATATTAAGAACCTTTTCTTCCTGCGCGAACGCCGAGGTGGCGGCGAAGGTGATCAAGCCCGCCAGCGCAAGGCCAGCCGTTAAATTGCCTATTAACTTGTTTCCAAATGCATTACTCAAATTATTCTCCTAAAAATTGCCCGAACACGTCTAAACATTGAAATAGTAAAACGGATTACTAGTGACTTCTATCCATGCAATCCCTATGCCAACCATCCCTTCGTTTTGACTTCCTCATAAGTCAAGTCAAGGCATTGCGCAATCAGCGCGACCATTTCGTCAATTTGGGCATGCGTCATGGTCAGTGGCGGCGCAATGATCATGCGATCCCCCACGGCGCGCATGATCAAACCGTTTTTAAAGCAATGACCGCGGCAAATCATGCCCACCGACAAATTTTCGCCAAAGCGCTGCCGGGTTGCCTTGTTTTTCACCAGCACCAGGCCAGCCATAAAACCACAGGTTTCAGCCACCCCGACTAGCGGGTGTTCAGAAATTTCTTCAAATTTCTGTGCAAGATAAGGGCCAATGTCGTCATGCACCCGCTGCGGTAATTGCTCGCGCTCCATGATCTCCAAGTTTGCCAGTGCCACCGCACAGGCCACTGGATGGCCGCTGTAGGTGTAGCCGTGATTGAATTCACCGCCTTTTTCAATCAACACCGTCGCTACACGGTTACCGACCAAGACTCCACCGAGTGGGATGTAGCCACTGGTCACCGCCTTGGCAAAGGTCACCAGATCAGGCTTATAGCCAAACTTCTCGTAGGCAAACCAGTGCCCAAGGCGACCAAAAGCGCAAATCACCTCATCGCTAATCAACAAGATGCCGTATTTATCAACAATGCGTTGAATCTCGGGCCAGTAAGTTGCTGGTGGAATGATGACGCCACCGGCGCCCTGGACGGGTTCGGCAATGAAGGCCGCCACCTTGTTTGCACCAATTTCCAGGATTTTGGTCTCCAACCAGCCCGCGGCGCGAAGGCCGAAATCGTCCGAGCTTTCACCCGGCAGTGCATTTTCAAAAAAGTAGGGTTGCTCGATGTGCGTGATATTGGGGATGGGCAAGTCGCCCTGTGCATGCATGCCGCTCATGCCGCCCAATGAGGCCCCCGCCATCGTGCTGCCATGATAGGCATTGAGGCGGCTGATGATGACCTTGCGTTGCGGTTGATCCAACAAATCCCAATAGCGGCGCACCATGCGCACATTGGAGTCATTGCTTTCGCTGCCGCTGGATGAGTAAAACACATGCTGGAAACTGCGCTCGCCCGCATCAGGTGCCAGTTCAGCTAACTTGGCTGCGAGTTGTACCGCAGGCACATTAGTGGTCTGGAAAAAACTGTTGTAAAACGGCAGCTTCATCATCTGTTGATAAGCCGCATCAGCCAGTTCTTTTCGGCCGTAGCCTACGTTGACGCACCATAGTCCACTCATCGCATCCAACAACTTTTTTCCCTCAGAATCCCAGATATAGATGTCCTCAGACTTGGTGATCACGCGCGAGCCACGTGTGGCCAAGTCCCCATGATCGGTGAAGGGATGCATGAAGTGGGCACTGTCCAGTGCTTGTATCTCTCGGGTCGCCGCTGTCATATTTGAAACTAATACAGTCATGAAATGCTTATCCTCAAAACAAAGAACAGGTGTGGATTCAGTGGAAACCGGGCAGACTAAACGTGCAGCAACAAGTGCTCGCGCTCCCAAGGTGAAATCACCTTCATGAACTCATCGAACTCCAGTTCCTTGATTTCCGAATACACCGTGATGAATTCCTTGCCCAGCACATCGTGCAAGTCAGATTCACGACGCAACCAATCCAACGCTTCGCCCAGACTGCGCGGCAATGAATAGGGTGCCAAATAAGCATCGCCTCTCATTTCTGGTTTGGGTTTGATCTTGTTTTTGATTCCCAAGTAACCGCAGGCCAACGTCATCGCCATGGCGACATAGGGATTGGCATCAGCACCGATCACGCGGTTCTCTACTCGGCGCGCCTCCGGTGACGAAATAGGCGAGCGAATGCCCACCGTGCGGTTGTCATAACCCCACTCGATATTGATCGGCGCCGCCGTATTGCGCGAAAGACGGCGATAGCTGTTGACGTAAGGCGCCACCAGCACCATGGCCGCTGGAATGTAGCGTTGCAGTCCGCCGATGTAATGCATGAACATCTCGGACGGTGATCCGTCTTCATTGCTGAAAACATTCTTGCCGGTCGCCACATCGAGCAAACTTTGGTGCACATGCATCGCACTGCCAGGCTCGCCGGCAATTGGCTTGGCCATGAAGGTGGCATACATGTCATGGCGCATGGCCGCCTCGCGCACCGTGCGCTTGAAAAAGAAAACCTCATCTGCCAACCCGAGTGGCTCTGCGTGAAAAAAATTGATCTCCATTTGCCCGGCACCGACCTCATGAATCAAGGTATCGACATTGAGCTCCATCTTGTCGCAGTAGTCGTAAATCTCTTCAAACAGCGGATCAAACTCGTTCACGGCATCAATGCTATAGGCCTGTCGCGAGGTCTCGGCCCGTCCACTGCGGCCAATGGGTGCCTTCAGCAAAGTGTTGGGATCAGTGTTGCGAGCGGTCAGGTAAAACTCCAGCTCAGGTGCCACAATAGGTTGCAGACCTTCGGCCGCAAACAGTTCGCACACCTTGCGCAACACAGTGCGCGGTGCAAACGGAACCAAGTTACCCTGGTGGTCAAAACAATCGTGGATCACCTGCGCCGTCGGATCCGTAGCCCATGGCACGATTCGCACGGTTGATGGATCGGGGCGCAACTGCATATCCTTGTCAGTGGGATCGATCACATCGTAATAGGGGCCACTTTCGGGGAACTCACCAGTCACGCCCATCGCCACAATGGCTTGCGGTAAACGCATACCCCGGTCTTCCGTGAACTTGCCCCGAGGCAAAATTTTGCCGCGTGCCACACCGGTCAAATCAGGCACCAGACACTCGATTTCAGTGACCCGCCGTTCGTTCAGCCATTGCTCCAAATCGTTGAAGCTCATTACTTTTTTGTCATTCATAAAATACTTCCTACAGCGGTATGCCGCACATCATCCAAGCCAGCTAATCGTGCATTTTTCCGGTCACGACAGGCCTCGCCAAAAGCCTGAAACATGCGCACAGAGGATGGGTTTTGTGCTGCTTGCCACTCCGGATGCCACTGCACCCCCAGCGTGAACTGCGCCAGTTCGGGCAGGTGGACGGCTTCTATCAACCCGTCTTGCGCATAAGCCAGAGGCTGCAAACCCTTACCCAAAGTTTTGATCGCTTGGCCATGGAGTGAATTGACGGGGATTTCAACTTGCTGCAGCAGTTTGGAAAACCAGGTATTTGGAACGAGGCGCACGGAGTGGGCATCAGCATATTGCTCAGCAACGGTACTTGCGTAGTCCTCGCGATGGTCGTCTATATCTGGAAGTTGATACGACTTCTGATACATGTCACCGCCGAGGGTGACATTGAGTTCCTGCATGCCGCGACAAATACCAAAGAACGGCAGTCCCATTGCCAAGGCAGCCCGAATAAGTGCCTGATCAAACCAGTCGCGACCCTTATCCATCTCGATATTGGGCGTCAAGTTCTCCTCGCCGTACAGAGTCGGATCAATATTGGTCCCGGCGCCGGTCAGGTAAACGCCATCGACCATCGACAGGTATTGGCTGACATTATCAATGCCACAGCAAGTGGGTGCCAGCAACGGAACACAACCCGACTGCTCTACCAGTGGGAGAATGTATTTGACCGTCATGACCTGGTAATCATGACCAGCGCGCTCTTGCGCGCCCATTGACATCAGGACGACAGGACGACGTAAACCGTTTTGGGTTGCACTCGTATTGTTTTGAAGCATTTGTCACCTTGGTGCACCGTTGCCTGACATCATTGATCGGGTCAATCCGAGTGTTTTCGACTTGTTTTCCCCATTGTGCTTGTGTAATTGGTTCACAATGAGAGCCAGTTATACCAAGTGCATGGTGCCACTTTATGCTCTCAGAACTTTTACTCACCGAAATTGCTCGCCTGAGTTCGCACTACAAACTGCCGCTGCACCGGCAACTTTATGAGGCCCTGCGTCGCGCCATTCTGGATGGCAAGCTCTCGGCGGGAGACCGCTTGCCGTCCAGCCGAGAACTGACCCAGGACTTGAACATGTCGCGCAACACGGTGGTGGCTGCCCTCAACCAACTTGGCATCGAGGGTTACCTGGTGAGTCACGTTGGCAGTGGCACTTTTGTCAATGACGGCGTTCCCAAGGCAGGCCCACACCGACACCCGATGCAAGAGAACCAGAGCACGCGATTATCCCGGCGCGGCGTATCTCTGGCAACAACGTTTTGCGCGACCCAATTGGAGATTCAGCCGTTTACCCCTGGCATTGCAGATTTCAGCGCCTTTCCAGTAGCCTTGTGGCAGCGCCTGCAAAACAAACACTGGCGCATGACCTATCCCGATATGCTTGATTACAGCTATTCGGGTGGCTATGCTCCTCTGCGCCGATCGGTGACCGATTACCTGCGCGTGTTTCGCAGCGTACCGCTGGACGTCGAGCAAGTCATCATCACCAGCGGCACCCAGCAGTCGCTCGAACTGTGCGCCCAGCTACTGGCCGATCACAGCGATACCGTCTGGCTGGAAGACCCCGCCTACTGGGGTGCCGTCAAAGCCTTTATGGCAACCGGTCTGAGCGCGCATCCAGTGACAGTGGACGAACAGGGGATTGCACCGAGGGCTGAGGACGAAGCCACGCCACCGCGGCTAATCTATGTCACACCTTCTCACCAGTACCCCACCGGTGCCGTAATGTCGCTGGCGCGGCGCCACCAGATTCTGTCGATTGCCCGCAAGCACAAAGCTTGGGTGCTGGAAGATGATTACGACAGTGAATTTCGTTTCAGTGGCCCACCGATTTCGTCTTTGGCCGGGCTCGACACAGATGAGCGCGTGCTGTACTTAGGTTCGTTTTCGAAGGTGCTCTACCCAGGCCTCAAATTGGGTTACCTGGTGGTGCCCAAGGGGCTGGTGGCGTCGTTCAAGCAAGCGCACTATGACCTCAACCGGCCTGGCCAGATGCCACTACAGGCGGCATTGGCCGAGTTCATCGAAATGGGCCATTTCGCCAGTGCTTTACGTCGGGCCCGCCAGAGCTATGCCCAACGCCGCCGTTGTTTGTTAGCTGCACTACAGCCGTGCCTGGGGGAACACGCACAAATCACTGGTGCCGAGCAGGGCTTGCACCTGTGCTTGCGCCTGCCCAGCACGCTGGACGACAAGGCGTTGGTGCAACGCATCTCCAATCTGGGTTTGACAGTGCGCCCGCTGTCCGCCTATTGCTTGAAACGCCAGGATGCGCGAGGCCTAGTGATTGGCTATGGATACGCAACGCTGGCCGACATCGCACACTACGGACCGGTCATGGCCCGTGTCATCTGCTCCGAGTTGGCCGCAAAGAGCTCGTCAAAAATCATCAAGAAAGCTTAAACAGCCAAAACCTAAAACGCATCCCGCAGTCGGTGATACAACATTCCCAGCACCAGACTGGGCGTGCGCAACAAGGGCCCACCCGGGAACTTACGGTGTTGCAGTCGGGCAAACACGTCAAAGCGCTCGGCCTGACCAGCCACCGCTTGCGCCACCACGCGACCGGCGAGCCCGGTCAGCGCCAGCCCGTGACCACTAAAACCCTGCATGTAATACAAGTTGTCGCCCAGACGACCAAAATCAGGCGCACGGTTCATGCTGATATCGCAAAAGCCGCCCCATACGAAGTCAATCGGTACCTTGCGCAGCGCCGGAAAAACCTCCCACATACGTCGTACCATGATGTCCTGCAAATTGACTGGGGTGCGTGTTGAATAACTCACCCGCCCGCCAAACAGCATACGGTGATCGGCGCTGAAACGAAAGTAATCCAGAATAAAGTTGTTGTCGCAGGCCGAGGCGTTGCTGGGAATCAGACGCTGGCACAGCTTCGGGTCAAGCGGGGCGGTGCCAATCATGTAGGTACCCACCGGCATAATGCGCGGCCCAATTTCGGGTGCCACCCGGGGCCCATACTCGCCCAGCGTGCAGTTGCCGGCCAGCACGCCAAAGGCTGCGCTCACGCTGCCGTGCGCAGTGTGCGCTGTCATGGGTGTCCCTCGGCGCAGACCTATCACGGGCGAGTGCTCAAAAATCCTCACCCCCAATTGCCGCGCCGCGCGAGCCAGACCGAGACCATATTTGAGTGGGTGTAAGTGGCCTGAATGTGTCTCTAACGCCACCGCGCAGTACAACGGACTGTCAATGTGGCGCTGCACATCAGGCCCTTTGGCAAAGTCCGACTTGAAACCATAATCGCGCGTCAGTACCTGCATGTCGGCCTCCAGCGCACGCGCCTTGCGCGGCGAGTCGGCCACGTACAGGTAGCCATGCACGCGGTCGCAGTCAATGTCGAATTGGGCAATGCGCTCATCAATCAACGCCACGGACTCTATCGACATATCCCAGGCCAGACGCGCGGCCGCGGTCCCGAGTTGCTTCTCAAACGGTTCCTGTCCACTGGCATAGCCAACGATGGCCTGCCCCCCGTTGCGCCCTGATGCGCCACTGCACACCCGGTCAGCCTCCAGCAAAACTACACGCTGGCCCCGCTGGGCCAGTTCAATCGCCGCCGACAGGCCGGCATACCCGGCACCGACCACCACAACGTCGGCACTCACAGCACCTTGCAAGGGTGGCTCAGCGGGCCCGCGCGCCACGCTAGCCTCGTAATAACTCTTCTGGTTGAGCTGCGTATCGGAATCAAGCAGCATGGTCGACTCCGAAATTCAAATGTTTGGCCACTTGGCCGCATAGATAGGTCCAGACGAAGGTGGCGGCGGCATGGCTGGTGAGCTCTGCATGGTCATAGGCGGGAGCCACTTCCACACAGTCCATGCCGACCATGTTGAGCGGAGCCAATTCCTCCAGAAAAGTCAGCACCTGTGAACTGCTCATTCCACCGGGCTCCGGAGTACCAGTCCCGGGTGCAAAGGCCGGGTCCAGACAGTCGATATCCAGGGTCAAATAACAATGGCGACGACCGATACGTTGCAAAATTTGAGTGATGAACGGCTGCAAAGCGGCGCCGTCGAGCCCACGCATTTGGCGGGCAGTGAAAATCAGGCCCCCCTGATCCTGCACATACTCACGGGCAGACCTCTCGCCACTGGAGCGCAGACCAATCTGCACCGTGTGGGCGGGGCTCACCAACCCCTCGCGAATGGCCTCGTAGGTCCAGGTGCCGTGGCCTGATGGTTCGCCGAAATGATCCTGCCAGGTGTCGCAGTGCGCATCGAAATGCACTAGGGCCAGTTCACCGTATTGCGCACGGGCCGCGCGCAACAGCGGCAGTGTCACCGAATGATCGCCCCCCAAGAATACACAGTGATGCTGTGCCATCCAGGTCGCAGCCTGCGTCTGGATGTGCCGGCGCACCTCGGCCAGTGACGAGGCATTGGGCAATCGCATGTCAAGGGCATCGCCCAGGTGCGCGATGGGCGACACACCGAAGTGTGGATGCACGCCATCGCACAGCATTAAGCTGGCGCGTCGAATCTCCTGGGGTGCAAAACGGGCACCGGGCCGATTCGTGACCGCGCCGTCAAACGGAACACCGATCAACGCAAACGGCTGCGCGGCAAGTTGCGACACGCCCAGAAACCGGTCGCTGTTGTTGGCGTATGCAAATTGACCCATGCTCATTTAAAGTAGCCTCTTCTTGGTGGAGCCTAAAGTTACCTCAGTTTTCATGCTGCGGCAGGTGCCAATTTGCACCCATGACGACGAGCCAATAGAAATTCAAAACAGCCAACGATTCAAACCCCGCGGTGACGCCCAGAAAACAGCGGTTTCGATAGCGGTTGACGACTTTCGGAAAATCTTCGATTCGAAATATTGCATTGCCTCTATTGGGAGCGCAGCGCGCTCGTTCAAGCACTAACTGGACTGCTTGAACGCCATCACCGCTTGATTGCGCAAAGTGCGCAACAGGGAGAGTTCTTTTTCATCGAGCTCCAGTGCACCGTGTTTTTTCTTGTCGGCGTAAATCAGGCCGAACGGTGCGCCCTTGATCGACAACGGTAGCAATAAAAAAGTGGGCGCATTTAGGCCGGTGAGATACCACCCCGGCAGGCGCTGAGCAATGCGGGACTCGGTCGCATCGCTGATCATGGTGTCAGTGCCCTTGTTGCACACCACGGCAAAAAGGTCAGGCGTTGCTGCCTTTAGCGGCACCTTGAACGTCTTAACCTGCTGTTCCACGCCCTCACCCAGGCCGAACCGCCCTGTCATGGTTTCGGTCTTGGCATCGCGCATGCAAAAAATGATGTGGTCGAAGTCCATGGCGCGAAACATGGTCTCCAGAATCATGCGCAGCACATCGCTGAGCTTGAACTCCTCCACCATGGCGTTCGTGATGTCCTGAATGCCGGCAGTCAAGGTTTCTGTCACCCGAAGGTCTTTTTTTGGTGACTGGCCCAGGGCATCAGGCGACGCGGTCTGCGTTGCATGCAACTCAAACGCGCCCAGGCTGCCCACCCCATCGCCCGATGTGGAATGTGAGTCCAGCACACGGCCAGAATCTGGCAACTTCAGTAAATTAGCTGCAGCAGAGCCTGGAGAAACCCGGATTTCCATGGCTACTGCCAGGTCAACCAACTTTTGCCGTGCGGTAACGGTAGCCGTAACGATGTCTATGGAACTGACCCCCAGTGCCTGCGCATATTTGCGCGTCACCAAGGCAACGTGTGCATCAACTTCCTTGGGATCAGACTGCAGCAATACGTCGGCAATTTCGTTGGACGCCAGAGCAATCCAGCGGATTCGTTCGCCTGCGTCTGATGGTGCCCTGGGCGGCACAGCACCTACTGGCTTGCGCATGCAGCGCTGCATGCTTTGCGGCAAGCCCCAGGCCTTGGCAATACCCAGCCCCAAATTCTCAAAACTCAAACCCAGCACGCTGACGGCAGCGGCCGTCTCAGTCTGTGGTTCTCGCTTGGACTGAATAGAATTACGAATCTGGCCGGCCTCTTCAGGAAAATAGAACTGCACCAGCAGTCGACCCAAATTCTGAAACATGGAGCCAATGAATGCCTCTTCACCCTCTTTGGTCACTGAACACAACTCACCGCCAATAGAGCCCGCCATCAGGCAGCGCAAAAACTCCTCCTTCAGCAGCCCCGCGTGCGCCTTGTCCTGCATGTGCTCCAGCAGCACTAGGCTCAAGGCCATATTGCGGATGCCGTTAAAACCCACCAAATTGACCGCACGCGACACCGTATTGATGCTGCCACTGTGTGCGAAGTGCGCACTATTAACCATGCGCAGCAACTTGTTGGTGAGGGCAACATCCTTCAAAATTTCGTTGGTGACACTGTTGACGCTTTCAGTCTCGGACGTGGCCATGCTCTGGATGCGCACTACCGAGTCCGACAACGCCGGGAAATCACTCTTGTGGCGCATACGGCGCAACAAAAAATCCACCGTTCCACTGGTTCCGGGGGAGTCACCATGTGGCTCAGTGACAACCGGCTTGATCCATTGTTCCAACTCATCGAGCAGGGCACGCGCAGTCAAAAAACGCTGTTGTGGCTCCCGTGCCAACGCCCGCAAGACGATGGCCCGCAGGCGGTCATCAACCTCGTGGCTCAAATCGTTGGGCAGTACCAATTGCTCATGCGCCACACGATAAATGGCCCGATACGGATCAGACTCGTCAACCAGGGGCTTACCCATCAGCATTTCGGCCAGTATCACACCGGCGGAAAATACATCCATTGACGCCGCCGGTGCCGCGCCATTGGCGGCCTCTGGCGATAGGTACCCCGGTGTTCCGCCGCTGCGAACCATTGGCTCCGTACTGTTGCTGTCACGCACGCGTGCAGCGATGCCAAAATCCATCACACGGGCATGACCTGCCGCATCGATCAGTACATTCGAAGGCTTCAAGTCGCGGTGAATAACGCCCGCTGCATGGGCTACCGCAATGGCATCTAGTACATCCATCAACAGCGCGACTGCCTCGTGTGGAGCCATGGCGCCACGCTGCTTAAGTACCTGATCAAGCGTGGTGCCGGCAATGTATTCAAAAACAAGATAGGGCTGGTTGTCATGGATGTCAGCCTCGTAGACCGGAACAATATTGGGATGTTTCACCCGCCCCACGCTGCGGGCTTCGTCCAGCCACTGGGTCAATGCATGCCCATCAGAACCGCTACCCGCACGCATGACCTTGATCGCCACCTCGCGATCCATGCGCGGATCAAAAGCCAGCCACACGGTAGACTGCGCACCGCGCCCCAGTATCTTGCGCAGCTCAAACCGCCCCAGGGTGTCAGACACGCGCAGTGCCCCCGTGGACAGCATCGATCGGGTGTTGGAAAAGGCAGGTTGGTCAGGCATGCTCGGGCATCAAGGGTAAAAGCACTGCCTTGGGCAGCAATGCTCCAGTATGACACTGGAATGACCGAACGGAAAAATGCCTGTTGGGCCAACCGCCCACTGGCGATCTGCGGCGAATCCGTGCAATTTGTAACATTGTGTCAATCTGCCGATGTTGGCTGCGCGCTTGGCCCCAAGCCCGAGCAAAATCCGGCTTGTCACAAATTTCAAAAACCGCTATGCAGCCTACAGCACCCCGACTCAACAAGATTATGGTAGTTGACGACGACACACGCATCCGCGACCTGCTCAGACGCTACCTGACGCAGGAGGGTTTTGACGTCCTCTTGGCCGAAGACGGAAAAGCTCTGACCCGCATCATGATGCGCGAGACGGCGGACCTGATCGTGTTGGATCTGATGATGCCGGGCGAAGATGGTCTGTCCATTTGCCGACGGTTGCGGGCTGCTGGTGACCTAACGCCCATCATCATGCTCACCGCCAAGGGTGAGGACATTGACCGCATTGTGGGACTTGAAGTGGGTGCCGACGACTACCTGGGCAAACCATTCAACCCGCGGGAACTGCTAGCTCGCATACAGGCGGTGCTGCGCAGGCGTCCCAAACCGGAAGTGCCCGGCGCCCCCTCGACTGAGAACGAGGTAGCCCGTTTTGGCCCCTTTGTGTTCAATCTGGGCGCCCGCACCCTACACCGGGATGGCCAGGAACTGACCCTGACCTCGGGAGAATTTGCCATGCTCAAGGCACTGGTGCGACACCCCCGAGTGCCACTTTCCAGAGAGAAGCTGGCGCAACTCTCGCGAGGACGGGAATTCGAACCGTTTGACCGCAGTCTGGACGTGCAGGTTTCGCGGCTACGCAAGTTGATCGAGGCCGACCCTGCCCAGCCACGTATCATCCAGACGGTATGGGGCGTGGGCTATGTTTTCGTGCCCGACGACTGCGTCTGAGGCGGAGCGCATTCAATTGACTCAAACACAGGTGACAGAGTTTTCGGACACGGACTCCGAAGAGTCGTTGGAGTCGGTGGATTTGGATGGCAGCGAGACCATTACCCATCGGGGACTTAATCTTTTCTGGCGTACTTTTTTTCTTATTTCCGCCTTGTTATTAGGTAGCATGATGGTATGGCAACAAACCTTGACTGCCATGGAGTTCGAGTCGCGCGCGTTGGAGACAGCAGAGGAGTTGGCATCCCAGATCAATCTCAGTCGTATGGCACTGATTTACTCTGATGCCATCACGCGGGTATCACTGCTCAAGGACATCCGTGACCAAGAGGGTCTGGATTTTCTCCCGCGCGAACCAACCGATCGGTTCACACTGCATAACTCCGACGCGATGGGAAGGCGTGTCTCGACCGAACTGGTCAGCCGCCTCGGCGTCGGCTCCATCATGGCCAGCAGCGTAAATGACAAGCCGGGACTGTGGATTGGTTTTCGTATTGGCGCAGACGACTACTGGCTTTTGGCAACCGAAGAGCACTTCAACCGTGCCGGAGGAAGCACCTGGGGGGTCTGGCTGACCGCCGCAATCGGATTGTCACTACTGGGCGCCGCACTGATTGCGCGACTGATCAACCGTCCCTTGAAACAGTTATCCTTCGCTGCCAGTCGTGTGCGTGATGGCGACTTTGACGCCAGCCATCTGGATGAAACTGTGCACACTGGCGAGATTCGCGAAGTAAATATCGGCTTTAACCGCATGGCGCAAAAGCTGTCCAAAGTAGAACAAGACCGTGCCGTGATGCTGGCGGGCATTTCGCACGACCTGCGCACGCCGCTGGCGCGTTTGCGACTGGAGACTGAATTGAGTGTGTCCGACCTGGAGGCACGCGCCCACATGGCAGCGGACATTGCGCAAGTCGATGCCATCATTGGCAAGTTTCTGGACTATGCCCGCCCCGGAAAAGAAAAGCTTACGCCCGTCGTGCTGTCCGATGTGGTTCAGGCCTGCCTCTACTCCTACCAGCAGCAGGACGACATCCAAATCAACCTGCAACTTGAAGACAATCTGCTGGTGCTGGCAGATGAGGTAGAACTGGGACGCATCGTATCCAACTTGCTGGAAAACGCGCGCCGCTACGGTAAATCAGCCGACACCGGTATCGCCCGCATCCAGATTGCAGCCATTTCCCGCGACAAATGGGTGCTCATCAAAATCCGGGACCATGGCATTGGTGTGGCAACCGAACAGCTCACCAACCTGACGCAGCCGTTTTACCGCGGTGAAACGGCGCGAACAGCAGCCAACGGTGCCGGCTTGGGGCTGGCCATTGTGGAAAAAACTGTACAACGCATGGGTGGAGCCTTCTCACTGACCAATGCCGGCTCGGGCGGCCTGTCGGCCAATATCCGGTTGCCGCGTGTCACCAGCGTCTGACTACAGGCTGGCCGCCAGCACGGCCCCTTCTCGGATCGCCCGTTTGGCGTCAAGCTCGCTCGCCAACGCAGCCCCGCCAATGGTGTAGAAGCGTGGTGCTCCTAGCTCGGATGGGACACCGGCAGGCGGCATCAGCTCGATCAAAGACTCCTGCCCTGCACACAGCACTACATGGTCGACTTCGAGCACGCGGGCCTCACCGTTGACTGTAATGTGCAGACCGATATCGTCAATCCTTTGGTACTCCACGCCTGAGAACATCTGCACCCCATTGCGCTGCAACACCGCACGGTGAACCCAACCGGAGGTTTTACCCAGGCCTGCGCCCACCCGCGTGGACTTGCGTTGCAACAGGTACAACTGTCGATATGGCTTGACCGACTCGGGCGAAATCAATCCGCCATTGGCCTGCGCCTGCAAGTCAACACCCCATTCCCGGCACCAGTGGTCAATGGACACCGGCAGCGCCACCGCAGGGTCGTGTAACAAAAACTCCCCAACGTCAAAGCCAATGCCGCCCGCGCCTATGATGGCCACCCGCGAACCCGGCACCACTTTACGTTGCAACACATCCGCGTAGGTGACCACATTGGCCCGCTGCACACCTGGAATGCGCGGTGTGCGCGGCACGATACCGGTGGCCAACACTATCACGTCAAACCCCTGTGCCAACAACTGCTCGCGCGTCACGCGATGCCCAAGTTGGACGCGTACCCCAGTTACCTTCAGTCGTTTGGAAAAATAGCGCAGTGTCTGTGCAAACTCCTCCTTGCCGGGTACCTGCATGGCTATGTTGAACTGGCCGCCGATGCGGTCACTGCTGTCAAACAGAGTGACGTCATGACCGCATTCCGCCGCAACCGTTGCTGCAGAAAGCCCAGCAGGGCCAGCGCCCACCACCGCCACCTTCTTCTGGCGTTGGGCCTTGCGGTAGAGCAGTTCGGTCTCATGCCCGGCGCGCGGGTTTACCAGGCAACTGGCGCGCTGGTTGGCAAAGGTGTGATCAAGACAGGCCTGGTTGCAGCCAATGCAGGTGTTGATTTCGTCCACGCGGCCTGCTGCCACTTTGTTCACCCACTCAGAATCGGCCAGAAAAGGTCGCGCCATGGACACCATGTCCACACTTCCGCTGGCAATCAAAGTCTCGGCTTCGTCCGGCATGTTGATGCGGTTGCTGGCGATCACCGGGACCGTTACAGCTTGCTTCAGGCGTGCCGCCACGCTGGCAAACGCTGCGCGTGGCACCGAGGTGACGATGGTGGGCGTGCGCGCCTCATGCCAGCCAAAACCGGTATTGAACAGCGTCACTCCTGCCGCCTCCAGCGCCTGAGCCACCTGCACCACCTCTTCCCAACTGTTGCCACCCTCCACCAGGTCCAGCACCGAGTGGCGGTACATGAGGATGAAATTCGAGCCTACCGCGGCACGCACCTGACGAACAATTTCAACCGGTAAACGCATGCGGTTCTCGATGCTGCCACCATACGCATCGGTGCGTTTGTTGGAACGTGTGCACAGAAACTGGTTGAGCAAATACCCTTCGCTTCCCATGATCTCGACACCGTCATAGCCCGCCTTTTGCGCCAGCTTGGCACACCGCAAATAGGCCTTGATGGTGGATTCAATTCCGCTGACCGTCAACGCCTTGGGCTTGAACATCGAAATGGGGGATTTGATGCTCGATGCAGACACCACGAACGGCTGATAGCCATAGCGCCCGGAGTGAAGGATCTGCATCAGGATCTTGCCACCCTCCTCATGCACCGCGCGCGTCACCTTGCGGTGGTTGTACACATCAAAGATGGAGTTCAACGTGCCGCCAAAGGGCAGCAACCAACCCTGACGATTGGGCGAGATGCCACCAGTCACGACCAGACCCACGCCACCCCTGACACGCTCCCTGAAATACGCCGCCAACTTGGCGTAGTTGTAGAACCGGTCTTCCAGGCCCGTGTGCATGGAACCCATCATCACGCGGTTGCGCAAGGTGGTAAAACCCAGGTCCAGGGGCTGTAACAAATGAGGGTGGGCGTTTGGGGACACAGACATCGCCTTCACACCAACAACACGACAGCCCGCGCCTCCATGGCTCGGCCTTCGCCCACCGGGCCCATATTTTCAGCAGTCTTGGCTTTGACGTTGACCTGATCAACCGATATGCCCAAGATCTGGGCAATGCGCGAGCGCATGGCGTCAATATGGGGTGCCAACTTGGGGGCCTGCGCAATCACCGTACTGTCCACATTGCCTATCTCAAACCCTTTTGCACGCGCTCGGCGTGCGGCCTCGGCCAGCAGCACACTGGAGTCGGCGCCCTTGAACTGGGCGTCGGTATCCGGAAAGTGGTTGCCAATGTCACCTAAGGCAGCCGCTCCCAAAAGCGCGTCGGTAATGGCGTGCAGCAGCGCATCCGCATCCGAATGCCCTAGCAGTCCCTTGCTGTATGGAATCTTCACTCCACCCAAAATGAGCTTTCGTCCTTCTACCAGAGCATGGATGTCCCAACCTTCGCCAATACGCAGTTTCATGTTGAAGCGTGTCCTTTTAAATATCGCTGGCTATCTGGTCCAGAATGGCAGGATACGCATTCGGGCCACTACCGGTCCAGCACAGCAGATTTCGTGGTTAGGATATCAGCGTCTGCCGAACCAAGGGTGAGTTCACAGAAATGGGGGAAAAAATGCATCGTTGGCAGAAGTTCCTGCACTCAATCGGCTCGGTCGCACCCGCTTTGCTATTTTTGGTCGGAATGTCAATATCTGGGGTTACGGCGCACTTCGTGCATCGATCCATTGAACGGGATGCCAGGGCAGAGTTCGAACGCATGTCGGTTCGTGCAGAAGGCGAGGTCACTGGGCGACTCGAAAACGCTCGCCATGCCCTGCGGGGGGCAAGTGGGTTGTACGCCGCCAGTCGGCGCGTCGACCGTGACGAATTCCGACGCTACGTTTTGTCGCGTGACTTGAACAAGGAGTTTCCTGGCGTACGTGGCTTGGGCTTCATACAGCGGGTGGAGCGCACTGATCTCGCTGCTTTTGTAGCCGCCGAACGGGCCGATGCTTCGCCACAATTTTCGATTCGGCAGTTGATGGACAACAATTATCAAGTGCTCTTTGTCGTCAAGTTCATTGAACCTGCTGCCAACAACACGGGGGCACAGGGACTTGACATCGGATCGGAAGCATTGCGACGCTCCGGACTGCAACAAGCGATCAACACCGGTGCAGCCACCGTCACCGGAGCCATTACCCTGGTGCAGGATGACAAAAAGCTGCCGGGCGTGCTGCTCTTCCAGCCGGTTTACCGCCCCGAGGCGGCAGTCGACACCCCAGCAGAGCGCAACAGCGCGCTGGTTGGTGTGCTGTATGCCCCGATTGTGATGGCGGAGATTCTTCGCGGAATACCCGATGTGCAGTCTGGCATGCTCGATTTCGAAATTGTCGACGCCCCCATCAATAGCAGCGATGGGGTGCTGATGTTTGATGCGGACGATCACATTTCCCACATTGCGCCCGGCGCAGACCCTGCCGCAGCGCGTCGGTTCTCATTGCGCAAGCCCCTGCAACTGCCGGGGCGCAGCGTTACGTTGAGCATGAACAGTACACCCGCCTTCGATGCATCCATCAAAAGCGCGTTCCCCTGGCTGCTGTTTGTCGGGGGTGCTTTGATTAGCACCTTGTTGGCAACCATGCTGCACCAGCAATCCAACGGCCGGCGCCGTGCAGAAGACCTAGCACTCGGCATGACCCAGGACTTGCAAACGGCCCTGCGCGACAACGAAGCCCTGCTGTCCACGCTCAATTTGCATGCCATCGTGTCGATTGCCGACCAAACGGGTCGCATCACCGAAGTCAACGACGCGTTTTGCCTGATCAGCGGCTACAGCCGCTACGAACTTGTAGGTCAAAGCCATCGCATCGTCAACTCAGGGGTGCAGTCGGCGGAGTTTTGGGCAGAAATGTGGAGGGTCATCTCCTGCGGCAGGCCCTGGCGCGGCCAGGTGTGTAACCTGGCAAAAGACGGGCACTATTACTGGGTGGACACCCTGATTGCGCCCTTCGTTGGCAGCAACGGAAAAATTGAAAAGTACGTTTCCATCCGCATCGACATCACCGATAGTAGACAAGCACAAGAAGATGCGCTGAAAAGCTCGGCACTACTGCTTGGTTCGATAGAAGCCATAGACGAAGCCTTCGTTCTATATGACCCGCAAGACCGCCTGGTTCTGTGCAACGACAAGTACCGAAAAACCTATCAGGAAGTGGCCCACCTGATGGTACGTGGAGCACTCTTTGAAGACATTATTCGTGAGGGGGCCACGCAAGGACAGTACATTGGCGCCATCGGGCGGGTTGATGAGTGGGTCGCCGAGCGGGTGGCTGCGCACCAGTCTGGAAACACATCGCTGATACAAAAGCTTGCGAACGGTCGCACCTTACGCATCATCGAGCGCAAACTGGCCGATGGACACATTGTTGGTTTCCGGGTTGACATCACCGAGTTGGTAGAAGCCACCGAAGCTGCCCAGTCCGCGTCGGTCTCCAAGAGTCAGTTCCTGGCCAACATGAGCCACGAAATTCGCACGCCCATGAACGCCATTTTGGGCATGCTCACGCTCCTGCGCAAGACCGAGTTGACCCCCCGACAGGCCGACTACACCGCCAAGAGCGAGGGTGCGGCCCGCGCCTTGTTAGGGCTTCTCAACGAAATTCTGGACTTCTCCAAAATAGAAGCGGGCAAGATGACGTTGGACCCGCACACATTTTCCGTCGATCAAATCCTACGCGACCTGTCCGTCATTCTGTCTGCAACTGTGGGCCAAAAACCGGTCGAAGTGCTGTTTGATGTTGACCCAACGTTACCGCGTCAACTAGTGGGCGATGCCATGCGGTTGCAGCAGGTATTGCTGAACTTGGGCAGCAACGCCATCAAGTTCACAGACCATGGGGAGGTGGTGCTCTCGGTACGGGTTCAGGGACGAATAGACGATGCGGTCACCGTCCAGTTCAGCATGAAAGACAGCGGCATTGGCATCGCGCCGGAGAACCTGGCCCGCATCTTCAGCGGTTTCACCCAGGCCGAAGCTTCTACCACGCGCCGTTTTGGCGGCACGGGGCTGGGTGTCGTCATCAGCCAGCGCTTTGTGTCCTTGATGGGCGGCGAGCTTGAGCTACAGAGCGAACTCGGCAAAGGCAGTTGCTTTTACTTCAGCGTGACTCTTCCTGTCGCCGCTGAGAGCAGCGAGCAGGTACGCCAGCGCACGCGCGACCGTGTTGACTGCGCTTCGTGGCGCACGCTGGTCATTGACGACAACCCCGCAGCGCGCGAAGTACTGGAACACATGTGCCAATCCCTGGGCTGGCAGGTCGACCTGGCCGAGAGTGGTGAGCAAGCGCTACAAATGCTGCGACAAGGCAGCGTGCAGGGCATTCATTACCAAGCCATCTTTGTGGACTGGGTCATGCCTGGCATGAACGGCTGGCAGACCAGTCAACATATTCGCGCGGTGCAAGCCGAGCAACTGAAGTCGGGCAACACCGGAAAAGCGCCCATCGTGGTGATGGTCACCGCGCATGGGCGTGAAATGTTCTCCCAGCGCACGCCGGCCGAGCAATCTCTGCTGGATGGCTTTCTGGTCAAGCCGGTAACAGCCTCCATGCTATTTGACGCGGTAATCGATGCCCGTAATGGCAAGGGCCACTCCCACCCCTCGCGCGTGACAGCACAGACTGCGCAGCGCAGACTCGAAGGCATGCGCCTACTGGTCGTCGAAGACAATCTGAACAACCAGCAGGTGGCCCGTGAACTACTCGAAGACGAGGGCGCTGTGATCGAGATAGCCAACAATGGACAGGAAGCTGTGGAAGCCATTGCCGCTGGCGACCCGGCATTTGATGTGGTGCTGATGGACTTGCAAATGCCGGTGATGGACGGATTTGCCGCCACCAAGATCATTCGCGAGGATTTGGGCCTGACCGATCTTGTGATTGTGGCCATGACAGCGAACGCCATGGTGTCGGACCGCGAGGCCTGTCTGGCCGTAGGGATGAACGACCATGTGGGCAAACCCTTTGACTTGAATGACCTGGTGCGCGTGCTGCGACGCAGCGCGCAATGGGAGGATGCACTGGCCGCCCCCGTAAGCACTGAACTGACCTTGGCCCAAGGCGTGGTGCAAGCGGCAACGGCAGCCGGTGTGGACCTGAATGCAGCACTTAACCGACTCGGCGGCAAGCAGGACGTGTACCGGCGCATGCTAACCACCTTTTTGAGCGATCTACAAGCCATGCCCGGGCAACTGCTGGGTTTTGCACAGAACATGGCGCAAGGTGATGCGCCTGACCATGCCAAGCGTCTATTGCACACGCTCAAGGGCCTGGCAGCAACGCTGGGTGCCATGGCGCTATCAAACGAGGCCGCGAGCGCAGAAAAGATCATGACTGCGAGCCCGTCAGCCGAGCTTGTGTTGACCACTGCCGACCAGGCTGGCAGCGCCATTGCCAAGGCATTGCCTGGCTTGCAGGCACTGTTGGCAGCTTTGCAGCAGGATCACTCGCAATCGACCGACAGCGCTAATGCCGGTACTGCACATTCACTGGACAGGCCTGCACTTCTGGCGGCCTTGCAGGCTATGCAACGGTTACTGGAGACCTCGGACATGGAGTCCATGAACACGATGGCCGAGTTGCAACAGCAATTTGGCGAGTCACTTGGCGACGAGATTGTCGAACTTGAGGCAGCTATGGCTGACCTGGACTTTGACGCTGCCCTGCCACTATGCAAGGCACTGCTTCAAAAGTATTGCGGCTGAGTTCGCGCCGCGTCTTCAGTGACCGAGACTGCTGTCGGCGTCGGTCAGCGCACTGCGGTAGGCGCCACAACCAATAAGCATGTTGTCACTAATCGGCAGCACATAAGACGATTTACCTTTTACCGTGCCAGACACGAGGTTGATGATGTTGTATTCGACCCAGCCGCCACCCTGCTCGCAGCGTTGCCAGGCATCGTCGAGCAACTGCTGCGCATCTACACCCGCTGCATCGAAGAGGCTGCTCCCGACCCGACCCGTGTCCGAGCTAAATACATGGTATTTTCCTTGCCGGTCGAATACAAACACATAGAGGTCGCGGTCAACAAAACCGCTGTCTGCCGTGTGGATCACGTCTTTGGCTTGCTCGTAACCCAGGCTTTGAACCAGCGCGTAGGCCCTTTCTGTCATCGCCATCGCCTCATCGGCTGTGCCCTGGCGTAATTTGATGTAGGTTACTGCTTGCTCCAACTGACGAGAGCGTTGCATCAACCGCGCTGAACGGTGCGAAGTCCGATCCACCAGGCCCGAATTCTCAATTGTCACCTTGTCCAAATCCCCCACAGTCTGCACAACCTCGGCCAGCGCAATGCTCTGCTTGGCACTGCCTTCAGCCATGTGTTCCACGTTCTGGGCGATCTCTGAAATGCCCGTCACCAGGCTGCCCATCAACTGCCCCACCGCCTGAATTTCCTGTACGGTCGATCCCACGCGCGAAGCCGAATCGGCAATCAGGGCACGCACCTCGGCCGATGCCGTCTGACTGCGCCGAGCCAGCGCACGCACCTCGGCTGCCACCACCGCAAAGCCCTTGCCCTGTTCACCCGCCCTGGCTGCTTCGACAGCCGCATTCAGGGCTAGCAAATTGGTCTGGAACGCTATTCCGTCAATGGTGCCAATGATCTCGCCCATGCGCTGCGAAGTGGCCTGAAGGCCAGACATGGCACCCACCGTCTTGGCCATCAGTTCGCTGGCACTGTCGGCCTCGGTGCGCAGGCTGCGGGTCATCAGGCTGACCTCTTGGGCGGCTTCCGAATTGCGCGCCACGGTGTCGCTGACCTGACCGACATTGGATGTGGCTTCTTCCAGACTCACTGCCTGAGACTGCGTGCGCTGCGACAACGAGTGACCGTCTTCCACCAGTTGTCCACCTACGTGGGTCACCATACTGGAGGCACTGCGCACGTCGGCTACAAGGGAGGACAGCACGTCCAGCATGGCCTCAAACTCGCGGCTGATCTCGGCCAACTCATCCCTGCCCGGCACCAACAGGCGCGTAGCCAGATTGCCCTTGGTGCCTTCCTGCATGGCACGATGCAAAAGATCCATACTGTGGACGGTTGCGACCGAAAACCCTGCCAACAAATACAACACCAGCAAGGTCCCGATGATGGCCAATCCGCCCAGAGCCGATGCCTGAACCAGCGCCGATTGCTGGCGCAACTCCAGTCGACGGACAAGCTCCGTGGATAAGGACAACCTGAATTTTCGACCTTCGTCCTCCGCCACGCCACCCTGGTCAAACAGGCTCGCCAGCGCAGCTGGTGTTACCTCCTGGCCAACAGCGGTGCGCACGGCTTTGGTGAAAGCCAGCGTCGATGCAATAGCAGCAGGCCCAGCCGTGGATAAGTCTCCTGTCTCGGTGCGCCGAAAAGCATCTCCACGTTGCATAACCCGTTCGGTCCGGTTGTCCAACAGGTCAGACCAGCCCGCAATGCGCGCCATCACCGCTGGCCCATCGGCCGGTTTTTGCATGGCGATCCCCACCATAAACCGCATCTGGCTGACCACTTCGAGCCAGCCAATGGCATGCTCGGTCAGAATGTCCTGCATGAAATAGGTGCCCGCCACCGGGTCGAGCAGCAGACCCGAGTTTTCGCCCGCACGGTACGCCAGGTTGCGCAAATCATTAACCACTTTGGAGTAGGCAGCGACGGTCGCAGCGGAGCCATCCACGCCTCTGGACACTGCTTGCACATCCGAACGCACCGAACCCCACAAGCTGGCCAAGTCGAGCCCGGGTTCTTCCTTCACGAAGGCATCCAGAGCAGAAACTGACTCTGAGAGTTTCTGCGCCGTTTGGGCACGCAACTTCTCCGCAGCGGGTTCGACAGACATCACCGGCAGCAGGCGGCTGTGCTGCACCTCGGTCACCACATCAGTGATCATGCCGACCGCCAGCGCACCGTGAACCTCGGAATGCGCGGTGAGGTAGGTGTCCTGCAACGTGGCAAGCTGCGCGTAGGTCACTACGACCAGCGGCACCACCAGGAGTGCCGCCATGACGAAGAGTTTGGTCGACATGCGGAAGCGCTGCATCAGTGCAACGCCGGGTGCCAACCACGCGCCGACTTTCTTTGGTGTGGATTCAGTGCTCATATGCAAAAGATGATATACAGATTATCTGACCGTGGCGAGCCCAAGCCCATCAAGCTCTGGCGACACGGTTCAATTCGGCCATTAACCGGTCCGGCTCCATGGGTTTGGCTACAAAACCATCGGCCCCGGCACGCTTGAACCGTGCGGCATCGCCCGGCTCGTTGTGTGCCGTTGCCATGATGATTGGCAGATGACCGCCCTGACTTTGCTCTTGGGCGCGGATGGCGGCTAGCGCTTCAAGACCGTCCATGACCGGCATCATCACGTCCATCAGCACCACATCAAACTTGAGTTTGGCCAGGCATTTAATCGCTTTCTGGCCATCACCAACCACCACCCCAGTGTGACCTAGTTCATGCAGCATGGCGACTGCGAGGCGTTGGTTGATGATGTTGTCTTCTGCAACCAGCACTTTCAAGGGTCGGATAGCGGAGTTGGCAGGGGTGTTCATGGAAAGGGATTTTCGCTGTTAACAGACGGGTTGAAGCAGTTTCCCACACTTTAAAGTCAGCTCAGTCCTGCCCAAACAAGGTTTCAACAAAGCTACACCATTGACTTGGGTCAAAGTCGCGGCACTGCAGCTCACCCTAGAATGAGATTGAGACCACCCATTGGAGCGAAAAAGTGACCTCCGACCAGGAATCGATCACCGGTCTGCAAAGTGCACGCGACCCGCGTTTTGTGAGCCAACTGACGCGCAACACCTTTGCCGTGGTGCTGGCAGGCGGGCGCGGTTCCCGACTGCACGAGCTGACCGACTGGCGCTCCAAACCAGCAGTGCCCTTTGGCGGCAAGTTCCGCATCATTGACTTCACCCTGTCCAATTGCGTCAACTCCGGCATTCGGCGCGTGGGCGTGGCCACACAGTACAAGTCGCAAAGCCTGATCAGACACCTTCAGCTTGGCTGGAGTTTTCTCGATGGACGGCTGGATGAGTTCATCGAGATCATGCCGGCGCAACAGCAGGTCAACGAGTCTCAGTGGTACCGCGGTACAGCTGATGCGGTTTACCAGAACTTGCGAGAGATCCGCCACGCCCGCCCTGAATATGTACTGGTAGCCTCGGGCGACCACGTCTACCGCATGGACTATGGCCGCATCCTGGCGGCGCACCTGGAGCGCAAGGCCGATGTCACGGTGGCCTGCATTGAGGTGCCGATTCAAAAAGCCAAGGAGTTCGGCGTAATGGCCGTCGATGCAGATCAGCGCGTGGTCAGCTTTGAAGAAAAACCCGCTTCACCACCAACCATGGCGGGGCGTGCCAGTATGGCCTTGGCAAGCATGGGTATTTATGTTTTCAACGCCCGCTTTCTGTTCGAACAGTTGCAGCGTGATGCGGACGACCCAAAATCGAGCCACGACTTCGGCAAGGACGTAATCCCGCACTGCGTCAAGCGCTACCGCACCTTTGCACAAAGCTTTGCCGACAGCCATGTGGGTGATATCGAAAAGTCCCCCTACTGGCGTGACGTGGGTACGCTGGACGCCTATTGGGAAGCCAACATGGATCTGGTGCAGGTGACGCCACAGCTGAACCTGTACGACAACAACTGGCCCATCTGGACTTGGCAACCACAGCAACCACCCGGAAAATTTGTATTTGACGATGATGATAGGCGTGGCACGGCGGTGGACTCGATGGTTTCCGGAGGCTGTATCGTCAGTGGCTCGACGGTGCGGCGCAGCATGCTGTTCACGGGCGTCCATGTGCACAGCTATTCGCTGATAGAAGAGTCCATCGTGCTGCCCAACGTGCAAATTGGCCGCCACTGCATTTTGCGCAAATGCATCATCGACAAAAACTGCATCATTCCCGAGGGAATGGTGATTGGCATGGACCCCGTTGCCGACCGCAAACGCTTTCACGTCACAGACTCAGGCATCACCCTGGTCAGCCGGGAAATGCTGGGGCAGGACGTAAGCCCCTTGCGGTAACAGGAAGGGGGGTGACGGCGTCTTGCATGATCATCCTGTAGCAACGTCCCGCGCAGTCAGCACCGCCTGCGCCAGCGCAAAGTCTTGCGGGTAAGTCACCTTGAAGTTCTGGGCACTACCTTCAACCAGCAATGGAGACTTGCCGACGAACTCCATGGCACTGGATTCGTCCGTCACCGTATCCCCCGCTGCCAGCAGGGCCTGCTGCAACTCGACGATGCGAAACATCTGCGGGGTTTGGGCCAGCCACTTGTCGCCACGCTCCACAGTCTGAACCACACGCCCCGCCACTTCACGCTTCAGGGTGTCTGGCAATTTGAGCGCCAGCAGGCCACCGACGGCATCTGGCAAGCAGGCGTCAATCAAGGCGTTGATCTGCTGTGGGGTGATTAGACAACGTGCAGCGTCGTGCACCAGCACCCAGTCGGTCGGGTCTGCACCCTGCTCCAGCAGCGCATTCAAGCCATTAAAAACGCTTGTAGCCCTCGTAGAACCTCCGCATGCAGCTATCATAAACGTAGCGCCTTTGTCGTCAAAAAAGTCATCTTCTGCCGACACTACCACCAGGACGCCTGCCAAGCGCGGCACAGCCGCAAAAGCTGCCAAGGTGTGCAACACCATGGGTTGGCCGGCCACAAGCTGGTATTGCTTAGGGCCATCAGCCCCAGCTCGCGAGCCGGTTCCCGCGCAGGGGACAAGCGCCCACAGTTGCGCGGACGGGGCGCAGGTAGTCTGGGGGCTGCAATCGGACAACGGGAGGGTAAATGAGGGTGTATCGGTCATGGTGTGTACCCCATTCTAAAATCGACACCACGGCTTCAACATTTCCCGATCAAAACCATACATGGATTTACCCAAACTAACCGTCGGCAAACGTTTCACCCTGCCCCGCCCCGCAGGCTCTGCCGACGCGATGTTGCTGGCCCGTCTGGGCGAGCGCGAAAAGGCTGTCGGCAAGCCCATGACCGTTGTCACGGCAGATGCCAACGACGCGCAGCGCCTGATAGACGAGATCGCCTTCTTTGCGCCGGCGCTGCGCTGCGCGCTGTTTCCCGACTGGGAAACCCTGCCCTACGACACCTTTTCCCCGCATCAGGACCTGATCAGTGAGCGCCTGGCGACCCTGTGGAGAATTTCGCAGCGCAACAAGGACACCGGTGCCGACGTTGTCATCGTGCCCGCCACTACGGCCCTGTACCGTCTGGCACCGCCCAGCTTTTTGGCCGGCTACACCTTTGAATTCAAGGTCAAGCAAAGGCTCGACGAGGCCAAGCTCAAAGCCCAGCTCACGCTAGCCGGCTACAGCCATGTGACCCAGGTGGTCAGTCCGGGCGAATATACGGTGCGTGGTGGCCTGATTGACCTGTTCCCGATGGGCAGCCTCGTACCTTTCCGCGTGGACCTGTTTGACGACGAAATCGACGGCATCCGCACCTTCGACCCCGACAGCCAGCGCAGCCTGTACCCGGTGCCCGAAGTGCGCCTGCTGCCCGGGCGCGAGTTTCCAATGGATGACGCCGCCCGCACCAAATTTCGCAGCCGCTGGCGCGAGCTGTTGGAGGGAGATCCGACCAAGAGCCGCATCTACAAGGACATCGGCGCGGGTGTGGCCACCGCCGGCATTGAGTACTACCTGCCACTGTTCTTTGAAGAAACGGCCACCGTGTTTGACTACCTCGGGCCGGATGCCACGGTGGTGCTTCATGGTGACCTGGAGTCGGCTTTTCAGCGGTTCTGGCACGACACCAAGGAACGCTACCGGCTGGTGCAATGCGACCCTGAACGCCCCGCCCTGCCACCCGAAGCGCTGTTTCTGGGTACCGAGCAGTTTTTTTCAAGGGCCAATGCCTATGCCCAACTCGCTATTAAATCAGGAGCTACTCACGCAATATCGACGGGCTCTGATGCTCAATCCGGCACAGAAAAACCCACCTCACTCTATGTGGAACTGCAGTGCCTGCCCCCAATGGCCGCAGAACGCGGCACCGAAGACCCGCTGGCCCGCCTCAAAGCCCATGCTCGCAACACCCAGCAGCGCATCCTGGTGTTGGCCGAGAGCGATGGTCGCCGCGAAAGCCTGCTGGACTTCCTGCGTGCCAGCGGTGTCAATCCGCCGGTCTTTGACTCGCTGCTAGAGTTCCAGACCAGCGACGAGAAGTTCGGTATTGCAACAGCGGCTCTCAGTGTCGGTTTTAGCTGGCTGGAACATGGCATTGACCTGATTACCGAAACCGAGCTCTTTGCCAGCGCACCCACCACCCGACGTCGCAAGAAGCAAGAACAGGTCAGTGACGTCGAAGCGCTGATCAAAGACCTGAGCGAGCTCAAGGTAGGCGACCCGGTGGTGCACTCAGCCCACGGCATTGGACGCTACCGCGGTCTGATCAATCTGGACCTGGGCAACAAAATGCCCAATGGCGAGCCCGAGTTACAAGAATTTTTGCACCTGGAATACGCCGAGAAAGCCACGCTGTATGTGCCGGTCAGTCAGCTACAACTCATCAGCCGCTACACCGGCGTCAGCGCCGACGAAGCGCCGCTGCACAAGCTGGGCAGCGGCCAGTGGGAAAAAGCCAAACGCCGTGCCGCCGAGCAGGTACGCGATTCGGCCGCCGAACTGCTCAACATATACGCCCGACGCGCTGCGCGTGAAGGCCATGCATTCCGCTACTCGGCGAACGACTACGAAACCTTTGCCAACGACTTCGGCTTTGAAGAAACCGCCGACCAAAAGGCCGCCATCCACTGCGTGATACAGGACATGGTCAGTCCGCGCCCCATGGACCGCCTGATCTGCGGAGATGTAGGCTTTGGCAAAACCGAAGTGGCCCTGCGCGCCGCCTTTATTGCTGTGACCGGAGGCAAGCAGGTCGCCATTTTGGCGCCGACTACTCTGCTGGCGGAGCAGCATTTCCAGACACTCAA
>CANNRR010000031.1 GCA_947508055.1 Burkholderiales bacterium
ACCGGAGTAGCCGGTGCCGTTGCAGGTCGAACAGCCCATGCCGCGCTTGGGCGTCACCGTGTCACCGGAGTCCAGCATCGAGTCCAGCCACGACCGCTCTTGTGGCGTAGGGTGGTGCGGTGCGGCGCACTCTTTGCAATTCAAACGCAGCAGGCGCTGTGCAATAACCGCTTGCAGCGAGGTCGACACCATGAAGGGCGGCACACCCATATCCAGCAGGCGAAAAGGCGTGCTCATGGCATCGCGCGTGTGCAGGGTAGACAACACCAGGTGCCCGGTGATGGCCGCACGCATGCCGATTTCAGCGGTCTCGGCATCGCGCATTTCGCCCACCAGCACCACGTCGGGGTCCTGGCGCAGCACGGCGCGCAGCACGCGGGCAAAGGTCAGGTCGATCTTGTCATTAACTTGCACTTGCGAGAGGCCGGGCAGGCGGTACTCGATCGGGTCTTCTACCGTGATGACCTTCAGCTCGGTCGCATTGATTTCAGCCAGCGCCGCATACAGGGTGGTCGTTTTGCCTGACCCGGTGGGACCAGTCACCAGCACCATGCCGGCGCTACGCCCCAGCACTTCACGAAAACGCTTGAGCATGCCGTCGGGCATGCCAATGCTGTCCAGGCGACGCATGCCTCCGCCCTGATTAAGCAGACGCATAACGGCGGCCTCACCATAGGCGGTTGGCAGGGTGGAGAGGCGCACATCAATGGTGTTGTCCTTGATCCGCACGCTAAAGCGGCCGTCCTGCGGCAGGCGCTTCTCGGAAATGTCTAGGCCCGCCATCAACTTCAGGCGCTGGGCCAGCGCCGCGCCGATGCGCTTGTCGGCCTTGGTCTGGGTTTGCAACACGCCGTCCACCCGCACGCGCACCTGCAAGCCGTCTTCCTGTGGCTCGATGTGCACGTCCGAGGCGCCAACCTGCATGGCATCTTCAAACAGCGACTGCAGCAGCCGCACAACGGGCGCGCCTTCAAGTCCAACCGACGCGCTGAGCTCGCCAAAGTCCACCGCATCGCCCAGGTCTTTTTCCAGGGCGCGGGCCAGGCCGCTGATTTCTTCGGTGCGTCGGTACAACCGGTCAAAGGCCAGGCCCAGGCCGCTCTCGGGAACGGCTGCAATCGCAATGTTGCGCTTGAGAATGCGGGTCAACTCGTCAAAGGCAAACAGGTCCAGCGGGTCGCCCAGCGCCACCAGCAGCGTGTCGCCCTTGTCCTCAAGCACCAGCGCCTTGAAGCGCCGCGCGGCCGACTCGGGCAGCAGTTTGACCACGTCGGCCCGGAACGGAAAAGTCTTGAGATTAACGAAAGGAATGCGCAATTGGCGCGCCAAGCCGTTGGCCAGCAATTCTTCGGTGATGATGCCGGTCTCAATCAGCAGTCGGCCCATTTTCTTGCCGGTGGTGCGCTGCAAATCGAGTGTTTGCTGCAATTGCTCTTGTGAGATCAGGCGCTGCTGGACCAGCACATCGCCCAGCCGCAGTTTCTCAGGTCGGCCTGGCGCCGGTCGCGGTGCGTCTGGCGCGGCGCTCGCGCTGGCTGCCATGTTCATACCCTTGATCCTTGTGCGTTGAGGCAAAAATAATAGCACGCGGCACAAGCAGGGCTCCTGACGCAGCCCTTTACACCAAAGATACTCGCTTTATACTGAGCCAAACACCATCCGGAGAATTCACATGAAGCGCACCCGACAAGCCGGTTTTACCATCATCGAACTGGTGATGGTAATTGTAATTTTGGGCATTTTGGCGGCGATTGCGCTGCCCAAGTTCGTGGGCTTGCAGACCGATGCGCGCAAAGCAAAGTTGAATGGGGCAAAAGGAGCCATCTCGTCAGCGATGGCCATGTCCCATGGCAAATTTCTGGTCGATGGGGCCGGGGTCCTCACGCAAACGTCGGAAGGTGTTACGGTGACACTGGCCTTTGGGTACCCGAATGCCGCCAGCATTGCGGCCGCATCCGGCATTGTCAGCACCGATTACACGCTTGACACCAGCGTCGCCAATGAGCTGACAGTTTCTCCCACGGGAGTTGCTGCGGTGGCCAACTGCAAACTGGTGTACACCGAGGCGACGAGTGCCACCGTGCCCGCAGCGTTGGTGATAACGCAGACCGACTGCTCGTAACATTCCACGTTAACCGCGAAAGCGAGGAGCACCACACCGGCGCTCATATTTTTTGCGTGCCGGTCCAATTACAAATTTGGGGCCAGCAGACGTTGCAATTCGGTTGCGTTCCGGTTGCGACGGCGCGCCAGGTCCTGCAACTGGTCATCTCCAATCTTGCCGACGCTGAAATAGGTGCTGTCCGGGTGGGCAAGGTAAAAGCCGCTGACGCTGGCCGCTGGCGTCATGGCCAGGCTTTCCGTCAGGCCCATGCCAATCTCTTCGCACTTCAGCAGGGCGAGCATGTCTTGCTTGGTGCTGTGGTCCGGGCAGGCCGGGTAACCAGGCGCGGGGCGGATGCCTTGGTACTTCTCCGCAATCAGGTCATCGGTCGCGAACGCTTCCTTCGGCGCATAGCCCCACAAATCGGTGCGCACTTTTTTGTGCAGCACTTCGGCAAACGCTTCCGCCAACCGGTCCGCCAGCGACTTGAGCAGAATGGCCGAATAGTCGTCGTGCGCGGCCTCAAAGGCCTCTGCACGCTTGTCAGCACCAATCCCAGCCGTGACCACAAACAGACCGGCGTAGTCCGGAATATTTGAGCCATTCTGCCCTCTAACGCCCGTGGAATCTGCGTGAACAGCTCCGGAATTAATAGCGTTATTCGGTGCCACAAAATCTGCCAGGCAGCGGCTGGGCATCTGCACGCCGTCCACCACCTGCTTTTCGGTCTGCTGGCGCAGACCGTACCAGGTCAGAGCACGCTCGGTGCGTGTCTCGTCCGTATAGAAGGCGATGTCGTCATCGTCCACGCGGTTGGCCGGGTACAGTGCGACCACCGCGTTCGCGGTGAGCCAGCGACCATCCACAATTTTCTTCAGCATGGCCTGGCCGTCGGCATAGACTCGCTTGGCCTCGGCGCCCACCACCGCGTCGTTCAGAATGGCCGGGAACGGGCCCGCCAAATCCCAGGTCTGGAAGAATGGACCCCAGTCGATGTACTTGGCCAGTTCGCCCAGGTCAAAGTTCTTGAACACGCGCCGGCCGATGAACTTGGGGACCGTCGGGGTATAGGCGCTCCAGTCGACCACGGTCTTGTTGGCCCGCGCCTTCTCCAGACTCCACATCGGCGTTTGCTTTTTGTTGGCGTGCTGGCGACGCACTTTTTCGTAGTCTTTGTTCAACTCATCAATGAACTGGACTGCGCCATCACCGAGCAGGCTTTGCGCCACGCCCACGCTGCGCGAGGCGTCGGGCACATAAACCACCGGCCCTTCGTAATGCGGTGCAATGCGCACGGCGGTGTGCACGCGACTGGTGGTTGCGCCACCAATGAGCAGCGGAATCTTCTTCAGCCGGAAGTAGTCGTCCTTCTGCATCTCACCGGCGAGATACTGCATCTCTTCCAGGCTGGGCGTAATCAGACCCGAGAGGCCGACGATGTCGGCGCCCTCGGCCTTGGCTCGCGCCAGCACCTCATGGGCTGGCACCATGACGCCCATGTTCACCACATCGAAGTTGTTGCATTGCAAGACCACGGTGACGATGTTCTTGCCGATGTCGTGCACATCGCCCTTGACGGTGGCGATGACGATCTTGCCTTTGCTCTTGACGTCGCGCCCTGCCGCTGCATCCAGCCGTTTCTCTTCTTCAATATAGGGGATCAGGTGGGCCACGGCCTGCTTCATGACTCGCGCGCTCTTGACCACCTGGGGCAAAAACATCTTGCCCTGGCCAAACAGGTCACCAACGACGTTCATGCCATCCATCAGCGGGCCTTCAATGACGTGCAACGGTCGCCCGCCGATGGCCAAGATGGCGCGGTAGGCTTCCTCGGTGTCTTGCGTGATGAAGTCGGTGATGCCGTGCACCATGGCATGGCTCAGGCGCTGGCCTACGGAGACTGGCGAATCCAGCGTTCCTCGCCACTCCAGTTTTTTGCTCTCGTCCTTGGCGCCGCTTTTGGCGGTCTCGGCGATTTCGACCAGGCGCTCGCCAGCGTCCGTCCTGCGGTTCAGCACCACGTCCTCGACCCGCTCGCGCAGCACGGGCTCCAGGTCGTCGTAGACGCCCACCATGCCGGCATTGACGATGCCCATGTCCATGCCCGCTGCGATGGCGTGGTACAGGAACACGGTGTGGATGGCTTCGCGCACCGGGTCGTTGCCGCGGAAGGAGAAGCTCACGTTGGACACGCCGCCCGAGACCTTGGCGCCGGGCAGATTGTGCTTGATCCAGCGCGTGGCCTCGATGAAATCGACCGCGTAGTTGTTGTGCTCCTCGATGCCGGTGGCAATGGCGAAGATGTTCGGATCGAAGATGATGTCTTCCGCAGGAAACCCGACCTCATCCACCAGAATGCGATAGGCCCGTTCGCAGATTTCGATCTTGCGCTGGTAGGTGTCGGCCTGGCCATGTTCGTCAAACGCCATCACCACAGCGGCGGCGCCATAGCGGCGCACCAGCTTGGCCTGTTGGCGAAAGGCGTCAACGCCTTCTTTCATGCTGATGGAATTGACTATTGGCTTGCCCTGCACACAACGCAGGCCGGCTTCGATGACGCTCCATTTGCTCGAGTCAATCATCACCGGCACGCGGGAAATATCGGGCTCGCTGGCGATCAGGTTCAAAAAGCGCACCATCGCGGCCTGACTGTCGAGCATGCCCTCGTCCATATTGATGTCGATGACCTGGGCACCGTTTTCCACCTGTTGGCGCGCTACTGCCAGCGCCTGTTCGAAGTCGCCGTTCAAAATCATGCGGGCAAAGGCCTTGGAGCCGGTGACATTGGTGCGCTCACCGATGTTGACAAACGAAGCTCTTGGGGACAGACCTTCATCTGAATAGATTGCACCAATGGTCACCGGCTCCAGACCGGACAGCATCATGGGGGCAATCGAAATTGCTGAATTCTTAGACATGTATCTCACCTGTAAAAAAGCACTGGCAGGTGAGCGTCGTTGGGACATCCAAGCCTGACGGGACCAGTTGGTGGCCGCTGCAACGCTCCTTGGATAGCGTGATTTTAATGGAGAACATGTGCGACGCGCGCTCGGCGTGGTTTAACATTCGCACTCAGCCCCAGAAGCAGCCATCAACTGCAGGGCTTAGAGGCACCTACCATGATCGTGAACCCGGAAGAATACACTCCCTCAGGCGAGCGGGTCAGAGCGTTCGAGCGTGCAGCCGAGCTATTGACGGCGCCCAGCGCCCTGATACACCTGACCCTGGACGAAGCGCGCGTGGTCGTGGGTTACATGACGCCGCAATACATCGCCAACAACACCACCTTCATTCGCGAAGGGGATGCCGCTGACGAGGGCTTCATGGCCTTGCTGCTGGAAGGCGAGGTGGTGGTGGAGAGTATCACCGTCAGCCGCACCGAGCCGGTCACCATCGGGGTGCTGGGTCCGGGCAGTCTGATCGGGGAAGTGGGGCTGGTGGACCGCGAGCCCCGTTCGGCGTCCTGCACCACCAGCGCCGATTCGCTGTGCGCCATCCTGACACGCGAATCGTTTGAGTGCCTGATTAACGAGGAGCCCCGCATTGGCTCCAAACTGTTGCTGTCCATTGCCGCGCGGCTGGCCGAGCGGCTGCGCGACAACGGTCGCAAATTGCGCCTGTACTCCAAACTGGCAAAGGCCATGCAGCTGGAAATCGACAGCCTGTTGGTGCCCCGTCACTGAGTAGATAGGCCCCCACGCTCCGCCGCTTCGCGGGTCGCTGCCCCCCGAGGGGGCGCGTTTCTCCTTGGGGCGGCCCGGCGGAGAAACTGGCAATCCCCACGCTTCGCGGGTTGCGTCAAGTAGCTTCCGGGTAGAAGTAGTTGCGCCGGGGCGAGCGGGGCGCTAGTGGTGCCACCGCATGGGCAATGGCACCAATGTGGTCGGGCGTGGTGCCACAGCAGCCCCCCACAATGTTGACCAGCCCCTCGGCCGCAAACTCGCGCACCAGTCGGCTGGTGACGTCCGGCGTCTCGTCAAAGCCGGTGTCGCTCATGGGGTTAGGCAGGCCCGCGTTGGGGTAGCAACTGATAAAAACATCAGGGGCTGCGCGGTTGAGCTCCTGGATATAGGGGCGCATCAGCGTCGCACCCAACGCGCAATTCAACCCGACGGCCAGGGGTTGCGCATGGCGCACGCTGTGCCAGAAGGCGGTGACAGTCTGTCCGGACAGAATCCGCCCGGATGCATCAGTCACGGTGCCGCTGATGATGATCGGCAGGCGCTCGCCGCTGGCCTCAAAGTACTCGTCGATCGCAAACAGCGCCGCCTTGGCGTTGAGCGTGTCAAAAATGGTTTCCACCAGCAGCACGTCGCTTCCGCCTTCCACCAGGGCCTGGACCTGATCGAAATAGGCTTTGCGCAACTCTTCGAAAGTAACGTTGCGCGCACCCGGGTCGTTCACATCGGGGCTGATGCTGGCAGTTTTGGGGGTGGGGCCTACGGCACCGGCCACAAAACGCGGTTTGTCAGGGGTGGAAAACTTGTCGCAGGCGGCACGGGCCAAGCGTGCCGAGGCCAGGTTCATCTCAACCGCCAGATCGGCCATGTCGTAGTCGGACTGGGCCACGGTGGTGGCGCCAAAGGTGTTGGTTTCGATCAGATCGGCACCGGCGGCCAGGTAGCGCTCGTGGATGTCGCGGATCACGTCGGGGCGGGTGATGCTGAGCAACTCGTTGTTGCCTTTGACGTCGCGGTGGAAGTCTTTGAAGCGCTCACCCTGGCTGAGCGCTCCGGTGTAACCCTCGCCGCGGTACTGCGCTTCGCCGAGCTTGAAGCGTTGAATCATAGTGCCCATAGCGCCGTCCAGAATGACGATGCGGTTGGCCAAAATCCCGGGCAGTGGCTGGGCGCGGGTGTAGGAAACGGTTTTCATGGGCTGCGGCTCACCTTGGTGTTCAGACAAGTGAGCGCCGTTGACAAACCCAAGCCTGGCGGCCATTGGCACTCTGCAAAAGCAGCGCCAGGACGCTGCAGCGCTCCTTGGGATGTGCCGATTTTAGTGCACCCAGCACAGCTTGCCGCCAAGTCTGCAAGTCCAAGCCAGACCCATACCCGACAATAGGGGGAGCCATAACACCTATTCGGTCAAGCACTACAAGCCATTTTTGGCTTCCGCCCCCGCTAATGTTGCGCATGCAGCTACTATCTTGATAGCAGATCAAACCACCACATCCAGCCAGATTTGTCACTCCATTTTGGAGGATGTGTTTGGCTACGCGCAGTTTCGCGGTCCACAACAGTCCATCATCGAGCACGTGGCCAACGGGGGCGACGCGCTGGTGCTCATGCCTACAGGTGGCGGCAAGTCGCTGTGTTACCAGATTCCGGCCATTGCCCGCCAGCGTGCGGGGCTGGGTATCAGCATAGTCGTCTCGCCCCTGATAGCTTTGATGCACGACCAGGTCGGGGCGCTCCACGAAGCGGGTGTCAGTGCTGCCTTTTTGAATTCGACGCTGAGCAGCGAAGAGGCCTACCAAGTGGAGCAGCGCATGCTGCGCGGCGACATCACGCTGCTGTATGCCGCACCGGAGCGTGTCACCAATCCGCGGTTTCTGGCCTTGCTCGATTCCTTGTTTGAGCGCCGATTGCTGAGCCTGTTTGCGATTGACGAGGCACATTGCGTAAGCCAATGGGGCCACGACTTCCGACCGGAATACCGGGCGCTAACGGTATTGCACGAGCGTTTTCCGGGTGTGCCACGCATGGCACTAACTGCCACGGCAGACGACCTGACCCAGGCCGACATTCTGGAGCGTCTGCAACTGCAGGATGCGCGCGCTTTTATCAGCAGTTTTGACCGCCCCAACATCCGCTACACGATTGTGGAAAAACGCGAGGCGGTTCAACAATTACTGCGCTTCATCGAGCGCGAGCACGAGGGAGACGCCGGCATCGTCTACTGCCAGTCGCGCAAGCGGGTGGAGGACGTGGCCCAGACGCTGGTGGATGCCGGCATCCGGGCCCTGGCGTACCACGCGGGACTGGACAACCGGGTGCGCCAGGACCACCAGAACCGCTTCCTGCGCGAAGACGGTGTGGTCATGGTGGCCACCATAGCGTTCGGTATGGGCATCGACAAGCCCGATGTGCGCTTTGTGGCCCATCTGGACATGCCCAAGAATATTGAGGGTTATTACCAGGAAACAGGGCGTGCCGGGCGCGACGGCCTACCGGCCTATGCGTGGATGGCATACGGCCTGCAAGACGTGGTGAACCAGCGCCGCATGATTAACGAGAGCCCGGCGGGCGAAGAATTCAAACAGGGCCTGCGCGGGAAACTCGACGCTCTGCTGGGTTTGGCCGAAGCTACTGACTGCCGCAGGGTGCGCTTGCTGGCCTATTTTGGGGAGGTGTATGGAAGCAGCCCCGCCGCCGAGCCGCCCCAAGGCGGGGACAGCCCCCTCGGGGGGCAGCGAGGACAGGCGATGCCGAGCGTGGGGGCTAGATACCGTTGCAAGAACTGTGACAACTGCCTGAACCCGCCCGCAGTATGGGATGGCACTGACGCGGCACGCAAGTTGCTAAGCACTATTTACCGCATCCAGCAGTCCAGCGGTATGTCCTTTGGTGCCGGGCACGTGATGGATATCTTGCGTGGCAAGACCACCGAGAAAGTCACCCAGCACAGTCATACGGCCCTGAGCACCTTCGGCATTGGGGCCGAGTTCAGCGAAATTCAACTCCGCGGGGTGCTGCGCCAGCTGATCGCGCTGGGCGCCGTGGTGGTGGATGCGCACGCGTTCAATACCTTGCAGCTCACCGAACAGTCACGGGCAGTCTTGCGCGGGGAAATGCGGGTCCAGTTGCGCCAATCCATCTCCGCCCCGGCGAGCCGCAAGGCCAAGCGCCCGGGTGCGGGCTCGGCAGCCATCAAGGCGCCGATTGCATTGGATGGGGAAGGACTGGTGCGTTATGCGGCACTGAAGGCCTGGCGGGCGGAGGTAGCACGGGAGCACAACCTGCCAGCCTATGTTATTTTTCATGATACGACGCTGGCGGCCATTGCCAAGCGTGCGCCGCAAAACCTGGACGACCTGCAGGGTATCAGCGGGATTGGGGTAAAAAAACTCGAGGCCTACGCGCAAGAGGTGTTGCGTGTGGTTTCCCTGAAATGACAGCCCTGTTTCACCGCCGGGCCGCCCCAAGGTGAAACGCGTCCCCTTCGGGGGGCAGGAAGCCACACGAAGTGGGCGACCGTGGGGGCAAAAGTTTACGCCGCAGAGCCGTGGCGAAAGCAGGTTTCGTACGACATGGCCGCACCCGACATGGTGTTTTGCAGTCGAGTAATGGCCCGGCTGTGGCGCGTTCCGCCCTTGGCGTCGCATACGTGCTGTTTGTGGTGCTGGATCAGAGACTGTAATTTGCTGCGGCAAGCATCCAGCACACCGGCAAAATTGAGCGCGATATAGGCAGAGTGGTCGGCATTGGTCTGGCGGAATTCATCTGACCAGTAGTCAAACAGTTGCCATTGGTAAGTGCCTTTTTCAGGTACCTTGATCGTCTCTTTGTTCATATCAACAGGCCAAAATGATGAAAAATGGACACTTTTCAAGTTGCCTACCCGGTCTCTCAACAGGCTTGCTGCTTGCGCATGGCGTCCGCTTGCACCTATGACGGATGACCCCGTCCGGCGGTTGACAAGGTAGCAAAAATTGTTGGTTTTAACCAGTTTTAGGGTAAAAACCCCATTCCGCGGACCTCCCTGACCTCGGGTTTGATGCGATGCTCAGACTCAAGTTGCTCCAAAAACTCGGTCGGCTTCATTTCGATGTCGAGAATTGCCGCCTGTCGTTTGACGGCGGCAAAGTCCCCCACGCAAAGCTGGTCCAGGCCGGCCAGGCGCTGCCGCAGCGCAAGCGGCAAGCGCTCAGCATCACCGGCGCAGGCTTGCGTTACAAACAGGGCCACACGCTGGGCCCGGGTCAGGGGTTGAAACTGGATTTTGAAGGTAAAGCGGCGCAGCGCTGCCTGGTCAATGCGATCCATCAAGTTGGTGGTGCAGATGAATATGCCGTGGAAACGCTCCATCCCCTGCAACATTTCATTGACTTCACTGACTTCGTGGCTGCGCTGCGCGCCCCGGCGGTCCTGCAGGAAGCTGTCGGCTTCATCCAGCAACAAAATCGCATTTTCGGCCTCAGCCTCCCGAAACATGGCAGCCATGTTCTGCTCGGTTTCACCCACATACTTGCTCATCAAATCACTGGCCTGGCGTATGTGCAGGGGTTGGTCCAGCGTACTGGCGATGTGATCGGCCAGTGCCGTCTTGCCGGTGCCGGGGGGGCCGTAGAAGCACAGGGTTCCGTGGCCACGCGCTTGCAAGGCCAGAACCATGCGGGGAATCTCGAACCGGCTTTGCACATTCAGCAAGTTTATGTCGTAGGCGGCGCCTCCTGCCGGTCGCACGCCATCCTGCACGCGGTTTCCGAGAGCGTGGTCGGCGTTCTTGAGTTGGCGTTCGATCAAACCTTCGAGGTCGATTTGCGGGTGATCAACCCCCGTCGCGCATGCCAGGTCGGCAAACCGGACCGCCGTGCGGATTTGCGCTGGCGTCAACCCCTTGCGGCGGGTCAGACGGGACACAAAAGCGTCCGACACGGGAACACCCGAAAGTGTTTTGCGCACCAGTTCCTCGCGTGCGCCGGGCGGAGGTGACTTGAGTTCCAGGTGGTAGGCAAAGCGGCGGCGAAATGCCGGGTCGATCTGCTCGATACGGTTGGTCACCCAGATGGTGGGCACCACATTGGATTCCAGCACCTGGTTAACCCAGGCCTTGCCACTGACGCTGCCGCTGGTCGGCACAACCTGGGTTTCGGCGCGGGCCATCCAGTGCGCAGCTTCGCTGGAAAGGGGTGGAAAAACGTCTTCTACCTCGTCAAATAGCAGCGCAGCCTGGGCACTGCCCTTGAGGAAAACCTGCGCAATCTGGAGCGAGCGGTAACGGTCTCGCCCGCTCAGGGAATTGCCATCGCGGTCGGCATATTCCACTTCAAACAGTTCCAACCCTGCCGCCTGCGCCGCCACCTTCGCCAGCTCGGTCTTACCCGTGCCCGGCGGCCCGTACAAGAGCACGTTGATGCCGACTTCCTGGCGGGCCACCGCATTGGCCAGCAAGGTGCGCAGGACCTGGGCATCGTCGGCAACAAAGGCAAAATCGTCCAGCCCCAAAGCACTTTTGGTCGATAGCCGCGTGAATACCGCCATCAACTCGGCCTGGTCGCGGTACTGGCGCATCAAAACCGGGGGCAGCTTTTCGCTAACCTTCATCAGGTCGGCCAGATCGGTGATGTTGTGCTCGGAGATCAGGTTTTCGACCAGGCCGATGCGCTCCAACCGCGAGCCGGCACGCAGGGCCTCGGCCACTTGGTCCGGGTTGACCCCTGCCACTTCAGCAATGGCGGCGTAGGCTTCGGGAGCGTTGTTGACCTTGAATTCGACCAGTATGCTGCGCATGTCGCGCTGGTAACGCGCCAGCGTGCCATAGAGCAGCAGGGCTCGCTCAGCCTTGTTGAGCTGTAGCAGTTCCGCCAAAGCGTTGATGTTTTTCTCAACCAGGGTTGACTGACGCTTCAGGGAATGGCTCAACCACTCCCCGGTCACGCTCAGCACTGAAATCAAATCTCTGGGCTGGTCCTTGGTGTATTCATCCAGGAAAAAATACAACGTGGCTTCGTCATACGGACCGCGCCAGACGCCATGGCGCGCCAGAAACTCAGTGGCGTCCAGTAACTCGTGCCCGCGCCAAAGCTCGTTACTCACACACCGGCGCGCCAGAAACTCGCGCAATCGGGACAGCACCGACACCGGCCACACCAAGTGGCGCCCGGCCAAACCCACAATGCCATTAAAGTCGCGGCGCACGTTCAGGCTGGCGCCCTGGCGCGCGGCCAGTGTGAGCACGAAGTGCGAGCACATCAAGTCCAACACCGGCGCCTCCAAGAGGCCCGGCGAGGGAATCAGGTGCCCACCCAAGGGCTGGTACAGCAAACGCTTGGCCATCAAACGCCTCCGGCACAGTGAAGTACCGGTTCACCATACAGCAGACTGGCGCAGGATGGAAGCCTTGTGCGCAAGTTTCACATCAAAATGTTTGGGCGCAACGCCCGACGAAATAACCTGACAATGGCGCCATGATTGAATACACCGACATCCTTGCCGCTGCGCAACGGTTGCAAGGTCACTTGCTACGAACTCCCTGCGTGGCCTCCCAAACCCTATCCGACATCACCGGAGCGCAGGTTTTCTTGAAGTTTGAGAACCTGCAGTTCACGGCGTCCTTCAAGGAGCGTGGCGCCTGCAACAGGCTCGCCCAGCTGACTCCCGCGCAATCCGCGCAGGGTGTAATCGCCATGAGCGCGGGTAACCACGCGCAAGGTGTGGCCTACCACGCACAACGCCTGGGTTTGCACGCGGTCATCGTGATGCCACGCTTCACGCCCGGCGTCAAGGTGGAGCGCACGCGAGGCTTTGGGGCGGAGGTTATCCTGCACGGAGACACGCTGGAGGAGGCCCGCGCCCATGCGTTTGCGCTCGCGGACCAGCGAAGCCTGACCTTTGTGCACCCCTACGACGACGAAGCCATCGTGGCAGGCCAGGGAACAGTCGCGCTGGAGATGCTGGAGGATGTACCCGACCTTGAGGCATTGATCATCGCCATTGGCGGTGGAGGTCTGATCTCCGGAATGGCCACAGTGGCCAAGGCGCTCAAGCCAGGCATCGAAGTGGTGGGCGTGCAAACAGTGCGTTTTCCGGCCATGTTCAACGCGATTAAAGGCACGCACCACCCTCAGGGCGTCAGCACCATTGCCGAAGGCATAGCAGTCGGTACGCCAGGGCGCATCCCCATGGAAATCATCCGCCAACGAGTGGACGACCTGGTTTTGGTGGATGAGGGCGATATCGAACAAGCCCTGGTGATGTTGCTCGAAGTGGAGAAGACGCTAGTCGAGGGTGCGGGCGCCGTTGGCTTGGCCGCGCTGTTGAAGTACCCGGAGCGCTTCAAGGGAAAACGGGTTGGCCTGGTGCTGTGCGGGGGCAATATCGACCCGTTGCTGCTGGCCGCCATCATTGAGCGGGGAATGGTGCGCGCCGGTCGTCTCGCTCGCATTCGCGTCGGCGCCCGTGACGTTCCCGGGTCTTTGGCACGCATCACCGCCATGGTGGCGGAGGCGGGCGCCAATATTGAAGAGGTGCACCACCAGCGGGCGTTCACCACACTCTCAGCGCAAAATGCGGAAATTGAACTGGTCGTGCAAACGCGGGGCCACGCCCATGTCAACGTGGTGCTGGGCGTGTTGCTGGCGGCCGGCTTTGATGCGCAGTTGGGCTGATCCCAACGCGAGTTACTTTCTTGCATAACCTTATGCAGGTTTTGCATAATTTTCCGCCGTACTCTGTAGGTAACTTCGGTTCCAGTTCTTAGAATATTGGTCCTGCACAAGTTATTCGCGCGAGTTTCTGGGCGTCTGCATCAAAGTTTGCCCGGAAAACGTTTTCTCAAAGTCAGAGCACTGCTTTCATTTTGAAAAGACGATTTTCAAACTAGGAGCATACTTATGAACGCACCCGTGATGCAGGGCCTGAGCCTCAACGCCCCGAGCTACGTCAAGAACCCCAAGCTGATTGCCTGGGTAGCCGACATGGCCGCACTGACCAAACCCGCTGCCATTTACTGGTGCGACGGTTCCGACGAAGAGTACCAGCGCCTGTGCCAGCAATTGGTCGACGCCGGCACCTTCAAAAAACTCAACGAAACCAAACGCCCCAACAGTTTTCTGGCTTGCTCCGATCCGTCTGATGTAGCCCGCGTCGAAGACCGCACCTACATTTGCAGCGAGAAGAAAGAGAACGCTGGTCCGACCAACAACTGGATGGCCCCCGCCGACATGCGCAAGCTCCTGCAAACTGGCAAGGACGGCGAAAAGCCCCTGTTTGACGGCTGCATGAAGGGCCGCACCATGTATGTGGTGCCGTTCTCCATGGGCCCGCTGGGCTCGCACATAGCCCACATCGGCATCGAATTGACCGATAGCGCTTACGTTGCGGTGAACCAGAAGATCATGACGCGAATGGGCAAAGCCGTGTACGACGTACTGGGCGCAGAGGGCGCGTTTGTACCCTGTATGCACACCATTGCGGCTCCACTGGAAGCAGGCCAGACTGACGTCAAATGGCCTTGCAACAAGACCAAGTACATCGTGCACTACCCCGAGACCCGTGAAATCTGGTCGTACGGCTCTGGCTACGGCGGCAACGCGTTACTGGGCAAGAAGTGCTTTGCGCTGCGCATTGCCTCTAATATGGGCCGCGACCAGGGTTGGTTGGCTGAGCACATGCTGATCCTGGGTGTAACAAACCCCCAGGGCAAAAAGTACCACGTCGCAGCAGCCTTCCCCAGCGCTTGCGGCAAGACAAACTTCTCCATGCTGGTACCGCCGGAAGACGGTTTTGCCGGCTGGAAGGTCACCACCATCGGTGACGACATCGCCTGGATCAAGCCGCACGCGGACGGCAAGATGTACGCCATAAACCCCGAGGCAGGTTACTTTGGCGTGGCGCCAGGCACCAACTTCCACACCAACCCGAATTGCATGGCCAGTCTCGACAAAAACGTGATTTACACCAACGTCGCACTCACCGATGACGGCGACGTCTGGTGGGAAGGCATGGAGAAAGACGGCGGCGGTGTCCCTGCGCACCTGATCGATTGGCAAGGCAATGACTGGACACCAGAAATTGCCAAACAAACCGGCGCCAAGGCGGCTCACCCCAACTCACGTTTCACCGTGGCTGCGGGCAACAACCCGGCGCTGGACCCTGAATGGGACAACCCTGCCGGCGTCCCAATTGACGCGTTCATCTTCGGCGGCCGCCGCTCGACCACCGTGCCGTTGGTGACCGAAGCCCGTACCTGGATGGAAGGGGTTTACATGGCCGCCACCATGGGCTCCGAGACCACCGCCGCCGCTGTTGGCCAAATGGGTGTGGTGCGTCGCGACCCGTTCGCCATGCTGCCGTTCTGCGGTTACAACATGAGCGACTACTTCCAGCACTGGCTGGACATGGAACACAAATTGGAAGTTTCCGGTGGCACACTGCCCAACATCTATTGCGTCAACTGGTTCCGAAAGGGTGATGACGGGAAGTTCGTATGGCCCGGCTATGGCGAGAACATGCGCGTGCTCAAGTGGATGATTGACCGCCTGGAAGGTAGGGCGACGGGCCTGAAAAATGGGTTCGGCGTGAGCCCCGCCTATTCAGAAATCAACTGGACGGGTCTGGACTTCAGCCAGGCCCAATTTGACAGTGTCACCAGCCTGGACAAGGACGCATGGAAGCAGGAATTTGCCCTGCACGACGAGCTGTTTACTCAACTGGCCTACCACTTACCCAAGCAACTGGTGGAAACCAAAGCCATGCTGGAACAAAGCCTGACGGCCTGATCGCCCCGCGCACAAAAAAAAGCCACCGAACTGCGGTGGCTTTTTTGTTGGTCGGTTGACGCAGTATTCAGACCTCGAATTCGTTGCGCATGCAGGCAACCTGCAGATCGGACATGACGCGGTGGTCTTGTTGCGCCAAGGCCAACATTGCATTGTCGGAACGTTTCTGGGCACGTGCGGCAGACCAGCAGGTGAACCGTGCTGCTGCAAAATCGGCCATTTGGCGCAATGGCGGTGCCAACAAAGCCAGTGCGGTGAAGGCTACCGTCCACAAGGCGACCCAAACGGCCAACAAGTGGCCGTCGGCCCAGGTATCGATCAGTTGGTCAGCAACCACCATCAATGCGGTGACGACGGCAGCCAGCAGCATGCCCGCTAGGGAGCGAGAACGGTCCAGACCGCGCTTGCGACTGGGCACACCCAAGCGGCGGTCAAAGCCATCGGATTGGGCCGCACGGGGTACGAAATAGGGATGAATGGAACGGACCATGGAAAAACCCTTGGACGGTTGGAAGGAGCACAGTTTGCGAATTAGCATGGGTTAATGTTAGGGTTTCTACTAATATTGTTCAACTTTATGTTAGTGATGCCATTCATTCACAAGGCTTATGATTCGTTATGGCACTTAAAACTCTGCGCACGCTGGACCTGAATCTACTCAAGGTATTTGACGTGGTGATGGCTGAGCGCAACCTGACCCGTGCAGCCCAGCTTCTATCAATAACCCAGCCGGCGGTCAGCAACGCCCTGCGGCGCCTGCGCGATGCTCTGGGCGACGAACTACTGGTGCGCAAAGGGCGAACACTGGAGCCCACCGCCCGGGCGCAGGAACTGTGGCCCGCCGTGCGCGACACGCTGCAACGCCTACAGAATGCGCTGGCGCCCAATGTGTTTGATCCGGCCACCGCCGCCACGACCTTTGTGCTGACCATGGCGGACGCCACCGCCGCAGAGTTGATGCCGCCTTTGGTCGAACTGATCACTGCGCAAGCCCACGATGTGTCGCTGCGCGTGGTACCCCTCATCACGCGTGACCCGCGCCGTCTGCTTGACGAAGGCCATGCCGATTTGGCTATTGGAAATTTCCCGGCCGTTATGTCCGACCTGACTGCGCGGGCGCAGGCGGGCGAGGCAATTTCATTCCTGCACCACCGGCTGTTCCAGGGCGAGTATGTTTGCGTCATGCGCAAGGGGCACCCTCTGGCTAAGGGGTCGTTGACACTCAAGCGCTATTGCGATGCCCGCCACATGCTGGTGAGCTTCTCGGGCCGGGCCTACGGTTTCATCGACCAAGCCCTGAGCGCGTTGGGCCGTAGCAGGCGCGTGGTGCTGACCGTCAACCAGTTTTTCACGGCTGGCAAGATCGTGGCCCACTCTGATCTGTTAACCGTGCTACCACGCCACTTTGTCAATGTGACCGGCTTTGCCGACCAACTCGTGTTACGCGAGTTACCCTTTGTGCCGCCCGTCGTCCAGGTCGACGCCCTGTGGCACCAGCGCCAGGATATTTCCAGCGCCCATACCTGGCTTCGCACCCAGGTCATGTCACTGGCTGCAAAAGCATTTGGAACATGACGAAGATTCAGCTGTTGTCGGACCTGCACCTGGAGGCGCACCCCAATTGGGTTGCGCAACCGGCCCCGGGTGCCGACGTATTGGTGCTGGCAGGCGACATCGGCTCATACCAGGCAGGTTCGCAACTGCTGGACAACGACTTTGGTCTGGGTCGATTTTCCCCACTGTCCGGATGGCCAACGCCGGTGCTGTTTGTACCGGGCAACCATGAATACGATGGCCTGGACTTCGACGTCGCCGACGCCCGCTTGCGCGAGACCTGCCATCGATTGGGACTGATTTGGCTGGAGCGCGAAAGCGTAGTGCTCGATGGCGTGCGGTTTGTGGGCACCACCTTGTGGTCAGACTTTGATGCGTTGGGGCCGACTGTCGATGCCGTCAAGCAAGCTTCACTGGGCCAAACTGCGGCCAATCCGCTGGCACTGCAGCTCAAGGCCCGCGACAAAGCCTTTCGCGCCGCCAACTACTATTTGCGCAAGACGCTAACGGTGCGCAATGGCGAACCCTGGCTGGCCGAAGGCGTGCGCGAGCAGGCCCTGCGCTGCCAGACCTGGTTACGCCAAGCGCTGGCCCAAGCATTTGCGGGACCGACGGTGGCGGTCACCCACTTTGCACCCAGTCTGCGCAGCGCAGACCCGCGCTATGGGCGGACACCGGGCACCGCTGGTTTCTGCAACGCGCTGGACGACTTGCTGCCCCTGGCCCCATGCTGGTTGCATGGCCATCTGCACGCGCCCAGCGACTACCGGCACCACGGTTGCCATGTGGTGGCCAACCCGCTGGGTTACGCGCGCAAGAATGAACAAGTCCGGTTTCAGTCACAACTTTTGATAGAAATCTGGCACTAGGCGCCGCGAAACGTGCGCATACAGCTATTGTTTTTGCAGCAGATTCAAAGGCCCTGCTGTCGCACGGAGGCTGTGCCGGGCACCGGGCGCCATGTGGCTTGGTTACACTGACCACAACACATCGAGGAGTGAGGCATGAAAATTCTTCTGGCCGTTGACGGCAGTGCTTTCAGCAAGCGCATGCTGGCCTATCTGAGTACGCACGAAAGCCTGCTGAGCAGTACCAACAGCTACATCGTGTTTACCGTCCAACCGGCGCTGCCACCACGCGCACGCGCTGCCTTGGGCAAGGGAATCGTCGAAACCTACTATGCAGAGGAAAGCGAAAAAATCGTCGCACCGGTCACCAAGTTTTTGCTTCGCCACGGTATCGACGCCAAAACTGTCTGGAAGGTTGGCCCGGCTGGTGCATCGATAGCCAAGGCCGCATCCGAGGGCAAATTCGACCTGATCGTGATGGGCTCGCATGGGCATGGATCGGTCATAAATATGGTCATGGGCTCGGTGGCCACGCAAGTACTGGCACACTGCAAGGTGCCAGTGCTGCTGGTGAGATAACGAGTTTTGGCGTCAAAAACGCGCGAGGCACTGTTTATGACCTTGGCGTTTTCAGTACCGCACCGGCGGCACCGGACAGCGCGGCGGTCAACCGGTCAATAACCACTGAGTCCAGGTTCCAGCAATGCCAGTACAGGTTCACCGGCAATGTGGTGTTGGGAGCCAGGTTGACCAACTCACCGCTGGCCAGTAACCCCTGCACCTGTAGCTCCGGCACAACGCTGGCACCCCAGCCCGCCAGAACAGCGCGGACCTGGCCCTCCGAACTAGGTACGAAGCGCTGACTCAAAGACACGCGGCGCAAGCCGCAGGCACGGCCAACAAATTCGGTTTGCAAGTCGTCCTTGCGGTTAAACGCTATGAACGGAATCCGCCGGAAATTGTGGGGCGTCAATCCGTTTGGGCAGTTAGTGCTTGCATACGTTGCACTTGCGACCGCTACGTAATGCATCACACCCAGCGGCAACACTTTACAACCCCGTAGCGCCTGCTTGAGCGTGGTCACGCAACCCAGTACCTGGCCTTCACGCAACCATTCGTGGGTGAAATCCTGGTCGTCGGTGATGATTTCCAGAGGCAGGCCCTCACGCACCAGCGCCCCAAGTGCGGGCAGCGCCCAGGTGGAAATGCTGTCGGCATTGATGGCGATGGAGATGCGGTCCTCTTCACGCAACGCACCGGCACCTGGTGTCAGGTCCTGCAAATCAGTTTCCAGATCCGCCCGCAACAGGCGCATTTGCATGGCATGCTTGATCAACAAACGCCCGGCCGAAGTGGGTTTGACGGGCCGACTGCGCACCAACAACACAGTGCCAACCTGCGCCTCCAGCGCCCGCAGGCGCTGTGAAACAGCGGATTGGGTGACCGAGAGTCGCACCGCCGCCCGCTCGAAGCCGCCCTCCTCTACAATAGCTGCCAAGCATTCTAGGGCGTCGGTGTCAAAGGTTCGCATGGCTGAGGTGATTTATGCCGACCCCAACAGTGGGTGAGCCGGCTTGGCCATTGTATTAGCCTGCCTAATGTCTTGACAAACAATGTCGTCGGCCGCCGGCTTTAAACCCGTCTGAGTTTATGGCCTAATACTGCCTTTGCAAAAAATTCAAAATCTCCAACCAATTTCTCAGGAAAGAAACCCATGGGCAATCAGATCTTCACCGAAGCAGACCGCAAGGCCACGCCACGTCCCGCAACCCTGCCAGGCTTCACCCTGCCAACCGGTGGCCGCGGGCAGCGCGTCAGCCTGGAGCGTGGCGTCGCCACCCGCAGCAAGAAGAACCCCGGCAAGCGCTCCAAAAAGGGCGGCTGATCAAATAGAGCCCCCACGCTCCGCCGCTTCGCGGGTCGCTGCCCCCTCATGGGGCTAATTCTCCTTGGGGCGGCCAGGCGGGGAATTGCAGCCCCCACGCTCCGCCGCTAACCCGCGGCGTGTGTCTTGGCAAGGCAGTCCTGAAACGCTCGCGTCGCCCGCGCTGGCTGCGGTGAGCGCCTGGTAATGGCAAAGAACTGGCATTCGTAGCGAAACAATGCCGGTTGGATTGCACGCATCTGCCCCGCACGCACAAAGCTCTGCGCGTAGTGGTCAGGCAAAAATCCCAAGAACTGGCCTGACAAAATCAAGGTGGCAATCGCCTCCTGATCAAAGCCTGTCGCCTTGCGCGTCAGGCGCACCTGCTGACTGATTTCCATATTCGGTGAGTGATACCCCAAACCCGCAAATGGATAATTGCGCAAGCTGTCCCAATCCAGCGTCTTGGGATCGGCACCAGCCAATGGGTGGTCTGCGCCACCATACAACAGCATCGTTTCATTGAACAACTCAGCGTATTCGAGCGCGTCTGAACTGCGATGACCCGGAATGATGCCAATCTGGTACTGACCATCAAGCACCCCGCGCTCAATAGCCGTCATGGTGCCCACATGCAGGTTCAGCGCCACGTCGGGCGCCTGGCGGGTGAACAGTGCAATCGCCTGGGCAATGTGCGACTGCGGGTTGCTGGCAGTCTTGTCGAACATGGCCACATTCAATTGGCCGCCCATGCGCTGATGGATCTCGTCGACCCCGCTGCGAAAGGCGTCAGTGGCGGCCAGCAACTGCGCGGTCTGGGCATAAATCTTCTCGCCCTCGGACGTCAACGCAAAGCCAGCACGCCCACGGCGGCACAGGGTCAGGCCCAACCGCGTTTCCAGGTCCTTGACGTGGCGACTGACGGTGGAGGTGCCGATATTCAATTCCAGTTCAGCCGCCGCCATACCACCACAGTCCACCACCGCACGGAACACCCGCAGCAGGCGCAAATCCATGTCACTGATCTGGCCCAGCACCGCTTTACTTTTTACTTGCATATTCTTGCAACTGAATAGTGATATTTGATACTTTATGAGAGTAACAGATTCGAACAGAATGTGTATGCCCCGTCAACAGGATAAGGAACGCCATGAAACTCAACGACACCACCGCTTCGACCGCCGTCACCAGTACCAGCGCTTTCCCCGGCGACGCCGCATGGATGGAGGCGCACTGGATGCCCTTCACGGCCAACCGCAACTTCAAGGCCGCTGGTCCCCAGTCCGGGCGCATGATGGTGAGCGCCCAGGGCGCCTATTACACCGACAGCAATGGCCGCAAAATTCTGGACGGCCTCTCGGGCCTGTGGTGCTGCGGCCTGGGGCATGGCCGCCCAGAGATAACCGAAGCGGTGAGCCGCCAGATCGGCACCATGGACTATTCCCCCGCCTTCCAGTTTGGCCACCCGTTGTCATTCGAGCTGGCCAACAAGATTTGCGCATTGACCCCCGAAGGGCTGGACCATGTGTTCTTCACCGGCTCCGGTTCCGAGTCGGCGGACACCTCGCTCAAAATGGCGCGCGCCTACTGGCGAGCCAAAGGCCTGGGCACCAAGACGCGGCTGATCGGCCGCGAAAAGGGTTACCACGGCGTGAACTTTGGCGGCATCTCGGTCGGTGGCATATTGGGCAACCGCAAGACATTCGGCCAAGGGATCGAGTCAGACCATCTGCCCCACACCCAGCCTGCGGCGGGTTCGTTTTACAAGGGCATGCCACCTACAGGTGCCGAACTGGCCGACGAGTTGCTGAAGCTGATTGCCTTGCATGACGCCTCCAACATTGCCGCCGTCATCGTGGAACCCATGTCCGGTTCGGCCGGCGTGGTGATTCCCCCGGTGGGCTACCTGGCCCGCCTGCGCGAGATCTGCACGGCCAACAACATCCTGCTGATTTTTGACGAGGTCATCACCGGTTTTGGCCGCATGGGCGCTTACACCGGCGCGGCCGCCTTTGGCGTGGTGCCCGACATCATGAACGTGGCCAAGCAGATCACCAACGGCGCGCAACCTCTGGGTGCGGTGGTTGCCAAAAAGGAAATCTACGACACCTTCATGGCCCAGGGTGGCCCGGACTACATGCTCGAATTCCCGCACGGCTACACCTACTCGGCCCACCCGGTGGCGTGCGCCGCCGGCATTGCCGCGCTGGACGTGCTGGTCGAGGAGAACATGGTCGAACGTGTGGCCGCACTGGCACCCTACTTCGAGCAGGCGGTGCACAGCCTCAAGGGCGCAAAACATGTGGCTGACATCCGCAACTACGGCCTGGCCGCCGGCATCACCATTGCAGCCCTGCCCGGAGAGCCGGCCAAGCGACCCTACGAGATTGCCATGCGCTGCCTGGAAAAAGGCTTTTATGTGCGCTACGGTGGCGACACCATCCAACTGGCACCGCCCTTCATCATCGAGAAGGCCGAGATCGACAGCCTCGTGAACGCACTGGGCGAGGCGCTGAACGCCACCGCCTGACTCCGTTAGCTCCTTTTTTAATAGCTGCTTACGCAGTATTGACGGGGGCTATAGCCCTATTTAATTCAAAATTTTCTGGAAAAATCATGTCTCAACTCCCCATTGTCGGCCACCTCATTGACGGCAAAATTGTCACCCCCGGCACCCGTGCACAGGACGTATTCAACCCCGCTACGGGTAAAGCCGAAAAGCGTGTCCTGCTGGCCAGCAAGGCCACGGTGGAAGAGGCAATTGCCAGCGCGCAAGCCGCCTACCCGGCATGGCGCAATACGCCCGCGCTCAAGCGCGCCCGCGTGATGAGCAACCTCAAGGTTCTGCTGGAGCAGCACTCCGACGAACTGTGCGCCCTGATCACGGCCGAGCACGGCAAGGTGTTGAGCGACTCTGCCGGCGAGTTGCAGCGCGGCATCGAGAACGTCGAGTACGCCAGCTACGCACCTGAACTACTCAAGGGCGAGCACAGCAAAAACGTCGGCCCTGCCATGGACTCCTGGAGCGAGTTCCAGCCACTGGGCGTCACAGCCGGCATTACCCCGTTCAACTTCCCCGCCATGGTGCCGCTGTGGATGTGGCCCATGGCCGTGGCCTGTGGCAACACCTTCATTTTGAAGCCCTCCGAGCGCGACCCCAGCAGCACGCTGCGCATTGCCGAACTGGCGCTGCAAGCCGGACTACCACCGGGCGTGCTCAATGTGGTCAATGGTGACAAGGAAGCCGTGGACACGCTGCTGACCGACCCCCGCGTGAAGGCGGTGAGTTTTGTTGGCTCCACGCCCATTGCCGAATACATCTACACAGAAGGCTGCGCCCACGGCAAGCGCGTGCAAGCCCTGGGCGGCGCCAAGAACCACGCCGTGGTCATGCCCGACGCCGACATTGCCAACGCCGTGAACGCGCTGATGGGTGCGGCCTACGGCTCCTGTGGTGAGCGCTGCATGGCCATTCCGTTGGTCGTGGCGATTGGGGACGCCACCGCCGACGCCGTGGTCGCCGCACTGAAGGTGGAAATTTCCAAAATGAAAGTCGGCCCCGGAACGGACGCCAGCAGCGACATGGGGCCGCTCGTGACCAAGCAGCACTACGAGAAAGTCAAAGGCTACGTAGACCAGGGTGTGTCCGAGGGTGCCGCACTGGTGGTGGACGGGCGTGGCGTGAAGGTCACCGGCCATGAGGACGGCTACTTCCTGGGCCCCTGCCTGTTCGACCACGTCAAACCCGGCATGGTGATTTACCAGGAAGAAATCTTTGGGCCGGTGCTGGGGGTCATGCGCGTCAAAACGCTGCAAGAAGCCATGGACCTGATCGACGCACACGAATACGGCAATGGCACCTGCATCTTCACCCGCGATGGGGAGGCTGCACGCTATTTCAGCGACAACATTCTGGTCGGTATGGTAGGCGTCAACGTGCCCCTGCCCGTGCCGGTGGCGTACCACTCGTTTGGGGGCTGGAAGCGTTCGCTGTTTGGCGACCTGCACGCTTATGGGCCGGATGCGGTGCGCTTTTACACCAAGCGCAAGACCATCACACAACGCTGGCCGAGTGCGGGGGTGCGTGAGGGGGCGATGTTTGCGTTTCCTAGCAGCAAGTAACAGCGCTATGCCGACATACTGACTGCGGCCGCCATGAGCGGCGTATGCACGCCAATCGCGTAGCATGTGCTGCAAAACCATGAATAACGATCGCTCTGCGCAAGCCTCCCACGCTCCTTCTCGGTCAAGTTGGCTACCGCTGCTGCAGATTTTACGCACCTACCCCATGGGCTGGCTTCGACACGATGTGATTGCGGGTCTGTCAGCTTGCGTGGTCATGATTCCGTCTGTCATTGCCTATGCTGAACTGGTACACCTGCCTGCCGTGACCGGTCTGTATGCGGCACTGGCAGCATGCGTGGGTTACGCATTGTTTGCCAGTTCTCGCCAGGTGATTGCTGGCCCGGACGCGGCTATCGGGCTGCTGGCAGGCTCGGTCATCTTGCCGCTGGCCGCGGGTGACCCGGCGCGCATGGCGGTACTGGCGGCCGAGCTGGCGTTGCTGTCAGGCGCCGTGTTGCTGTTCGCCGCCCGGTTGCGACTGGGCACGATTGCAGACCTCTTGTCGCGCCCGGTGCTGGTGGGTTATCTCAACGGCGCCTCGTTGTTGTTGCTGGCGACCCAACTGGGCAAGCTATTTGGTCTAAAAACAGACGGCGACGCATTCTTTCCGGTGCTGAACTCCTTGATGGCGCAATTGCCGCAAACCCACTGGCCCACCTTGGCGCTGGGTACCGGGCTAATGGCCCTGCTCTGGTCGCTACAACGCTGGTTGCCTCAGATTCCGGGCGCGTTGGCGGCCTGCGCAGTGGCCACCGTGCTGGCCGTTACTCTGGATTTGCCGCAATACGGCGTGGCCCTGGTTGGGGATATGCCCCAAGGCATTCCGCATCCGATGCTCTTTGCGCTGACTTTTACGGACATCGCCGCCTTGGCACCTGCTGCGCTGGCGCTGGCATTTTTGACGTTTTCAGACGGCATCTTGCTGGCCCAAACATTCGCAGAAAAGCACCACGATGAGATCAACCCCAACCAGGAACTGGTGGCCCTGGGCGCAGCCAACATACTGGCCGCGCTCTGGCAAGGTTTTGCCGTGTCCGCCAGTCAATCGCGCACCGCCATTGCCGACTCGGCGGGCGCCCGCTCGCAAGTTGCGCAACTGGTGGCAGCCGCCGGGCTGCTGGTGTTCCTGCTGTTTCTGACCAGCGTTATTGCCCACCTGCCCAAGGTAGCTCTGGGTGCCATTCTGGTGGTGATTGCCCTGGGTATGCTGGAAGCGGCATCTCTGCGCCGGATGCTGCGCATCGACCGGATCGAATTTGGCATTGCGGTAGGAGTGACAGGTGCCATCCTGGTCGCAGGTGTAGTGCCCGGCATCCTGTTGGGCTTGCTGGTGTCATTGATTGCCGTGCTGGTCGAGATATCGCGTCCCGGGGACGCAGTATTGCGACGCCTGCCGCACGACGGCAAATTTCACGACTGCAAAAACGATGAAGACGGCGAGCGCATTCCCGGACTGCTGGTGTACCGGCCCTATGCACCCTTGATTTTTGCGAACGCACGCCATGTTATGGCGCGTATCAAAACTCTGGTCGATGCAGCCGGGCCGGACTTGCAGTGGCTGGTGATCGATGCGCAGGCCATCACCGATATAGACATCACCGCGGCTGAACATTTTGCACAGTTGCAGCGCGACCTCAACATGCATGGTGTGCAAATCAAGTTTGCAGATTGCCCACGGCCATTACGAGAGCAACTGGACAACCTGCATCGGTTGGGTTTGCTAGGGCCTCAGAAGTACTTTGTATCAGTCGGCAAAGCTGTGCAGGCTTACCAGCAAATGACGTAACGCGCAGCAAGCCATCAGGCGTTTTCGAGCAGTATCTCTTCCATGGTCCTGCCCGCACGTTTGCAGCCGTCCAGCACGGCAACCTGGGTAAAGTAAAAGCGACGCATTTTCATGGCATGCCAGGCGGCCTGTTCATCGCCTTCTTCTCGAAACAGCTTGGTCACGGCCTCGCGCATGACCGCGCTGGCCTGCGATTTCAGCGCGTCAATTTCGGGGCACAACACGGCAATCTTGGTTGCCTGTTTCCGATCCGCCAGGGCAATCACCGCGCGGTTGATCCGCAAGCAGGCGTCGGACGCCAAAGCGGCAAGCGCGCGCGCCTCGGGCGTCGAATCGCTAATGTTGTACATGCGGATGGCGTTGGCCACGCTTTGCAGGGTATCGAGCACCCGGTCCAGGTCCAGAATCAGCGTGTGCAACTGGTCCCGGTTAATCGGGGTGGTGAACGACTCGTAGAGCAGCTTGATGAACTCGGCCTTGATGCCGTCAGCGCTGGTCTCGTTCAGGTTCACTTCCTCAATCAGGCTGTCGGTTTGCTCACCCTGACTACCCAGCCCGGTGATCAGTCGCAACGTGGCGCTGGCCCCTGCAACCAGCCGGTCGGTGTGTGCCGCCAGCAGATTGAAAAATGAACTGCGGTGTGGCATGACATTGTTGAGCATGAAACGGTCCTTGGCATACTGAGAACTTGTGGGTCAGACCACTCGCGTGGCGATGTGCTCTTACCCCAACTAATTAAAGGAAGCTGCGGCCCACGTACCAGAACAGCGCTGCAATCAAACCCGAGGCCGGAATTGTCAGCACCCAGGCCACGACCAGATTAAAGGTCAGCGCCCAGCGCACCGCTTTCACGTCCTGCGCCGTGCCGACGCCCACAATGGCTCCGGTGATGGTGTGCGTGGTCGACACCGGAATGCCGCCCAGGGTAGCCAGACCCAGGCTGATGGCACCGCCCATGGACGCACATGACCCGCTGACTGCGTTGAGCTTGGTAATCTTGCTGCCCATGGTTTTGACAATGCGCCAGCCACCCAGGTAGGTCCCCCAGGCAATGGCACCGTAGCAGGAGTACACCACCCACATGGGCAGCGTGGCCACGTCCGCTGTTGAGATGCCTGCGGTAATCATCAGCAACCAGATAATGCCGATGGTTTTTTGCGCATCGTTGCCGCCATGGCCCAGGCTGTAGGCGCCAGCCGCAAACAGTTGCCCATACCGAAACCAACTACTGGCCTGGTGAGGTGACTTGTTTCTAAAGGCCCAGGCCACCAGCACCATCAGCATGCCGCCTATGAAGAAACCAACCAGCGGAGAAATGATGATGAACAGCAAAATCTTGCCAAAACCGCTCCACATAATGGGCGCAAGGCCGCCTGCTTTAACGACCGTGGCGCCCACCAAGCCGCCCACCAGCGCATGCGAAGACGACGAGGGAATTCCATAGTACCAAGTGATGATGTTCCAGGCCAGCGCACCCATAAGGGCACCAAAAATCACATAGTGGTCGACAAATGCCGGATCTACCGTGCCTTTGCCGATGGTGGCGGCCACCTTGAGTTGAAAAACCCAAAGGGCGACAAAGTTGAATGCGGCCGCAAACAGCACCGCCTGCTTGGGCGTCAGAGCGCCGGTAGCCACAATGGTCGAGATGGAGTTGGCGCCGTCATGAAAACCATTCATGAAGTCGAAGGCCAGGGCCACTGCAATCAGCAGTACCAGCGACCAGATGCTGATGGAGAGGTGTTCCATGGATCGGCTGCTCAGGAGTTCTCGATCAGGATTTCTTCGATGGTCTTGGCAGCGTCTTCGCAACGGTCCAGTACATCCTCCTGCAAGGCATAGAACTCACGCATTTTCAGCGCCGTCCAGACCGAACCACCGTCCTTGAACAGTTGCGTGATGGCCTTGCGCTGCACCCGGTCGGCCTGGGACTCGATGGCGTCAATCTCTTTGCACAAGCCCACGGTTTCGGGGTTGCGCTTTTTGTCGGGCAGGGCGATCACAGCGCGATTCAGTCGCATACAGGCATCTGCACCCAGCGAAGCCATTTCCCGGGCCTCGGCGGTGGACTCCTGAATGTTGTACATACCAACGGCATTAGCTACGCTTTTGAGGGCGTTGAGCACGTTGTCGAGCTCAATGGTCAGGGTGTGGATCTGGTCGCGGTTGATGGGCGTGGTAAACGAGCGATGCAGCAGGGCGATGAGTTCCGCCTTGATCGTGTCGGCACTTTGCTCATTCATGTTGACTTCAGCCACCAGCACGGCCATGTCTTCGGTGCCAACGCCCAGCCCGTTCATCAGGCGCAAGGTGGCGTTGGCACCCGCTACCACCCGGTCGGAGTGCGCGGCCAGCAAATCATAAAACGCTGCGCGCTGGGGCATCAGACTACTGAACATGAAATCTCCTTTGGGAATTGGCGCCACACAAGCCTGCGCCGGGAACTCTTTGATGGTAACGAGGCTGCAGGGGTCAAAGAACCGCAAAATGGCAGTCAGAGGGTTTTGGGCTCAGGGAAACTGCTCTCGTGCTGCGCGGCAAGAATGATGGAATCGAAGCTCCCGTTGCGGTAGAGCTTTAAAAAGGCTGGCACCACCGTCGGATCAAACTGGGTGCCTGCGCCTTGTTCTATCTCTTGCGCCGCCCGTTCGGGCTCCCAGGGGTCTTTGTAGGGGCGCCGACTCACCAGCGCATCAAACACATCTATCACACTGACGATACGCGTCACCATGTGGAACTCACGCGAGGGCCGCCCTTCAGGGTAACCAGAGCCATCCCAGCGTTCATGGTGGTGCAGAGCCACATCACAAGCCATTTCGAGTATGCGGTCATCGGCCAAAATGCGCCCGCCAATCTGAGTGTGCGAGCGCACCACTTCGTACTCCTCGGACGTCAGTTTGCCGGGCTTGCGCAAAATCGCGTCCGGTATCCCAACCTTGCCCACGTCATGCAAGCGGCTGGCCTTGCCACACAGGATGGCCTCTTCTTCGGACATGCCCAACTCGGCGGCGAGCAGGCGCGTGTAATGGTCAATGCGGTTGATATGACTGCCGGTGGTGCTGTCCTTGAACTCGGCAATTTTGGCCAGCATGTCCAGCATGTGGTCGTAGGACTGGGTCAGGTCAATGTGCAGACGCAAATTCTCCAGCGCACTGGAGCATTGCTGCGCCATCATGCCGATCAGGCCGCGGTCTGACTGGTCCAGGTCCTGGGTCGGCTCAATGTAGATAAACCCGACCGGCACGCGCTGCACCAGCAGCGGCACCACATAGGCATCCTTGCGCAAACCAGCGGGCATTTGCCCGGTCAGCACCGCCTCGCTGCATTGACTGCGAATCCGCTCGAAGCGATCTTCGCTGGCCAGACTGCCAGATGCTGCCTGAAGCATTGCCTCATGGTGATCAAACGTGGCAATGACACCATCCACCGTGGAAATAAAGCTCGAACCCGACAGGTTGCACAAACCAATGATTTGTGTCAAAACGCCCTGGAAAAACTGGTCCAGCGATCGGTTGGTGATGCGGTAAATGTCGGGCGCTGACTTCAATACATGCTGCAACCCGACCCGGTTCAAGTCAATGGTGCGCAAGTCGCGATAGGACTTGACCGCAGAACGCACGGCGGTGTACAAGTGCGTCGCTGTGAGTTCGGTCTTATCCTTGTAATCGTCGATGTCGTAGTGGTCAATAACGTAGCGCTCCGGTGCCAACCCCGGCTGACCGGTGCGGATGATGAGACGCACCACGGTGTTTTTCAATTCCTTGCGGATGTACTCAACCAGGCGCAGACCGGCGTCATCGGTCTCCATCACCACATCCACCAGCGCCACGGCGATATCGGGGTTTTGCGCCAGCACCTCACGCGCTTCATAGGCAGAAGCCGCCTCAAAGATCTCCAGATCGCGGTCAGCAAACCGGAACCCCTTGAGGTTGAT
>CANNRR010000032.1 GCA_947508055.1 Burkholderiales bacterium
CAAGACCAAATGGGGTTGCAACGGCGTTGGTGATTTTGAATGTGGTGTCACCAAAGGCACCCAAATGATTTATCCAACGCTGCATCAGGGTGACATAGTCGGTTTGCATGTCCAGATACATGACCATGTCATTTTTTTCGTTGTCATGGTAGGCCATGCTCATGAAGTGCAGTGGTGTTTTTGCGGGGAGTTCAAACACGCCTTCACGAACCACAAAGCCTTCATCTTCACCGATGTAGCTGTCGCGCACCAGGGCTTCGTGCATGGTTTCGCCCTCAACGACGGTCTTGTGCAAGCAGTGGTCAAACAGTTTTTGCAGACCTGTCCTGCCCGCCACCACGGTGGCCTTGTAGGGCTTCTTCCAAGAGCGATGTGATACCGTCAGGCTGGTCTTGCTGGACTCGGGTTTCTCCTGAGTGGCTTTGGCGTCAAAGTTCCGAAAGCCATCATCACCGGTGTAGTAAAACACGTCCTTCATGATGCTCTGCACCAAGCCTTCGTAGTCATCGCTGAACCGTATTTCATTGATGACGCAACCCTTGCGGGGCACGTAAAACGCCACGTTGGCGTAGTACACATTTTTAGTCGCTGCCGCTTTTTTGGTTGCTGCTGTCGCCATGAGTTCCCTTGCTTTATTGGTTGGGGATTGTGCCACCATCATGACCGGCCACGGTAGTCGAAATAGCCGATTTGACGCCAAGTCAATCGCATGCAAAATATCGGGCATGACGCTCTCACCTCGCATCCGTGCGGACTATCTTTTGTTGATTGCCAGCCCAACGCAACGCCAATGTCTTGAAGCGTTTGCAACCACTGAGGGTGTGGAATGGTTGGGCACGTTTGCCAACATCGTGGATAAGGCATCGACGGCACTGCCCAATTTGCCGCAGCTATTGGCAAACATGACCCCGGATTTGGTTGCACTTTACGTTGGGCAATGGCTGGATGGAAAGCACTCGGTCGCGCCGGAGGGCGAACCCTACACCATTGAGGGAGCTTTCCCCGATTGAGGTACCGCTCAGATCTTGTTCAAAATGGCGTCGCGGCGTGCTTTGACCGCCTCGCGAAGGCCGGGGAATGCAGGTTCTGATTTTGCGAGCCAGGTCAAGCGGGATTCTTCGTCTTGCCACACTTTGGCCAGAGCGTTGTCCCATGTCATCCATTGGACGGTGGCGGAGGGCGGCATGGATTGACTGACGTTGGTCGCCTTATCTTCATCGCGTGCGTGCGAGACTACCGAACCGTCGGAATCTACAAAAAACGGCTCGACGTAGTCATCAAAAGTCGTCTCGTTTTCATCACCGCCAAAGCCGCTGAACTGGGCCTCGCCAGCACTGAGCAAGTTGGACTGAATCGCCGCATGCAATTCTGCAAGAAAGCCCTGCTGGACCTGCAATGCGAGGAGATATTTCCCTAAACTTGCTCTCTTGCGTTTGGGTTCAGGGATCGAAACCGCAGTTGACTGCGCTGCCTTGCTCTTTTTCGCTTTGACGGCGTTACCAGCAAGCCAATCCGCAACTGCATATATTGATGCAGCTGGGCGCCCGCCGACTACCAGAATAGGGACAGGCAAGCCATCACGCGCAGTAAGAGAATAGATCGCATCGACAGTTTTGCCGAGCGCTTCCGCCAACTCATCTGCATAGAGGACGGTCTTCTTGGCCCCAAATTGTTCACGAAGGTCAGCAAGAATGAGTGTCGGGTCCATTGAATTAGCGCCTAATGGTGCGTCCGGAGGGATTCGAACCCCCGACAGTCCGGGTAGAAGCCGGATACTCTATCCAACTGAGTTACGGACGCATAGTATTCGATTCTATCCACACAACGAACATTCCAATGAATCCATGCAAATGTTGCTGTGTTGGAGCGCCAACACCCTCTCCAACCCATCCATCTCACCAAAATCTCACCAACTTATGCCGAAAATTGATGGTTTTTGAAGCGAAAAATTTTATGAGCGCCGCTAAGTCGTTGATTTATAATGATTTTTATAATCAGCTCTCATCCTGAAAAACTATTGCATGACCTTAGAAGGCTGATGCTCTATCCGACTGAGCTACGGGCACAAAGCACAAAGGCCCAAAAAGGGCCTTTGTTGTATATGATGGTCGGGGCGAAAGGATTCGAACCTTCGACCCTCTGGTCCCAAACCAGATGCGCTACCAGGCTGCGCTACGCCCCGACAACTAGCATTCTAACCGCATGAGGGTCATGTCTTTTAGATGCGAACACTTTTTTCCTTTCACTCAGAACCAATACCCACCCGGACGCATGTCAAATAAGCAATTTCCATTGACCTGGCTGGAACCCGGCGGCGACTTTCCGCCAACCAACGGCGCCTGGGACATTAACTCGAACGCACCAGGGCTGCTGGCTGCTGGTGGTGATCTGAGCATTGATACGTTGTTAAAGGCCTATAGCAGCGGAATTTTTCCTTGGTTCAGCGAAGGGCAACCCATCCTTTGGTGGAGTCCAGACCCACGCATGGTATTGAGTACACCAAGTTTCCGGTTGCATCGATCCCTGCGACAGGCATTAAACCGTTTTACGCGTGATACCCGGTGTGAAGTCCGGTTTGACACGGCTTTCCCGGAAGTCATTGCAACTTGTGCCGGCAAACCACGGCACAGCCAATCCGGGACCTGGATACTGCAATCCATGGTTCAGGCCTATTGCATGCTGCACCGCGCGGGGCACGCACACAGCGTAGAAACATGGGTCGGCGGTAAACTGGTCGGGGGCCTCTATTGCGTGGCCATCGGTCGAGCAGTTTTTGGTGAGTCGATGTTTACGCATGTTCCCAATGCATCCAAAATTGCGCTGGCGGCCCTGGTCGGATTTTGTCGCGAACACGGGATCGCATCCATCGACTGCCAGCAGAACACCACTCATCTGGCGTCCCTGGGGGCACAAGAGATAACCCGTAAAGTATTTTTGAAGCATATAGAGCGCGCTCAACTTGAGCCACCCGTCAAATGGCACTTTAGCCCCCTATACTGGAATCACATTTTGTCTGCCTGATGCTCCCACCGTGACAGACCTCAAAGACTTTCCACTACAAACACTGCAGTTCTACGCAACGGCTCCCTATGACTGCAGCTACTTGCCACAACGACAGGCCCGGTCACAGGTCGCAACACCTAGCCATCTGATCAACAACTCGACCTATTCCGAGTTGGTTAGCAAGGGATTTCGCCGCAGCGGGATGTTTACTTACAGGCCCTATTGCGACAATTGCCAAGCATGCACGCCCTTGCGGGTGATAGTCGAACGGTTCAATCCCAACCGCAGCCAACGACGCGCCTGGGCGCGTCACGAGGGGCTATCTGCCCGTGTGCTCAAACTGGGTTTTGTCACAGAACATTACGCGCTGTACCTTCGCTATCAGAACAGTCGGCATGCTGGCGGCGGCATGGACGAAGACAGTGTGGACCAGTACACGCAGTTCTTGCTGCAGAGTCGAGTCAATTCGCGGCTGGTCGAATTTCGCGAAACCGCGCCGGATGGCTCACCAGGTGCATTGAAAATGGTTTCCATTCTGGACGTGCTCGATGATGGCATTTCTGCGGTCTACACTTTTTTCGAACCCACCGAAGCGGCCAGTTTTGGCACATTCAATGTGCTATGGCAAATTCAACAGGCAAAGCACTTGGGACTGGCCTATGTTTATCTGGGTTACTGGATTGAAGAAAGCCAAAAAATGAACTACAAAGCGCGGTTTGCGCCCATACATTTGCTATTGAATGGTGAATGGTGCGCCCACGATGCGGTAAAAACGCGGCCATCGACCAAACCAGATGCCGCGGCGTTATAAGATGCACGACTATAAGACCCCATGACAAAGCAAAAATCCGACATCCCAGCCAAACCAACGGTTCAGGTCATTGAGCGTATGTTTACGCTCATTGATGTGCTCGCATCTCGCGAAGATTCCATCAGCCTCAAAGATATCAGCGAAAAGGCAGGGCTTCATCCATCCACCGCACATCGCATACTGAACGACCTCGCAACCGGCCGCTTCGTCGACAGAACGCAGCCAGGCAGCTATCGACTGGGTATGCGCCTGCTCGAGCTAGGCAACCTGGTCAAGGGACGTTTGAACGTCCGGGACGCAGCCGTAGCCCCGATGCGCGAACTGCACAAACTGACGCAGCAGCCCGTCAATTTGAGTGTTCGCCAAGGGGACGAAATTATCTACATTGAGCGTGCGTTTAGTGAACGCTCGGGAATGCAGGTGGTGCGGGCTATTGGGGGCCGTGCGCCATTACATCTCACATCTGTCGGAAAATTGTTTCTCGCCGCCGATGATCCGCAACGAACACGCGCATACGCATTGCGCACCGGGCTGCACGGTCACACCAAAAACAGTATCACCGAGTTGGACACGCTGGAGCGCGAACTTTCAAAAGTGCGTCAATACGGGCAAGCCAGCGACAATGAGGAGTTGGAACTTGGCGTGCGTTGCATGGCTGCCGGAATTTATGACGACCAGGATCGCCTTGTCGCTGGGTTATCCATATCCGCCCCCTCCGACCGACTTGAAGAGACTTGGTTACCCAAACTCAAGGAGACCGCGCGGCAAATTTCTGAGTCACTGGGTCACAAGCACAGCCAGGCCCAGTAGTTGCCAGTGTCAATTGACTGCGGTGCGCTGGTCTGTAACAGCACTTGCCAATGGAACCGTCTTGGATACCGATGCGGGAATAGACTCTACCCAGCGCTTGACACGCTCGGCGTCAGCGATTCGGCTGAACTTTCCAGCTGAATCGAGGAATACCATGATGAGTTTTCGTCCAGCCACTTTGGCTTGCATAACCAGACACTGACCAGCCTCCGAGATATAACCGGTCTTTTGAAGCCCAATATCCCAAGCCGGGTTTTTAACCAGCCGATTGGTGTTGTTGTATTGCAATGTCCGATGACCAACTGCAACCTGGAATCCAGTGGACGTGGAAAACTCACGCAACAGTGCATCGCCCGACGCGAAATTCACCAATGTGGCCAAATCACGGGCGCTGGACTGGTTCTTGCTGGACAAGCCTGTGGGCTCCACATAACTCGTGTCCACCATTCCCAACGTTTTGGCCCGGGCATTCATCAAACCAACAAATATTGGTAATCCACCAGGGTAACTGCGACCCAAAGCGTTGGCGGCACGATTTTCACTGGACATCAGCGCCAAATGAAGTAGCTCACTCCTGCTCAATTCAGTGCCGACACGCAGACGTGAAGAACTCCCCTTCTCGGTGTCCACATCGTCCTGACTGATCGTGATCATTTCGTCCATAGGAAGCTTGGCTTCACTGATCAGCAACCCTGTCATCAACTTGGTAATGGACGCAATTGGAAGAACCGCCAACTCGTTCTTGCGAAACAATACTTCATTAGTGTCCTGATCGACGACCAAGGCAACGCTTGACTTGAGTGACAAGACGTCACGTGCGCCATGGAGCCCCGCCAACTGGCCAAAGGACGGGATCTTGGGTGTCGCGGCCATTCGTACCACTGTATGCTTTTTTACTACCTTGGCTTTGACACTCGACCGTTTGCCTTGGTGATCTTCACTTGCGGAAGCCCTTTGCGTCACCGCCGCCTGCGCCGACAGACACATCAGCGAAGAAACAACGGCAACAACGCCGACCGATAACAAGATTCTTTTCATGTTGTGTCCCATCAGCACCGCACGGTGATCGAAAAAATCGGCCAGTTGCGAATGCCAGCAAGCGGGAGTGTAAACAAAAAAGTCGCGTAAGATCAACTACTTGCGCGATAAACCTAAAGAAATAAGCTGATCTTCAGAGTTCTTTTCAGGGTTAACCCTGTGCGGCCACCCGGTCAGCGTTGCTATGCAGTTTGTTAAGCGCGCTCAAGTAGGCCTTTGCGGAGGCTACCACAATGTCAGGGTCCGACCCTACCCCATTGACGACCCGACCGCTATTTTGTAGTCGAACGGTCACTTCGCCCTGGCTTTCGGTGGAACCACTGATCGCATTCACCGAATACAGCACCATTTCAGCGCCACTCTTCACGTGACTTTCAATGGCTTTGAGTGACGCGTCCACCGGCCCGTTGCCTTCGGACTCAGCCTTCACCTCTTTTCCATCCACTGTAAAAACAATATTCGCCATAGGCCGCTCACCGGTCTCACTGTGCTGCGACAAAGACACAAAACCGTACTGTTCTTTGATATGGCTGACGCTTTCATCGCTGACCAGGGCCAGGATGTCCTCATCGAAAATTTCACTCTTGCGATCAGCCAGTTCCTTGAACCGTGCAAAAGCGGCGTTGATATCGATCTCGCTCTCCATTTGCACGCCAAGCTCTTGCAAGCGTTGCTTGAAGGCATTACGTCCACTCAGCTTTCCGAGAACAATTTTGTTGGCGGTCCAGCCCACGTCTTCAGCGCGCATGATTTCATAGGTGTCGCGCGCCTTCAGCACACCATCCTGATGAATGCCTGAAGCATGTGCAAACGCATTAGCACCGACTACCGCTTTGTTGGGTTGAACCACAAAACCGGTCGTTTGACTGACCATCCGACTGGCGGCCAAAATATGATGTGTGTCAATGCCGAGTTCGAGTCCGAAATAGTCCTTTCGGGTTTTTACAGCCATGACAACCTCTTCGAGACTACAGTTCCCTGCACGCTCGCCCAAGCCATTGATCGTGCACTCAACTTGCCGCGCACCGCCAATTTTCACGCCTGCCAACGAATTAGCAACTGCCATGCCCAGGTCATTGTGGCAATGTACGGACCAGATCGCTTTATCCGAGTTGGGAACACGCTCTCGCAACGTTCTAATGAAGTTTCCATAAAGTTCGGGTATCGCATAGCCAACCGTGTCAGGTACATTGATTGTTGTTGCGCCTTCGTTAATAACCGCTTCAATCACACGACATAAAAAGTCAACATCACTGCGGTAGCCGTCTTCTGGGCTGAATTCAATATCGTCTACCAGATTGCGTGCGAACCGCACCGACTGTTTTGCCTGCTCGAACACCTGGTCCGGCGTCATGCGCAACTTCTTCTCCATGTGCAAGGCTGAAGTCGCGATGAATGTGTGTATGCGCGCCCGGTTGGCACCCTTGAGGGCTTCCGCGGCTCGCGAAATATCACGATCGTTGGCACGCGACAGTGAGCAGATGGTTGCGTCCTTGATGCTGTTGGCGATGAGCTGAACCGCTTCAAAATCACCATTTGAACTTGCAGCAAATCCTGCTTCAATCACATCCACTTTCAATCGTTCAAGCTGCCTCGCAATGCGCAGTTTCTCGTCGCGGGTCATAGATGCCCCCGGCGACTGCTCGCCATCACGCAAAGTGGTGTCGAAAATGATAAGTTTGTCAGGCATCGTATTACTCCAATTATCTTCAAAAACTCGCAACCTGTATATTGCAGTCCAAAGCAAAAAGCCCGTTGCGAGAGCTAACGGGCTTTTTTGGATTCAGTGCATGCGCTACTTCTTCCGCCCGTGGTGGCGTAGAAACGATTGCGATAGCACAAAGAATGTCATGGCTTCAATGTAACACAAGACGAGTGGGGGAAAGATGCACCGGCCGCCGAACATGGATACGTGCTCTTGACACTCAACGTCAGCGCCTATTGCGATCTCCACGGACTACGACTTGCGACATTCTCGCCCATGGTACAGTCATAGCAAGCACGCACCGGTTGGTATGTGAAGGCCGTCATCCGCATGAACCCCGCCCACATCTGCATCGCCCGTCACGGTGAAACCGACTGGAATAGAAGCGGCATTTTGCAGGGCTGGTTTGACGTGCCCATCAACGAACTGGGCCGCCAACAGGCGCATGTGTTGGCCGACAATTTGGCGAACTCAAAATTTGATGCGGTATGGTGCAGCCCTTTGGCCCGCGCACGCGAGACGGCGGAGATCATCGCCTCCACACTGCAACTGCCGCCACCCAATTGTCACGAGGGGTTGAAGGAAAAGCACTTTGGAGCGATCCAGGGCATTCCCAAGAGCGAGTTGGCCGAACTCGACCCGGCGTTGCTGGAGCAGATTTTGCGGCGCAACCCGGCTGCGGAGTTTGTGGGTGGTGAGGGAATGGACGAGTTTGTTGACCGGGTGCTGGCTGCGTTTGACGACATTGGCGCGCACCACCCGGGCGAGCGCGTACTGGTGGTGACCCACGGCTGGGTCATGGATGTGGTTACCCGCCACATCACGGGGCACAACCGCAATACCGTGCTCCATCTGAAGCCCAAAAATGGCGACTGCCTGTGGGTCCAGATTGCGCAGCAGCAGTTGCAAGCCGCCACACCTCCTTCCACATGATGCTATGCCTTTTATAGCCGTGTGCGCATATTGTGCGGTGCCTGGAGGTACTTTTGACACATGAAGCTCTGACCAAACTGCGCTCTGCCACGCCACAACTCTGGACCAACCCACACCGCAAGCCCCCGCCGTCGAACGATTCGGACGGGGCTCCCCCGCCGCCCGCTGGCATGCAAGCGGCCTGCGACCGCTTCGCACGTTTTGCACCGTTGCTGGCGCAACTCTTCCCGGAACTCACCGCCAGCCAAGGACGGATTGAATCGGCTCTGCTGCCAGTGCCAGAGATGCAGCGAGCGCTAGGCATACCAGCACACCAAGGGCGGCTGTGGGTCAAGGCTGACCACAGCCTGCCGGTGGCGGGCTCCATCAAGGCGCGCGGCGGCTTTCACGAGGTGCTGGAGGAGGCTGAGCGGCTGGCCATAGAAAACGATTTACTCCAACCCGACCACGACTACAGGACGCTCACCACCCCGGTGGCGCACGCGCTGTTTGCACGCCATCAGATTGCAGTTGGCTCCACCGGCAACCTGGGAATGGCCATTGGTGTCCTGGCAGCTGCCCTGGGGTTTCGTGCGGTGGTGCATATGTCAACAGAAGCAAAGGACTGGAAGAAGGAACGCCTGCGCCAGCGTGGCGTGGAGGTGGTCGAGCACGCGGGTGACTACGAACTGGCCGTAGCCCGCGGACGTCAGCTGGCGCAGTCGGACCCGCTGTGCCACTTTGTGGACGACGAACGTTCGCTCTCGCTCTTTATGGGCTACAGCGCCGCTGCCTTGCACCTGCGCGCCCAGTTGCAGGTGCAAGGGGTGACCGTTGACGCGCAGCACCCGTTGCTGGTCTACCTGCCCTGCGGTGTGGGCGGCGCGCCAGGCGGCATTGCCTGGGGCCTGCACCAACTGTTTGGGGAACACGTGCATTGTTTTTTTGCCGAACCGGTACAGTCGCCCTGCTTTCTGGTGCAAATGCTCTCGTCTCACGGTAGCAACCCATCGATCTATGACTTTGGCCTGACCAACCAGACAGAGGCCGACGGCCTGGCCGTGCCACGTGCCTCGGAAATGGCGGCAGATGTAATGCGCCCACTGCTGGCAGGGGTTTTCACTGTGGAGGACCAAACGCTGTTCGACAATCTGGCAATGCTTCTAGCCACCCAGGGCATGCGCATCGAACCCTCGGCCGCGGCCGGGTTCAGTGGGCCATGTCATCTGCTAGGCACCGCGCTGGCCAACTCACGCGCAAACCACGTGGTGTGGACCACAGGAGGGCTGCTGGTGCCAGATGCGCAATACGAACGCTTCCTGCAGCGGGCGGCCAAACAGCGCAATGGTGCGTAAATCATGAATTTGCTGCGATAAACGCGGTCACTCGATTCAACTGATCTGGCACGTTCAATGCAGGCGCGTGACCGCAACCGGGCACTTCCAATACCTGCAAGCGACCCACTGCACCGGGGCCACGGTGGCGCATGGCTTCAATCGTTTCGTCCAACACCAAGTCTGAATCCATGCCATGCAGGCACAAAACAGGAATTTTCAGGGCATCGTAGTGGTGCCAGATGTCGTAGTCCGTCGGGTGGCAGGCGAACTGCTGGACCATGGCTGGGTCGTAGTGCGGCGTCACCCGGCCATCGGGCAGGCGGCGGGTCGATGTCTCGGTCAGACGGCGCCACTGCGCGTCACTCAACCAGCCATACGGTTTATAGACCAGACGAAAAAACGCCTCCAGTTCCCGGACGGTGTCAAACGCAGGCGGGCTGCCCGCGTATTCACGGATGCGCGCGATGGCCGGTGCAGCCAGCGAAGGTGCGTTGTCGTTGAGTGTGAGACTCTGGATGCGTGCTGGCATGGACGACTCAAACAAGCCTGAGCCGCACACCGTGCCAATGGCACCACCCATGGACGTACCAACCCAGTGCGCGCAGTCAATGCCTAACTGATCAAACAAGTGTGCCGCAATGCGCGCGTAAAAAGCCAGGCAGTACTCCTGCTCGGGCCGCTTGCTCCAATGGCTCAAGCCCCGGCCAATCATGTCTGGACAAATGACGCGGTAATGCGGGCTTAGGTGCTCGGCCAGTTCGTCCATGTCGCGCCCGGTTCGCGCCAGGCCGTGCCACGCAACAACCACAGGCGAGTTAGGGGCGCCCCACTCCGTGTAATGAATCTCCAAGCCGGCGCAGGTGATGAAGTGGGACTGGCTTTTCATGATTACACCCCGCTAAATGGCCTAATTGGGTACGCTGAGCGATGTACCGCTGAAGCCGATCGCATCGGTCGCGGCCGGTGCCGCGCTGAACGCCGGAACGTTGGCCGCCGTGATGGCAGGTGCTGCACCTGGCGCGCCGCCCCGTGCAGTGGTACGCACCACCTGACTCGGTGGCAATGCCGTGCCACTCTTGAGATTGGCATACATCGCATTCATGGCCTGCACAAAGTAGATATGCAAGGGCACGAAGCGGGTGTCGAAGCCGGATAGCGAGTTGAAGGTGTCAAAGTGCTGTGCATTAGTCACTTCGATGTAGCTCAGCTTGCTGCTTGCGCCTTCCACAGAGCGGTTGTAGGCAGCATATGCACGCTCGGAGTTGTTCACCGGCAGCAACGCATCGCTGCGGCCCGCGAGCATCAGCGTCGGCTTGCCACGCAGGTTCCCGTTGAGCAGCACTTCGGTCACACCCGCGCGCACAGCATCGCTCTGTGCCTTGGTAGGCGTGGTCGCCACGGTCAGGGCAACACCGGTCACAGTATCTGACCCGGTGAACAATGCGCGCTGGCACAAGGCTGCGTCCAGCGAAAAGTCAGCTACACCAGTGGAAGGAGATACACCCAGATTCCACGACTTGGAGCCGCCAACCGAATCGTTGTACATCACGGTGGCGGGCGTGCCATTGACCGTGCCGTTACCGGTGGCAAAGCTGGCAGCCTTGACAGCGGCAGCCATGGCGGCTGGTGCGCCAGCCGTAGCAGCAGCGGCACTCATGCCACACAGATTGTCGATCACCGCGAACTTGCCATAGGCATTGGTGTACATCATGGAAATGATGACTGCGTTGCCCAGCGCATAGTGTGCGTTGTGCATGGTGTCGTTGTCGCTGGTCCAACCGGCAGCGCGCAACTTGACCAAGGCATCCGCCGCCTGGTCCGCCAACGTGGCGCCAGTCACCAAACCTTTTGCCGCCAACTGCGTGCATCGATTGGTAGCGGTAGTGGTCTGTGCGGTCAGGCCAATGTAGTTGTAGACGGACACTTCGGCCAGCGTGGCCGATACAGCCATTGCCGCGCAGGGCTGGTACAGGTTGGCAACCGTGAAGTAGTCCATCAGCGACTTGCCGTATGACGCAACCGGTACACCGCCCACCTGCACGCCATACCCGGTTGTGCTGGCTGGCTGGGCACTGGGTTCGCCAGCGACTACACCGTCAAGCAGGCCAGTGGTATCTAGCTCGGCCGCACGCAGCACGGCAGCACCGCCGTTGGACACCGACGCTGCAATCACCATGGTGTTGGCTGCCGTAAAACGCAGGGTCTTGCCTGTGCCGTTGGTCACAGTGGGCGCGTATTGCTGGTTGAGTGCGTACAAGGCATACGCAGCAGCTGCCAGGGTGTCATTGCCCCAGTCCTTTTCCGGATTCATTTGGGAATGCGCATGCTTGAGTGCGACGCGGTTAGGGAAAGCGGTGTTGTAGACCGCCCGTGTCGCATCCGTGATATTGGCCGCAAAGTTGGACAACGTGCCAGCTACCGCGCGCGTTGCACGTGTGCCATCGATGCGGTGCACCGTGTCGTCGCCCAGGTCATACAGGCCCATGCCCTTTCCCGCATCAGTCAGCGCTACTGCACAACCGCGTTTCAAACCCCAGTCGCCTGCTGTACCAATGGCCCCATAGACACCACGTGAACCAGACGATGGGCCAACCACCACACAGGGTGCGTTGACGTCAAAACTGTCCGGAATCTGCACCGCCATGGTCACGCGTTTGCGTCCGGTACCATCGTCGAGAACACCCACGTACTCCAGACCAGGCACCAGGCCTTCACCCAGAGTATTTTTCCCGGCGAGGTCAATATTGGGACCATACAGCACACCGAAACCACCGTTGGCGGTGTTATCCACTAGTCCACGGTAGTTGGATTGAATGGCGTTGCGACGCAGTTCGTCTGCGGTTGGACTGAGCGGGTCGGCATATGCGACCAGCGTTGCCGCAGCGGTATTGATAAGACCGCTTTTTCCCAAACCTGCCGTCAACAAATCCTGGCCGACAGCGGTGTTGGCGGCGCCTATTGCTGTGGCGCGATAGGCTTTTACGCCGAGATCGGTTATTCCACCGGGAAGTGTGTTGACCTCAGGTGCGGCGCTACTACCCCCGCAGCCGGTCACGGCTGTCGCGCAAAGTAGAGCTACCGCTACTGCCACCACTGTCACGGTCCGTGTTTCGAATTTGCTATGCATGAATATCTCCCGTTGTATTTAAAATGGACAAAAGGTGTGTTCAGGACTGCACGCAACGCGCGCGCAGCCTCCCCACCACACCGGAGGGGAAGTAATAGACCGAAAGAACGAACAGCACGCCCAGCCAGAGCAGCCAGCGGTCGGGCGACAGTAGCGCCGAGAGCCACGGCAAGGCACTGGCCGCCTCACTGCCCAGACGGAGCAAATCCTGCAAATAGCTTTGCGCCACCAGGAACAGGGAAGCACCCACAATGGCGCCGTACATGGTGCCCATGCCACCAATGACGACAATGAGCAACACGTCCATCATGATTTCGAACGACAACGATGTGTCCGGCCCGTTGTAGCGCAACCAGAGGGCCAGCATGGCGCCCGCCAGGCAGGCAAACAGCGCCGACAAAATAGCCGATGTGGTGCGGTACACCACCACACGATAGCCAATAGCTTCCGCACGGAACTCGTTTTCCCGGATGGCCTGCAAGACGCGGCCGAACGGCGAGTTGACAATGCGCAGCAGCGCCAGGAACAACACCACCGCTGTCACAAACAACAGGTAGTAGCACACCAGGCGTCCATCCAGCGAAACACCCAGCAAAGGCTGTTCACTAAACTCGTGACTGGGCGACAAAATCTCCGGCACCCTGAACGAAAGGCCGTCCTCACCGCCGGTGACTTCATGCAACTGCGAGGCCAGAGTCAGGAACGCAGAGGCCACGGCCAGCGTGATCATGGCAAAGAAGATGGCCCGCACGCGCAGCGAAAAAAGACCCACCAGGAGCGCCAGCGCAAACGAGAGACCCAGACTTCCACCCAGCCCCACGGCCAGGGCCTCCCAGGTCGGCCCCATGCGCGTTGTGGCCACCGCGATGCCATAGGCACCAATGCCAAAGAACATGGTGTGTGCAAAGCTGACGATGCCGGTGTAGCCCAACAGCAAGTCAAAGCTGGCAACCAGAACAATGAAAACCAGCACCTTGGCCGCCACATTGAGCGCCTTAACTCCAGGAAAGATGAAAGGCGTCAAAGCCAACGCCAACACCAGCAAGACCAAAAGACCCGCCAACCAGCGGCTGCGCGGCATGTCATGGGAAAGGAGTCGTTGCAACATGTCAGTCAGCCTTATCGGTTCGCGACCGGGTACACACCCTGTGGGCGCCAAAGAAGCACGCCCACCATCAATGCGATGTTGGAAAAAAGCGCAATCTTGGGCGCCAGAAAGCCGGTGTAGTTGGCCATCAGGCCCACCAGCAGTGCACCTATGAGCGCTCCGCCGGTGGAACCCAGGCCGCCAATGATGATGACGATGAAGATCAGCACATTGACCTGTGCCCCCATCTGCGGCGTTACCGTCTGCTGGTACAAGCCCCACATCACACCACCCAGTCCAGCCAGACCACTGCCCACCACAAATACGCCGATGAACAGACGCTTGATGCGATAGCCCAGCGACTCGACCATCTCGCGGTCTTGTACACCGGCACGAATGAGCAAACCAATCTTGGTACGACCCAGAACCCATGCAAGGCTGGCAAACACGGCCATCCCGACCACCACCGCCATCAAACGGTATTTCTCGATGGCGGCATCGCCCAGGTACAGCGAGCCGCGCATGCCATCGGGCAAGGGCAGCGCGATCTGTGCTGGGCCCCAAACCACCTTGATAAGCTCTTCACCAATGATCATGCCGCCCATGGTGATGAGGATCTGCTTGAGGTGCTGGCCGTAGACCGGCCGCACAATGAACCGCTCAAACGCGAGCCCCACCGCACCGGCCACAGCCATGGCTATCAGCATGGCCGGGAACACGGCCACCAGGTTGCGCCACAACTGGTCAGAGCCGGTCCAGTCGCCCATGGCACCCAACACGGATGTCGCCACAAATGCACCCAGCGCAATGAACACGCCGTGGCCAAAGTTGAGCACATCCATCAGGCCGAACACCAAGGTCAGGCCTGAGGCGATGATGAAAATGATCATGCCCATGGCCAGCCCTGCAACGGTTAACGTAATCCAGGTCGAAGTTGAGCCAATGAAAGGCATCACCAACACCGCCAGCAGTGGCACCAGCACCAGTGGCTTCCAATCGAAATCAATTATTTTCATATTGCCAGCCCCAGCAAGGCGTGCTGCATGTCTTCGTTGTCCGCCAGTTCTTTCATGGCCCCAGCGTGCACAACACGGCCGTTATCCATCACCGCCACTTGGTCACCCAGGCGCTTGGCAAAGCTGATGTTTTGCTCCACCAACAAAATGGTGGTACCCGTCTGCTTGAGCTGCGCGAACGCATCGATCATGTTGTTGATGATGGCCGGGGCCAGGCCCTTGCTGGGCTCGTCCACGATAAGCAGCTTGCGCGGCTCCACAATCGCTCGGGCAACCGCCAGCATCTGCTTTTGGCCGCCCGAAAGCTTGCCCGCAGGGTGATTCCAAAACTTCTGCACCGCTGGGAACAGGGTGAATATCCACTCCAAACGCTTGGCATCCATCAGATCGGCACGTTTGGCTGCGCGCGCCGCCAGCAGCATGTTTTCCTTGACCGTGAGGTCGGAGAAAATGCCCATGTTTTCCGGCACATAGGCAATGTCTAGGCCCGCAATGCTGGGCGTCTCGGCCGCGGTAATGTCCTTGCCATCAAACACCACCGTGCCTTGTGACGCATGCCAAAGGCCCATGATGGTACGCAGTGTGGTGGTCTTGCCAGCACCGTTACGCCCGAGCAGCATTGTCAATTGGCCACGTGGAACCACAAAGTCCACACCATGCAGTATGTGGTATGCGCCGATGTGGGTGTGCACCCCCGCGAGGGATAGCAATGCATCAGCGTGAATGGTTTGGCTCATACGCCCTCCTCTGCCGCTTTGGCTTTGGGGGCAACCCCGAGATAGGCTTCTTGAACCACAGGGGACGCAATCACCGTGGCCGGGTCGCCATCGGCCACCAGCGCGCCATTGTGCAGAACAATGATCCGATCGGCCAACTCCCGCACCACGTCCATCTTGTGCTCCACCAGCAAAATGGTCTTGCGCTTGTCTTCCTTGAGTTTGCGGATCAGGTTGAGGATGACAGGTGCCTCATCAGCCGACATGCCCGCCGTGGGTTCGTCGAACATGAATACATCCGGCTCCATGGCCATGAGCAAGGCGACCTCCAGCTTGCGCTGGTCGCCATGCGGCAAGCTGGCCACCGTGGTGCCCCGCTTGTCGTTGATGGCGACAGCGTCCAGCACTTCTTCAGCCAATTGGGTCAAGGCCTTGTGGTCGCTCCAGATGCTCCAAAGGTTGAGCCCACGCAGATGGGCTCCCGCACGGGCGGCCTGCACCACAAGTCGCACGTTTTCCAGCACCGTCAGATTCGGAAAGAGGTTGGTCAGTTGAAACGCCCGCCCCAAGCCCGCACGGGTGCGAGCTGATGGGCTCAGACCCGCCAGGCTGTTGCCATTCAAATAGACCTCACCACTGCTGGCCTTGAGCTGGCCCGAGATCAGGTTGAAATAGGTGGTCTTCCCCGCGCCATTCGGCCCCACGATGGCTGTCAAGGTGCCAGGCTCAAAAGAGCAGCTGACAGCATTCACCGCCACGTGGCCACCGAAGCGGATCGTGAGTTCTTTGGTTTCTAGCATCTTTAGTTTGCTCCCTGGATTGGGGGAGCGGCGTAGCGAGCGGGTCGATCACCTAGGTGCCTGGGCGGCAGGGCGTTCTGTGCAGGTAAAGGAGGAGCCCGCGCAGCGGGCGGGGGACACAGAGCAAACGCTCTGCTGATCAGGCTCTTAACGCTTGTTGCGGATCGGAATATTCATCTCTTCCGGCTTGATCTCACGCACCAACTCCGGCACGCCCCACGCAAACGCAGGGTCGGCCTTGATCTTGAAGTGGTACATGCTTTGCATGGCCTGGTGGTCCTCCTTGCGGAACGTCATCTTGCCCTTGGGGGTGTCAAAACTCATGCCTTCCATGGTCTTGATCAGGGTGTTCGCTGAGGTATCGCCCTTGCTGTTGTTCAGCGCCGTGACGATTGCCATGGCTGCCGAGAAACCACCGGCAGTAAAGAAGTCGGGCGGTGCCTTGAACTGGTTGTAGTGGCGAGCCACCATGGCTTCATTGATGGGGTTCTTGGGAATGCCGAAGTAGTAATACAAAGCGCCCTCCATACCGGGGAACTGTTTGTAGGCCACCATGGCTGGAAGGATGTTGCCTCCCGTTGCCAGCTCGATGCCGTAGCGCTTTTTCAAATCCAGGTCAGCAATCTTGCTGAAAGGTGCAGGGGCTCCGGACCAACCCACCGAGATGTATTTGTTGCCGGGCTGGTCCTTCAGCTTGTCCACAATGCGCTGTAGGCCAGCCGTGAAATCAGTCGTGCCAACGGGCAGGTACTCTTCGTGGATGATCTTGGCATTCTTGAGCGATTCGCGGGTGGCCTTGACGCCATCGCGCCCGAAAGCGTTGTCGTTCGCCAGCGTGGCAACCACATTGCCCGGCTTGTCCAGCGCGGCGGCATTGGCAGCAGCATCCTGACTGGAGTTGCGTCCGGTGCGAAAGATGTATTTATTCCATTTATCACCGGTGATCGAATCGGCCACGGCGGGCTCGACCAGCAAAATCTTTTTGTACTCTTCAGCCACCGGCAGCATGGCAAGCGCCACGGGGGATGCCGTTGGGCCTACTGCCAGGTCCACCTTGTCGTCACCGTAGGCGGCAGCCAGCAGGCTTTTGCCGATGTCAGGCTTACCCTGGTCGTCTTTTTCAATAACCACAATTTTCTTGCCCGCCACCATCATGGTGCCACCCGTGGCGTAGTCCAGCCCCATCATGAAACCAATGGCCGTCTGCTTGCCGTAGGCTTCGAGTGCGCCGGTCTTGCTGTAGATGTGGGCAATCTTGATTTCCTTGGACTGCGCCATGGCAGCGCTGCCTGCCATCGCAGCCAACAGGCCGGTGGCGATCAGTGAAGCGGTAAAAACGCGGCGACGTTGGCACATGGATGTCTCCTGTTATGGTGAAGCGAACGCATTCATTTAGCACGAAACATGCCAACAGCTAAGGCATTGAATTCATTGAGATTTCTGATCACCATCCACTAAAGGAAACCAGTAGTGATCACAAAGCATACATTAATATGTATAAATTTCAGGCGTATCGTATGTTTTTTAGTCGAATTAAAGCCGAGCATAGAGCGTCGCCCTTGCCATTCCCAGCATCTTCGCCGCTGCCGCCTTGTTGCCCTTGTGGGCAGTCAATGCAGCATGTATCGCCTTACGCTCGAGTTCCGCCACCTGAACCGCCAGCGGCCGCAACAGGGCGGCACCGGGGTCAGGAACTGCGACCTCAACCCCCACCGGCAACACCGCCGTCAGAGAACGGGCACCAGACTCGCGCAGCACCGCCTCAAGTTGCTGTACCTCAATGCGCGTGGAGTCGCTGCGCATGGCGGCCTGCTCCAACACGTTGCGCAGCTCGCGAATGTTACCGCGCCAGGGTTGTGCCTCCAGTAGGGCCAATGCATCGATGGACAGCTCGGGTGGCGGCATACCGCTACGCAAGGCCACATCTTCGCCCAGCGCTTCAAGCAAGGCGGCGATATCGGCGCGGCGCTCACGCAGAGGCGGCACGCGAATCGGCAGCACGTTTAAGCGGTAGAACAAATCTTCCCTGAAACCACCATCGCGCACCAAGCGAGTCAGGTCACGCGAGGTCGCGGCGATGACGCGCACATCAAAGGGAATGAGCGTATTGGAGCCCAGAGGCTCAATCTCGCCCTCCTGCAAGGCGCGCAGCAGCTTGGACTGAAGCGCCAGCGGCATATCGCCAATTTCATCCAGAAACAGCGTGCCGCCATGGGCCAGCCGAAACTTGCCTTCGCGCCCCTTGCGGTCGGCCCCGGTAAATGCGCCCGGCACAAATCCGAAAAACTCGGCTTCCAACAAGGTGTCGGGCACGGCCGCAATGTTGACGCTGATGAACGGCCCTGCTACGCGGTTTGACGCTGCATGAATGGCGTGGGCCAGCAACTCCTTGCCGGTACCCGTCTCACCCAACAACAGCACGGGGCTGGACGACTGCGCCGCCCGGCGCGCCTGGCGCTTGACCTCGACCGCCGCCGGACTCAGTCCGATGAAACTGGCAAAGGTGTACTTGGATTGACGCTGCCCGGTCTGGCGCAGGCGCTGCGTGGCCAGCTCACGACGGGCCTCGTCCAGGTCGCGCTGCAGAAGCGAAAACTTTTCGATCAACGGCTGCAGCGTGGTCTCGGCATGGTCAAACAGCACAATGCCCAGCGCACCAATCACCTGCCCCGCCGCATCGCGCAACGGAATGCGGCTGACCACAAAGGTGCCCGCCCGATTGGTCAACAGATCGATCAGGATAGGCTTGCCTGTTTCCAGCACCTGGTGCATTTGCGTGTTTTGCACGACGCGCGAGACCGGGTGGCCGACAAAATCTTCTTCCCGATCGAAACCCAGGGCCGGCAAAAAGCGTTTGTACTGGTCGTTGATCCAGACCACGCGTGCCGTCCGGTCCACCAGCATCATGCCTTCGCTGGCATTGGCGAACAGTTCAAACATGGAGCGCGCCGCCAGCTCCAGAATGCTCTGGGCGTCGCGCGGCAGGGTGTCCCTATTTTCCATAGGCGAATGTTACCGCGCCAAAAGCGAATAAAAACCACTTCAACCGCAAGACCATAATTGCTATCAATAAGGTAGCTGCTTACGCAATTTTCGCGGGGCTGGCAGCATATTTCGGCTCAAGAAACCTTAGCCAATGTCTTCAATCGAACGCCGCGAAAACTGCTTGATGACGTGCGGTGCCAGTAGAACCGCAACCACGATCACCAGCAAGGTCAGTGACATGGGCCGCTGCAGGAAAATAAGCGCGCTACCCTCGCCGATGGAGATGGCGTTGCGCAACTGCGCCTCGGCCAGGGGGCCAAGAATCATGCCGACCACCACGGGTGCCGTGGGAAAACTGAAGCGGCGCATCACCAAGCCCAACACGCCAATGCCGTACAACAGGAACAAATCGAACGCGCTCTGGCGCATGCCGTACGCACCCACGGTGGCAAAGATCAAGATCCCGGCATACAGCTGCGGCTTGGGTACCTTGAGCAACTTGACCCAAACGCCGACCAGAGGTAAGTTCAGCACCAGCAGCATCACGTTACCAATGTAGAGCGACGCAATCAACGCCCATACCAGCGCCGACGAACTGGTAAAAAGCTGCGGCCCCGGCTGGATTCCATAGTTCTGAAATGCACCCAAAAGAATGGCGGTGGTGTTGGACACCGGAATTCCCAACGTCAGCAGCGGTATCAGCGCCGCGGTTACCGTGGCGTTGTTGGCGGCCTCGGGGCCGGCCACACCTTCGATGGCACCTTTGGTTCCAAACTCGGCCAGGTTCGCACCCCTGGCGAGCTTCTTCTCGGTGGCATAACTCAGGAAGGTCGGTATCTCCGTCCCCCCGGCGGGTATGCAGCCAAAGGGCGTACCAATAGCCGTGCCGCGGATCCAGGCCGGGATGGAACGGCGCCAATCCTCGCGTGTCATGCTGACGCGGCTCATCTTGTTCTCCGACTCGACTATCTTGCCTTCAAACAGCACGGCATGCAGGGCCTCGGCGACCGCGAACAACCCTACCGCGACCAACACGATTTCGACACCATCCAACAACTCGGGAACATTGCCGGCATAGCGTGCCTGTCCAGTGATCTGGTCCATGCCCACGAGACCTGCAGCCAACCCGACAAACAGTGCCGTTAATCCCCGAACGGTACTTTGACCCAGCACCGCACTGACAGTAGTGAACGCCAGCAGCATCAGGCAAAAATACTCGGGTGGCCCGAGTTTGACGGCAAACTCCGCCACGATGGGCGCAAACAGGGTCACCATGATGGTCGCGACAGTGCCGGCAAAGAACGAGCCGATGGCCGACGTGGCCAACGCCGCGCCCGCACGCCCGCCCTTGGCCATTTTGTTACCCTCCATGGCGGTCACCATGCTGGCAGTTTCGCCAGGGGTGTTGAGCAAAATGGAGGTGGTAGAGCCACCGTACATGGCGCCATAGTAGATGCCGGCAAAAAAGATCATGGACGCGGTGGCGTCCACCTTGGCGGTGATGGGCAGCAGCATGGCCACTGCGGTGGCAGGACCAATGCCGGGCAACACACCGACCGCAGTACCCAACGCACAGCCGACAAAGGCCCACAACAGATTAACTGGCGTACCGGCGGTGGCAAAACCCTGCAGAAGTTGATTCCAAATTTCCATCAAAGCCACCCGCTTTGCGTCAGACCCGGCAGGCTGATGGCCAGGAATTTGGTAAACATCCAGTAAACCGGCGCGGCAATCATCAACCCAACGGCTGTATCGGTGCCCCACGACCATAAGCCCCCACTTGCTGGGCCTTGTGCATTACGCAAACCGCGTGAGGCCAGCACAAAGCACAGAGCGCAACTGAAAATGAATCCGATGGTGGTAATCAACGCCGCGTTGACCAACAGGCCGGTCGACATCCAGACAAAGCCGGGCCAATAGGGTTTCTCATCGCCCACATCCTCCATGTCACGAAAGCCACCGCTGCGTGCCTCGTAAACCAGAAATGCGCCGCACAGCAGCAAAGCACAGGACACCAGCCAGGGCAGAAAATTAGGCCCCACCCCCGCATAACCGGCATCGGATGGGATGTCCATTGCGCCCACGCCCATGCCCAGGGCCAAAATGACTACCCCGGCCCCCACAAGGGTCTGGTCGCGTTGGCTGTGGGCGGCTTGCGTCACAGCATTCCTGCCAGGTGCATGATGCCGCGCAAGCTGGAAAATTCGTTGTCAACAAAGTCGTCAAAGGCCTTGCCTGTCATCAGAGCGGGCGTCCAACCATTTTTCTGCATGGACTCCGTCCACGAGGAACTCTTGGTCGACTTGATCACCATGTCGGTCAGGGCCGCCCGCTGCTCGGGCGTGATGCCAGGGGCGCCGTACAGTCCACGCCAGTTGCCCAGCACGACGTCGTAACCCATTTCCCTCATGGTTGGCACATTGATACCCGGCAGCCGCTTCTCCGAAGTGACGCCAATGGCCCGCATCTTACCCGCGGCAATGTACTCTGCCATTTCGCTGTAGCCACCGCCACCGACGGTCACATTGCCGCCCAGAATGGCGGCGGTAGCCTCGCCACCACCCCTGAACGCCACGTAATTGACTTTCTTCGGATCAACTCCAACCTTGGTTGCCAGCATGGAGGCGCAAATGTGTTCGGTGGAGCCTCGCGAGCCGCCACCCCACTTCACACTGCCAGGGTCTTTTTGCATCTGCTCAACGACGTCTTTCATGGTCTTCAAGGGCGAGTTGGCAGGCAGCACAAATACGTTGTACTCGCTGGTCAGGCGAGCAATCGGGGTTGCCTTGTCGAGTGAAACCTGTGGCTTGCCGGTAATGATTCCGCCCAGCATGACGGCACCCATCACCATCAGCGCATTTGGGTCGCCCTTGCTGGCGTTGACAAACTGTGCCAGACCGATAACCCCGGCCGCGCCCCCCTTGTTGTCGTACTGAACGGTGTCTACGGCTTTGGCGTCCAGCATGGCCTTGCCAAAGGCGCGCCCCGTTCCGTCCCAGCCACCGCCCGGATTGGCGGGGATCATCATCTTGATGTTGGCAGCGGCACGGGCCGTAAGGGGCAAGCCTGCGGTGGTAGCCAGAGCAAACATGGATTTAAGAAACATATCGCGACGCATGGCAGTCTCCTGGTATTGTTGAAAACAAACCTATGATGCGATGCGAGCCTGTCAATCGGCTGTCGAAAAACCTAGGGGAAAACCCCAGACCTTGTTACCTTGCACCATGCATTTGCTGTTGATCGAAGACGACGCTGCACTGCGCACCACCTTGCAACGCAGCCTGGTGTGCGCTGCCATGCGCGTGGACGTGTGCAGCGACGGGCTCGCGGCCCTGGCCAACTGGAGCAGCCTGCAGCCCGATGTAGTGGTGCTGGATATGAGCCTGCCAGGCATCGACGGGCTAGAGGTGCTGCAATTGGCCCGCAAAGCTGGCCTCCGTACTCCGGTGCTGATCTTGACAGCACGGGGCACGGTAGGCGATCGAATCCTCGGGCTCAATGCGGGTGCAGATGACTACCTACCCAAGCCCTTTGACCTGGACGAACTCGAAGCCCGTGTGCGCGCCCTGCATCGCCGTCGCTTGGGGTCCTCAAGTGGTGACGCGCATGAGCATGCGACAGTGGGTGCTTTGCATTACGACAAAGAAAACGGCGCCATCTATCACCAGCACCAGGTGTTGGACCTGACGCCACGCGAGCTCGCCCTGATGAGTGCATTGATGACCAAGCCCGGCCACGCGGTCGCCAAGGAGCGCCTGTTTGAAGTGGTGTTCCCAGGAGAATTGGACGTACAGTATGAGGCCATCGAAGTGGTGGTTTACCGCTTGCGCAAGAAGCTGTTGGGCACCGGTGTGACGCTGATGACGCTGCGGGGGCTGGGCTATTTACTCAAGGCCAGTGTCTGATATGTCAGCACAGCCTGGCGACAACAAGAGCTCGCTATCACTGCGCCGCCACTTGCTGATTGGTATCCTGATGCCGATTGCGCTGTTCATTGTGGTGGACACCTTCAGCCTGTACCGCCAGGCGCTGGGCGCAGTCAACGTGGCCTACGACCGCACGCTGCTGGCTTCGGCGAAGGCCATCGGAGAATTGCTGGAGGTGGACGGGCTTGACGACCAGGCCAGCATCCGCGCCCAGATTCCGTACTCGGCGCTGGAGGCCTTCGAGGCCGACAACCGCAGCCGCATGGCCTACCGGGTGTCTGACGTGAAAGGGCGCTGGATAGATGGTGCGCAAGACCTACCACTGTGGACCGGCACCCTGCCCGCTCAGGGGCCTTACGCCGCATTGGTCGACTTTTATGACGACAAGTTTCGGGGCGATGCGGTTCGGGTAGCCGTCCTATTGCAACCCATTTCCAGCGCACGCGGCAAAGCAATGGCAACGGTGCAAGTAGCCGAGACCCTGGAACTGCGACACACGTTGGCGCGCCAAATCCTGCGCGATACGTTGCTGCGACAGTTGCTGCTGATCACGGTGATCACCGCCGTGGTACTGGTGGTGGTTCAGCGGGTCACACGCCCGGTTCGTCGTCTCAGCGATGCACTGCGCCAACGCGAAGAAGACGATTTGACGGCCATTGAGGCCTCCGATATTCCGCTTGAAATACAACCCCTGACCGACGCTACCAACCAGGTCATGCAACGTCTGCAGCATGTGCTGGACCACCAGAAGCGCTTTGTACGCGATGCCGCCCATCAACTACGCACGCCACTGGCTGTGCTCAAGGTGCAAGTGCAATCGGCGTTACGTGGGGATGTACCAGCACCGATCGCATTGCAGGAAATGGAGCAAACGGTGGACCGCGCCACCACTCTGGCCAACCAGATGCTATCTCTGGCCAAAGTAGAGCAGGTCCGCCAGTTGCAGGATTTTGAAATACTGGACTGGGCTGACATCGTGCGTGCCATTGCGCTGGACGTCTCCCCTCTTGTCGCTGAAAAGGACCTCGATTTTGAAATCAAGTCCCAGCCCTGCCGCGTGCATGCGCACGACTGGATGCTGCGCGAACTGACCCGCAATCTGCTACACAACGCCATCCACCATACGCCACAGCACGGCAACCTGTTGGTCAGCATCCAGCAAAAGGACGAAATGGCGTTATTGACGATTGGTGACACCGGCTCTGGCATTGACGAGGCGCTGCGACAAAGATTGTTTCAACCATTTGCGACAGGCAACACCAAATCCGGCTCTGGCCTTGGGTTGATGATTGCGCGGGAAATCGTACTGGCGCTGGGGGGTACCATCCAGCTCAACAACCGCATAGAAGGTCAGACTGTTGTCGGGCTGGACGCCTGCATCTCGATACCACTGACACACGCCGCAAACTGATGGACAAAACCCGCATAGACAAGTGGCTCTGGGCCGCGCGCTTTTTCAAGACCCGCTCACTGGCCAATGAAGCGGTCAATCGAGGCCATGTACAAATCAACCAGCAAGACATCAAACCATCACGGGATGTTCGCGTCGGCGAAACCCTGACTATCGTGCAAGCCAAGGTACCGCACACGGTGGTGGTTCGAGGCATCAGCGAACAACGTGGCCCAGCCCCAGTTGCGCAACAGTTGTATGCCGAAACTCCTGAAAGCCTCCAGCGCCGCGCCCAAACCGCCGAGAGTCGACGGCTGAGCCCCGAACCTGCACTGGCCATGGAGCACGGTCGCCCCACCAAACGTGACAGGCGTGACCTGCAAAAAGACTGGGATTCCCGGTGGAGCGCATCAATTGAAAGTTAAAACAGTCAGTAGGTTTCCAAATGCAGACGCCCTTCCCGTTTGAGCGCTGATCCAAGCCTATCCCACAATAAGCCTTGCTGTTGCGCTACATCACGAAGCGCCAACAGGACTCCTTCTTCCATGCCCTTGAGACCGCACACGTAAAAGTAGCTATTCGAATCGGCCAGGAGCAGACCCAGTTCGATCGCACGCTCGCGCATTACTTCCTGCACATAGCGTTTGCTCTGCCCCGGTATGCGGGAGAAGGCAAAGTTGATGTCGATGAAGTCCTTGTCCAAATTCTGCAGCGGACCAAAATAGGGCAACTCCGCCGGACTACGGGCACCAAAAAACAGCAGCAGCTTGCCACCCTCGACCTTGCCAGTCTTGCGTTGGCGGCGACGCCATTCTGTCATGGCACGCATCGGTGCGCTACCCGTGCCGGTGCAGACCATGATGATGTTGGAACCCGGGTGGTTGGGCATCAGAAAACTGCTGCCAAACGGGCCAACTACCTGCACCGTATCGCCGACCAACCGGTCGCACAGAAAATTGGAGGCGACCCCCCGCACTGGATTGCCTTGATGGTCCTCCAGTACGCGCTTCACGGCAAGCGACAAATTGTTGTATCCAGCGCGCTCCCCGTTGCGTGGACTGGCAATGGAGTACTGTCGTGCATGGTGTGGGCGACCCGAAACGTCAAGACCCGGCGGCAAGATGCCTAGCGACTGCCCCTCCAGAACCGGGAATGGGAGGGAGCCGAAGTCCAACATGATGTGATGGGTGTCGTAATCGTAACCCGCGTCGGTAACGCGCACGTTGCCAACCACTTTGGCGGTGATCGACGGCTCTGCTGCATGCGGACCATAGAGGCGAATATAGGGATGCGCCGCCGACCAGGGCGGGATTGAGGCGCCGTAGGTGGCGCCGCCGTGAACAGCCGCGGCGCCCTCACCCTGCGTTTGCATCAGGGCCGCCGGGTCAATTCCTTCCATGGGAATCGCTATACCGTTCTCGCTACCCAACCGCTCAGTAGGCAGACAGTCCCATCCCAACTGAGTGTCGGTGCTAAAGGGCGCATCAAGGGGTACTGTCCGCCAGTTATCAATCGCCCCAGTAGGACACGGCGCCAGACAGCCATTGCAAAGCTTACACTTCTCAGGATCCACGACGTAGTTGCGTGAGTCATGGCTGATCGCGCCCAGCGGGCAAGTCGCCTCGCAAGTGTTACAGCGTATACAAATCTCAGGATCGATCAAGTGCTGCTTGAAAGTAGAGCCGGCGCATGTGTTCATAGCGATCTCCAGGTGGACAGTCCTTCAAAGTGGCTCCCCAAGATCAGTCAGGTACCCGCGGCGGATCCGGGAGCCTACATATATGAGTCATCACTGCCACAACCCGCTTCATTAACCAACCAGCCGATCGGAACATGCTACAAAACCAGTCCCGTGCACTGCAATTAGCGTTACTCCGGCACGACTATCCAGTGCTTGCTGCATTGGCCTTGACAAGCTTGTTCTTGAGCCTTTGTACCGTCTTTTCGACATCGACAACGTACCGGTTGTGCTTACCGCGTGCCACCACCTCCACTGAATCACGTGCGCTGAATTCAAAGCCAACGGCAGGGCCATTAATGTCGACCAAGGTAACGGTGATCTCCACCCACATACCAAGCAGCGTGGCCCCAACGTGATCGAGTTCAACCCGAGTACCAACAGAGTCTTTACCAGTCTCGACATGTTCCAGTAGCAGGTCGCGGCAAGCGATTTCGATGTCGTACAGTAACTTCGGGGTGGAGTAGACGCGGCAGTCTTCTCCCATGAAACTGATGGTGCGATCAGGATCAATTTCAACACGCTGGGTAACCGAAAGGCCGGGTTTAAGTGCTTCACTCATGATGATTCTCCGTTGATAAGGGTTTCTCGGGATGTTGTCCGATTGGGTTTCGCCCGCTTGTTGATCGAGTTTAGCGACTCTCCTCAAAAGCGACCTCTGAGTGAGTCTGCGTACAGGCGAGCCTCGACATACCGCACCAGTGCCCGAGTGCCGCGGGCGCAGTTCCGGAAGATGCAGACGCCCTGGTCCATCAACGCCGCACTCATGGCATCGTAAAGCTGCCCACCGTCGACAATACCAATGACGGGTTTGTCATTGCGCTGGACCAGAGGTGGCATGAGATGGACCGTGCTTTGGGGATCGTTGATATCAAATCCAGGCCGCAGCTTGCTCGCCTGCAACGCGCGCACCGAGGGTGCTGTCGGGTCGAGTCCTACGACAACCGCGTCAATGTTTGGATCTTGCAAAAAGGCCTGCACAACTTGCAGATGCGCTTCGTCGTCAGCACCAGGATTGATATCGATGGGATTTCTGACCTCGACCAGTGCATTCAGTTTCTTGGTCACCAGAACTTCCTCAATCAGTCTGACGGTGTCCGGCTCAAGCGCGCACATTTCCATGGAAAAGTTGTCTGACTCAATCGAATCGGCCACACCGACCGCCTCAAAACCCGCCCCGCTGATCGCCCCGAGGCGACGACCGCCGATTTTCTTCTCGTGCAACGCGCCTGCGATGTAAAACAAATCGTCAAAAGTATTGAAGTCTTCCGCAACGATGGCCCCGGCCTGTCGGACAACCGACTCAAACAAAGCGGCATCGCCGGCGACGGAAGCGGTGTGCCCCATCACGCCACCCTTCGCGGGTGCAGTCCTGCCGGCCTTGTAAACCACAACCTGCTTGCCCTTGAGCACTGCCTTGCGCACCGCCTTGGCAAAGGCAAGTCCGTCTAGATCCTTAAACCCCTCGATATAGATGCCAAGGGTGTGTATTTCCGGCAGACCGGCAAAATACTCAAGCATGTCACCATGGGTCAAGTCGGTCTGGTTGCCCAAAGCCAGCATGTAGCGCGGATCAAGCCACGGGTTCTGACTGAGCCGCGTAATCATGAAGGCGCCGCTTTGGCTCAACATGACCGAGTTCCGCTCTACCTTCTTTTGCGGCTTTGGCAAACGCTCCAGTGGTATGAACCATGAGTCATAGCGACCCGGATGTGAGACCACGCCAAGGCAGTTGGCACCGAGAAAAATAGGGCCACCTCCGGGCTTGCCATGGGCCGCATTGATACGCTGCGCCAACGCTGCGGTGGGTTCTCTGCTGGCCTGGGTTTCACCAAGGCTACCGGGTATCAGCATGACTGATTCAACCGAGTCGGTTTCGATAATCTCATCGACCAGTGGGTATACCGCGCTGGCAGCTACCGCCACAATCAGCAAATCCAGCTTGTGATCGAGTGCCTTGAGACTTTCCACGCACCCGACACCATCGATCTCGGTTTCCCCAGGGCGAATGATGGTCAGACGGCTCTTGTCATAACCACTTCCGATCAGGTTCTTCAGGATGATCCGGCCAAAATTCATGCTACCGGATGAGACTCCAATAATTCCGATCGAGGCGGGATGAATCAGCTTTTCAATTTTGTGGATCGGGCGCGCCAGTGGCCCGACCATTGGCACATCAAACTCACAATGAGCAGCCTGAACGTTGAGTTGGATTCCAATTTGCACCGGGTTGAGTTCCAGTCTACGCAGAACAAATGGAGCGTCAGGGTTGCTTTTAGAAAAACCATTCGCCAATGCCAAGAGGCGCTCGAAACAGGCCAGCAACTGCTGGTCCGCAGGGCACTGCTCAGGTGGAGCGGCGACACTGGACAGCTTTTGATATGCAAAGGTGCGCTTGAAAAGTCTCAAAAAATCGACGGCATCTGTCAATTCGGTAGCGGCGTAGACCGTAGCACGATCTTTTTTGAAGTTACCTTCATTCAAATCGAAATCCGGCCCGCCCAGCCCGGCGCTGATCACCATGCCGAACTCCCTTGTATTGCTTAGGTTGACGCGCCATTCAACAGCCGACGACCGGCGCACCTGAGGTGCACTGGGCGTGAATACCAAACCCAGACTGGACAACAGCAAGCCCAGCTCGGTGGGGTTTAGGCTATCCCGCTCGGCAACTGCGGCCGTGTCAAACAATGTCGCCACAGACGGGCTCGCATCAGCCCCTTGTTGCTCTATTTGTGGTCTGCTTTTCATTGTGATTTTTCCTTGAAACCGCGTGCTGCTCCCAGCTTTGTGTGATTCGGTATTTGATCTCAGCCGCCAGTTGTTCCAGCGCAATAAGGATATCCGACAATTCGGGCCATGTTTGATTTTCGTAAAAGCCGGGTTCTTTGGTGTGACGTTAGATCTCCCGAACCAATTCACAAATTGCAAACAAATCAGACCTATCTTGCACCGATAGCGAGGTGTTTACGTTGAAACAAATCTCGAACCACGGAGCGTAACCAACTGTGTGCCAAATCAGAGGTGGCAGTCTGATGCCAGACCATACTGACGTCATAGCGCGGCCCATGATCGGGCAGTTCCCAGATTCGAACATCGTAGCGTGGCGCCAGTGAATTGGCATACATCAGCGGCACAATCGCCATCAAATCACTTCGCGTCACCAACTCCGGCAGTGCACCGTAGTGTCTGGCTCGCAGCACGGTACGATCATTGAGTTTGAGTTTGGTCAGCATCAA
>CANNRR010000033.1 GCA_947508055.1 Burkholderiales bacterium
CCTGCTTGGTTGTATTGCCTTCAATGAAACCACGCTTTTCGAGCATGTGCTTGAGGTCACGCAGCATCGCAGGGCTGCCACACAGCATGACCCGATCATGATCAGGGTTGAGCTTGGTAAGGCCCAGATCAGATTCAATTTTCCCGGCTTCAAAAAGGTCGGGAATGCGGCCTCGGTTCTTGAACGTCTCACGCGTCACGGTCGGGTAATACAGCATCTGCGCCTTCACCATGTCGCCCAGAAACTCGTTGGCTGGCAGGTCGATGGTCAGGTAGTCCATGTAGGCCAGTTCTGCCACCTCGCGCACGCCGTGCACCAGCACCACCTTTTCGAATCGCTCGTAAGTTGCGGGGTCACGCACAATGCTCAAAAACGGTGCCAGGCCCGTGCCCGTACCCAGCAGATACAAGGTTTTGCCGGGCAAGAGATAGTCGATCAACAGGGTTCCCGTGGGCTTGCGACCCACCACAATCTTGTCGCCCACCTTGATGTGTTGCAGGCGCGATGTCAATGGGCCGTCCTGTACCTTGATGCTCAAAAACTCCAGGTGATCTTCGTAGTTGGCACTGACGATGCTATACGCCCGCAACAGGGGTTTGCCTGTTTCCAACCGCAAGCCGATCATCGTGAAATGCCCGTTGGAAAAACGAAGCGTTGTGTCACGCGTGGTGGTAAAGCTGAAGAGGCGGTCCGTCCAGTGGTGGACGCTTAAAACGGTTTCTTCCAGAAATGCACTCATGGGGGCCCTTGCAATGATTCAAAACGGACTTGGGGAAAACCCTTTAGTGTAAATCGTCCGCAAGCCCCTCCCCCAACTACTGCACGACACCACTACACGAACAACGAGGCGTTGGCCACCGCGAGCGCCGTCATATTCACCACACGTCGCACAGTGGCCGATGGCGTCAAGATGTGTGCGGAGGCCGCTGCACCCAACAAAACCGGGCCCACCGTCACGCCGTGACCAGCTGTCATTTTGAGTACATTGAACAAGATATTGGCCGAATCCAGATTCGGGCAGATCAGCAGGTTGGCCTCGCCATGCAAGTGGGAGTCGGCCAAAGCAGCGTGGCGCACCGTCTCGGACAAGGCGGAATCGCCCTGCATCTCGCCATCGCACTCGATGTCCGGCGCCATCTTGGAAAACAGTTCGCGTGCCAGGCGCATCTTGCGTGCCGATGGCCGATCGGATGAACCGAAATTGGAATGCGACAAGAACGCAACCTTGGGTGGCAGACCAAAGCGACTGATCTCTTGCGCCGCCATCAATGCGATGCTGGCCAATTGCTCGGCCGTCGGGTCTTCGTTCACATAGGTATCAGCAATGAACAGCGCGTGTTTTTCCAGCATGAGTGCATTCATCGCCGCCAACCCGGTAGCGCCAGCTTTGAGGCCAATGATGTCACGCACGTGGTGCAGGTGCACGTCAAAGCGCCCCAACATGCCACACAACATGGCGTCCGCATGCCCGAGCCTGACGGCCAGTGCAGCAATCGTGGTGCTGGAGCGGCGTACTGCAGCCTTGGCCGCTTCGGGTGTCACACCATGGCGCCCCATCAGCTTGTGGTACAGCTCCCAGTACTGGCGAAAGCGTGGATCGTCTTCCGGGTTGACGCAGTCCGCATCGCGCCCGAGTTGGATGCGCAAGCCGGCCTTGGCCAGTCGCGCCTCAATCACCGCAGGGCGTCCGATCAGAATCGGATGTGCCAGGCCGTCATCGACCGCCAGTTGGGCCGCGCGTAGCACGCGCTCGTCTTCGCCCTCGGCATAGGCCACGCGCTTGCCCTTCAGCGGCACCGCCTTCGCGGCTATAAAAACGGGGCGCATGAACATGCCGGTTTGGTAAACAAAGCGCGACAGTTGCTGGCGATACGCTTCCATGTCCTTGATGGGGCGGGCAGCCACGCCCGAGTCAAAGGCGGCCTGCGCCACTGCCGGGGCAATGCGCAAAATCAGGCGCGAGTCGAAGGGGGTGGGTATCAGGTAATCTGAACCAAAAACCAGTTCCTTGCCTGCGTATGCGTTCGCCACTTCTTCACTGATGTCGGCCTTCGCCAGGTCGGCGATCTGGTGCACACAGGCCAGTTTCATGGCTTCGGTAATCTTGGTGGCACCACAGTCCAGTGCACCACGGAAGATATAGGGAAAACACAAGACGTTGTTCACCTGGTTGGGGTAATCCGAGCGACCGGTGGCGATGATGCAGTCAGGCCGCACGGCCTTGGCCAACTCGGGGCGAATTTCTGGCTCGGGGTTGGCCAAAGCCAAAATGATGGGCTTCACGGCCATGGTCTTGACCATCGCCTGAGTCAAAACGCCTGCCGTTGAGCAACCCAAAAACACATCGGCATCCTGAACGATGTCGGCCAAGGTGCGCGCCGTTGTGTTTTGCGCAAAGCGTGCTTTCGATTCATCGTACCCACCGGGGCGACCTTCATAAATGACGCCTTTGGAATCACAGGCAAAAACGTTTTCAACACGCACGCCCAAGCCCACCATCACGCCCAGGCAAGCCAGCGCCGCCGCGCCGGCCCCAGACACTGCAACTTTTACATCTTCAATGCGCTTGCCAACAAGCTCCAACCCGTTGATCAGGGCCGCGCTGGAGATGATTGCCGTGCCGTGCTGGTCATCATGAAACACCGGAATGCCCATGCGCTCGCTGAGTTTCTTCTCGATGTAGAAACACTCAGGTGCCTTGATGTCCTCCAGGTTAATGCCGCCCAGCGTGGGCTCCATGGCGGCAATAATCTCGACCAGCTTATCGGGGTCGTTCTCGGCCAGTTCAATGTCAAACACGTCGATGCCGGCAAATTTCTTGAACAGGCAGCCCTTGCCCTCCATCACCGGCTTGCCCGCTAGCGGGCCAATGTTGCCCAGGCCCAGCACCGCCGTGCCGTTGGTAATGACACCCACCAAATTGCCGCGCGAGGTGTACTCAGCCGCCAGTGACGGGTCGGCCTGAATGTCCAGGCACGGATAGGCCACGCCGGGCGAATACGCGAGCGACAAATCGCGTTGGTTGGACAACGGCTTGGTCGGCGTCACGGAAATTTTGCCGCGTGTCGGAGTACGGTGGTACTCGCGAGCCGCTTCACGCAGGGCTTCCTCGGCCGGTGACAGTTCATTCATGATGGGTTTTCTCCAGTTAATTCGACATCGTGATAGCCGAGAGATTTCAATCGCCCAGGCAAATTCCCAAATCGCGCGCGGTCTGCAACGTATCGCTATCCATGGGCACGGCCTTCATACGGCCGGCCACTTCTTCAAGGGCGATGTAGTTCACGTTGGGAAAAGCCAGTGCGACCATAACGCCCGACAAACCTTCATCCAGGCCGCGCACGGCGGCTGCACCAAAACGCATGGCCGCCAGACGGTCAAACGCGGTCGGGCTACCGCCACGCAGCAAATGTCCCAGCACCACCACGCGTGTGTCTTTGCCAGTGCGCTCCTGCAAGGCCTTGGCTACGCGTTCTCCCAGACCACCAAGTCGTTCGGCATGACCGATCTCGGCGGGCTCGACGAGTTCCGTGTGTCCATCCTTTGGCGCTGCGCCTTCAGCCACCACCACCACAGAGTACATACGTCCATCGGCATCACGGGCGTGAATTTGGTTGACTACCTTGTCCAGATCAAACGGAATTTCGGGCATCAGAATGGCATGTGCGTTGCCCGCAATTCCCGAGTGCAGTGCAATCCAGCCGGCATACCGGCCCATCACCTCGACCACCATGACACGTTGGTGGCTTTCGGCCGTGCTGTGCAGTCGGTCCAGGCACTCGGTCGCAAATGCAACCGCAGTATCAAAACCAAAGGTGGTCATGGTCTTGTCCAGATCATTGTCAATGGTCTTGGGCACACCCACGACCCGCAAACCCTTCTTGTGCAAGGCATCGGCAATAGTCAAGGAACCATCTCCCCCAACGGACACCAGAGCGTCAATTTCCTTCTTCGCAAAGTACTCCAGAATTTCATCCGAGCGGTCAATTTCCCGCGTCGTTCCGTCGGGCATACGCGTGGGAAAATGCAGTGGGTTTCCCTTGTTGGTGGAACCCAGCATCGTGCCCCCGAGATGTCCGATGTCACGGACCTTTTCGCGGGTCAGGCGAAACACACCGCCGTCCGCATAGCGCTCGGTGAACAAAATGCCATTGAAACCATCGCGAATGCCATAACACTCCCAACCCCGATTGGTAGCTGCAATCACGACCGAACGGATGACCGCGTTAAGCCCTGGGGCGTCACCCCCCCCGGTGCAAATGGCGATACGGCGAATGGCAGAGACGGTCATGTTAGTTCCTACTCAAAATCTGCGATTATGGCCATGCATAGCCGCCTAAATATCCTCTGGCACCATTTTTATGGAGCCACTGGGGCATTCAGCCACGCAAATACCGCAACCCTTGCAGTAGTCGTAGTTGAAATCAAAGCGCTTTCCGGGGCCATGTTTGATGACCGCATTGTCCGGACACACGCCGTAGCAGTTGTCGCACTCAAAGCAATTGCCGCAAGACAGGCAGCGCCGAGCTTCAAACAGGGCATTGTTCTCGTCCAGCCCGCCCTGCACCTCTTCAAAGGTAGACTTGCGACGAATGATGTCCAGCATCGGCCGCATGGTCTTGGGGGCATCGCTGTAGTACCAGGTATTGAGCTTGTCGAAGCTGGCCACTTCGTGCTTTGCGACAGGCATATAGGCGCTGCCCGTAAGCCAGGCGTCGATATTGCGCGCCGCCTTCTTGCCGTGGCCAATGGCCACCGTGACGTTGCGCTCGGCAGGCACCATGTCGCCGCCCGCAAAGATACCGGCATAACCGGTCATCATGTTGGCGTCCACTTTGACTACGCCGTCTTCCACGACCAAACCGGGAATTCCCTCAATCAGTGACAGATCAACGTCCTGACCCAGTGCCAGCACCACCGAGTCTGCTTCCAGTGTTTCAAATTCACCCGTCGGCTGTGGAAAACCTTTTTCGTCCAGCGCCATCTTCTCCACCGTGATCGACGATTCACCAGCTTGCTTGATGGTGGACAGCCACTTGATCAGGACCCCCTCTTGCAGTGCTTCTTCCACTTCAAAGTCGTGGGCCGGCATCTTCTCGCGGTTGCGCCGGTAAACAATGATGGCTTCGGTCGCACCCAGTCGCTTGGCGGTACGGGCAACGTCAATAGCGGTGTTTCCTCCGCCATAGACCACCACTCTGCGGCCCAGCATGGGCTTGTCTTCGCCTTCCATGGAACGCAACACCGAAACAGCATCCAGCACCTTGGCCGAATCGCCCGCCGGAATATAGGCACGCTTGGCAATGTGGGCGCCGACCGCCAGAAACACGGCGTCAAAGCCGCCCTGCTTTTGGGCGCCCAACACATTGGAGACCTTCACGTTGTATTCAATGCGCACACCCACGTCGACGATACGCTGCACCTCGGCATCCAGCACCTGGCGCGGCAGGCGGTACTGCGGGATGCCAAAGCGCATCATGCCGCCAGGCAAAGGCCCAGCCTCCTGCACCGTGACCTGATGCCCCAGGCGGGCCAGGTGGTAAGCGGCCGATAAACCAGATGGTCCGGCCCCCACGACCAGCACCTTTTTCCCTGAGGCCGCCGCAACCGGATCAAATTTCCAGCCCTGCGCGATGGCCTGGTCGCCCAGAAAGTGCTCTACCGAGTTGATGCCAACCGGTGCATCCAGTTTGCCCCGGTTGCACGCGCCCTCGCAGGTGTGGTAGCAGACGCGGCCCATGATGGCGGGGAACGGATTCTCCTCAACCAGTTTGCGCCAAGCCTGCTCGTATTCACCCGACTCTGCATGGAATAGCCAAGCCTGAATGTTCTCGCCAGCCGGGCACTGGTTGTTGCAAGGTGGCAAGCGGTCCAGGTAAACCGGGCGCGAGTTGCGCCAGGACCCGGTGTGATTGGCCAGTGACGAGCCCACATCGAGCGTGATGGCAAACGGTTTTTGCATATTTTTCTCCTTGCCGGTTATGCCGCTGTTTCCAGCAGGCCATAGCGGCGGATATTGCGGTCGGCTATGGCTTGCAGCCGGGCAATGGTTTCCACATCCGGTTTGGCGCCAAACAGATGGGCAAAACGTTTCTGCGGTTTCAGGTAGTCCTCAATTGGAACTTGGCGGCGAATCTTTGACACTCCCGTCACCTCGCCCCGTTCCGCTTCAAACACCGGAAAGGCTCCGCACTCATGGGCCAGACGCGCCAGGCGGATGGTGTCGTGCGAAGCCGCACCCCAACCCAGCGGGCACGGCACAAAAATATGGATGTAACGGGCGCCACGGATGGACATGGCCTTAGTGACCTTGTATTCCAGGTCACGCAAATCTGCTACGGTGGCCGTGGCCACATAGGGAATTTCATGTGCCATGGCAATCTGCGGCAGATTCTTGCCCTGACCGAACACATTACCAGGCTGTGGGCCCACCGGCATGGTGGTGGCAGTGCGGGCGGCCGGCGGTGTGGCCGACGAGCGCTGCACACCGGTGTTCATGTAGGCCTCGTTGTCATAGCAGATGTAAAGCACATCGTCATTGCGCTCGAACATCCCCGAGAGGCAACCAAAACCGATGTCGGTGGTGCCACCATCACCCCCCTGCGCCACCACACGCACATCGCTGCGGCCTTTGACCCGCATGGCCGCCGCAATGCCAGTGGCAACGGCGGCGGCATTGCCAAACAGCGAGTGGATCCAGGGCATTTGCCACGATGTCTCGGGGTACGGAGTGGAAAACACCTCCAGGCAGCCCGTGGCGTTGGCGGCAATCAACTGGCCGTTGGTAGCCTGCATGGCGGCATCTATGGCGTACCGCGCACCCAGCGCTTCGCCACACCCCTGGCAGGCGCGGTGGCCTGAGTTGAGCGAGTTGTTGCGGTTGGTATTGGCCTGCACGCTACGCTGGTCTGGCTCCAACAGGCGGTTGCCCACGGTGAAGGTGCCGGTCTGGTAGAACTTGACGACGGTTTGTTCCATGTTCATTTCCTCACGCAATCTTTGAAGAAACCGTGCCGATGTCGCGCAAAATGCCCTCGGCTATGGGGCCCGAACGGCGTTGTTGCTTCTCACGCTCCAGTACGCGGTTGACGATTGCCCAATCAAGGTCCAAAAAGGTCAGCAGTTCGAGCCTGTCTTCAATCGCCTGCAGCAGCAACTTATGAAGAGACGCCTTCGTGATGGCCCGGCCCCCCAAGCCAGCCACCACTGCAAACACCTGCTGCGGGCGACTTTGCACCGCACTGCGCACGTCGCGCGAGACGATGCCACCAATGCCCACTGCAAAGCATTTCTCGATCACCACAATGCGCTTGGCGTGCGCAGTGGCATCCCGAATGGCATCGATCGGGAACGGACGAAACGATGTGATACCCAATACGCCAATCTTGATGCCCCGCTCACGCATCTCATCCACCGTATCTTTGATGGTGCCCAACACGGACCCCAGCGCGATGACAATCGTTTCAGCATCTTCCAACCGGTAGGGCTTGATCAGTCCCCCCGAAGCGCGGCCAAACACTTGCTGAAACTCCTGGGCCAACGCGGGCAACAAGTCCAAAGCCTGCAACTGCTTGGCATGTGCCAGGTAACGCACCTCGGTAAAGGCCTCAGGACCCACCATGGCACCAATCGTGACCGGGTCATTGGGGTCCAGCACCTGACGCGGCTCGTAGGGCGGCAAATACTGGTCTACCTGCCCCTGCTCTGGTATGTCGATGCGCTCGTAGGCGTGTGTCAGGATGAAGCCGTCCATGCAAACCATCACCGGCAGCGACAACTCCTCGGCAATGCGGAATGCCTGAATGTGCAGGTCAAGTGCTTCCTGATTGGTCTCGGCAAAAATCTGGATCCAGCCGGCGTCACGCATGGACATGCTGTCGGTGTGGTCGTTCCAGATGTTGATGGGCGCACCAATGGCGCGGTTGGCCACCGTCATCACAATCGGCAGACCCAGGCCCGATGCGTTGTACACCGCCTCGGCCATGAACAGCAGACCCTGACTGGCCGTCGCCGTGTAGGCACGCGCGCCGGCGGCGGACGCCCCAATCGCGACACTCAGCGCGGCAAATTCAGACTCGACGTTGATGAACTCACAGCGCTCCAACTTGGCAGACTTGACCATCTCGCCCAAGCCCTCCACGATGTGGGTCTGCGGGGAAATGGGGTAGGCACAAATCACTTCCGGGCGGCTCAGCGCCACGGCACGGGCTACGGCATGGGAGCCTTCGCATTGTTCAAGCATGATGATTTACCCCCACGTTTGTCGCTTCGCGTACCACACTGCCCCCCACGGGGGCCGCGCCTTGCTTGGGGCGGCCCTGCGCTGCTGCGGCCTGCGCCTGTCTTTTCTGTTCCATTACAACTTCATATGCTTCGCTGGCGGCCAGCATATTGCCCTGTGCTACAGCTCCGCTGAATTTGCGTTGGATGGCTGCATGCACGGCCTCCAGCGTGATCAACCCGCCAAGCGCCGCGAAGGCACCCAACAAAGGCACATTGGGCACCGGGCGGCGAACGTGCTTCATGGCCAATTCTGACGCCGGCACGGTCAACAAATGCTCGGGCCTGAACCCCTTGATGAAATCACCCAAACCCAGTTGGTCAAAAGTTTTCGTGGTGTTGATCAGGATGTAGCCGTCTTTTTTCAGGCCACTGAACACGTCCACCTGGTACAGCAGCGTCGGGTCCTGGATGATGAGTGCGTCAGGCTCCATGATGGGCTCGCGCAACCGGATTTCTTTATCGTCCATGCGGCAAAATGCCACCACCGGTGCACCGGTGCGCTCAGACCCAAAGCTTGGAAAAGCCTGCGCATGGCGGCCACCCTGAAATGCAGCAATCGAGAGCATCTCGGCGCCAGTCACAACGCCCTGCCCGCCCCGCCCGTGAATTCGTACCTGGAACATTCAATTCCCCTCGTTGGTCCGGGACTTCACTGCTGGCTTGAGTGAAACGCAATCCCAGAATCTGAAATGTGCCGCTTTGATAAAAGAAGTTGTTGATCTAAGTCAGGCTTTACGTTCTGCGATCATTGGAATATGCTGATAACCGAACTTCCTGATACGGCCGATTTACTGGTCGCCTGTTTGTGCGCCGACTGGTGCGGCACCTGCCGCGACTACCAGGCACCGTTTGAGCAAATGCAGGCGCAATTTCCAGGCGCACGCTTCTTGTGGATTGACGTGGAGGACGAGTCCGAACTGGTCGACCCGATCACAGTGGAAAACTTTCCCACGCTGCTCATCGCCCGGCGTGACCAGGCCCTGTTCTTCGGCACCGTCACACCACACATCGAAACGCTGCATCGGCTCATCCGCACGCAACTCGCGCCCGACGCCGCTTCGCTGCCGCCAGAGCAAGACCGCGATGGTTTGGCAAAACGGCTCTGGGAGCAGAATTCTTAAAACAAAAAAGGGCTTCTGCCAGGCTCAGGCACGCTGGGCAATCCCTCAAAAGCTAACAGAGCACGCAAAAATTCTTCACGATTCCAGCAGCAGTGCACTTTCTGATCGAGCCACCTCCAACCCCATCTTTAACGCAATGTCGCCAAACTTATTACTACTTCTCTACTTTCTAATTACCGTACCCATTGCGGTAGCTGGTGTCTGGTTTGTACGCAGGCTACTGGTCAAGCACGACAACTGGAAAGGACCGATGTTCGCGCCCACCACTCCAAAAGACTCGCGTTATGGCTACGGTTTTGTGACTCTGGCCGGTTTGATGACGATTGTGGTCATGGGAATGAATGCTTTCGATCTTGCATATCCGTGGATTCGCCCAATTTCAGAGATTGCCACATACAACGGTTCCTACGCCGAACTCTCCGTGACGCTGCTTGTGCTTTCAGGTTTTGTTGTTGCACGCTACATCAGCTATCTGCGGGTACTCTTTTTTTCGTTTCTGCTTGTCTTTCTGTTGCTGATTTTCCTATTCGGGCGTGATGTTGCGAATGTGCAGTGGGACACCAGCGAGCCGGCGCAACTAATTGGAACGATCATTGACAAGAAAATCTCGACTGTCGGACGCAAGTCTGCCAGTCCAGTTGACTACTCTTTACACGTCAAGGCCAACGGCAGTGCGACGGTCTTTAACGTCCCTGTTTCCTCAGAGACATTGCAGGTTGCCGCGGTCGGGGATTCCCTGTCAGTAGAGACTCGCGAGGGATTCTTCAAGAAAAGGTGGGCCAGTGGAAAAGTTGTTGTCTTGAAGAAGGCACGAAATTGATGGGGTTTCCCGTTCTGACGTAAATGACGCCAAGAAAAATGTTATGGATTAATGGCGGGTATGAACAGAAACTGCGTCGGGTCAAGTATCACCTCGGTCGTTGACACCCGACACCCTTTAGTCCTCATCGCGCTGCCACACCAGCGCAAAGGCCTTGCACTTTTGCCAGAAACTGGCGCGTTCGTCGGTCAGTACATCCAGAAAATCAGACAGGCGTTTGGATTTTGCCATGGCGTAGATGGTCAAAGCCGTTGTCGCCACAAAAACGATAGAGAAGATGAGCACCCTGCGTGTCATCGAAGCATCAGCTTCGGCCAGCAGATTCATACCAAGAAAACCAGTTGTAATGGTTCCAATCAGGCCCAGAATCGTCACCACGGTGAGGCGCACCACGGTGTTGGCCTGGCGGCGCAAGCTGTCGGTCTCCAGGTACTGGTTCATGTCGGCAATCCGCTCCTTGACCTCTCCATACAGCGGATCGAGCTCAAGGTGGTTGGAGCACATACGAAACAGGGCCCGTACCTGAGCCTGCTCGGATATTTCGTGAAACCAGTAGCGGTGCGTGAAGCGTAAAAATCCAGCAAAGCAGTCGCGAATGGTGCGCTTGAACTGGCGCACACTGTCGGCATCGGCAATGTCCAGATTCTTCAGCGCTTCGGCCAGTCGGTCCGAGTACATCAACAGCGCGGCCTTTTGGAAGTGTGCAATCAGGAAAAGCAAGAAATGCTGGTGCCGAAACTGCGACAGGACACCGCGTTCCTGGTTGACAAAAAAAGCACTGCTGGCGTCGCCCAGCACCAGCATCGAGTGGCCGGTGCAAATGTAGCGCGTGTTGGGCGCGGCACCGCTTTCGGTCCAGAAGCGGTCGTAGCAATAGCGGCTTTCAAATTCAGCAAGATGCTGCTCGAAAGACGGCAGACTGGTGTCCTCACTGGAGGTGGCAGGTCCGGTTACCAGACCGAGACGGATAAAGTCGCTACGGCTCAGCGCGCGCGGGTTGTCGATTGCCAGAAAGCTCAGTTGCGGCATGCGGTAGTACTCAATCTGCCGGTAGCGCAGAGCTCCGGGCAGGTCGGAATGGTCGCTTACCAAGGGTTGCAGCAGCCAAGCCCAGTGGGCGCCAATACGGGGTGCGCGGTGATGGCTGACATGCTCCATGAATACCTCGCGCTGGCTGGTATCGGAGCGCACCAGAACCTGCCCGTCATGGCCTAACCACTCCGCGCTAAAGAGGCAGTTTTGGGCCTTGCCATCGGCGTCCCAGCCAGCCGGATAAGCCCGGCCAAAACGGTACAGCAGGTCCTGCGTCTGGGCCAGCGTCAGGTCGTTGGCTTTGACCTCGACATTGAGCAGCACCAGATCCAGGTCCAGAAAGAAATAAAGATCGATATGAACAATGTCCAGCGTTATCGGCTGCGACCCCTGGTGCGGCACGGTGCGTACCGCGTGCACGTCACTGCGGCGAAACACCCGCATCGGAGAGCCGGCCATCGCAACTGCGCCTTGGGGGCTGTGCCCTTCTCCGTACAGGAAACGCTGCACATAGGGCAGAAAGCTCACAAACTCGCTGTAATGGCGCTCCTGAAAGCGCCCGGTCTCGCTGGCATATTCGTCGACAACTTCGCGCCACGGGGAAGCGTCGCCCATATCCGCCAAGACTTGCCAGGGCTTGCTATTGTGGCCATGCGAGCCCCGCAACGGCATCAGGCGCAATGGCCAAAGCAAGACTTGTCGGAACTGTCGGACACAAGCGGGGGCAGACTCAATCGACATCGGCGGGCTCTCTCATCACAGGAAACCGTAGTGTAGACCTGCTATTGACTTTATAGCTGCAGTGGCAATGCCACGCTTGTCACCGGCAGGCTCGCTTGCAGCTTGACGCAGCGGCACACCAGGTCAGCGAACACAGTAGTAAAACACCTCGTCCGTATTGACCTCGTCGGGATGACGAACCGGAGAAGGGTTTCTCAAGTCAGGGGCCAATAGATGACCATCGCTCAACGCCCATACCTTGTGGCCCAGAGAAACGCCGCCATTCCATTCCCCCAAGGTGGACAGAAACTCGTACTCCTGGTGGGTTGGCAAACGCGCCTTAAGCATTTCACACGAACTTTGTGCAATTTCCGTGGCGGGAGCGATGCCAATCGGCGAACCCGGGGCACCCACCAACGACAGAGTCTTTGCGCCCATGCCAATCACCGACGGGAAACGGGTCCGCTGGTACTGGGTGAAAATCTTTTCTGCAATCGAAGCCATCACCACATCGGGTCGCCCCTGGGCATAAAAGCTAACGGAATCGCCATTGTTGGTCTCAACGTGAACCGTCACCATCAAGTCGCCTCTGCACCCAGCGCCATAGGAATAGCTACCCCATGCAAAACCAGAAATCTTGGCCAACTGCTTCAAGTCAATCTGTTCCTGAGTTTTCCGGTCGCGCAGTGCACGCAACACATCCAGCAATGAACCGGGATTGAAAAAAATCAGATTGCTCTGTCTTGGATTGATGTGCCGGTAGAGTTCATCGATCGAAGCCTTAAGATTCGACTCCAGGGTGACATCCATGCCATGGCCTCCGCTTACCATCAATCGATTTTTGTCGATCAGCTGATCAATCGACCGGAGAATATCGGCTGCATCATGGGCTTCTGCACCCAGCGCCAAGAACGCCTTGATATGGTCGCTCATTTCCCGCGTCAGTTGACTGCGCTTTTGCCCGTACGCATCCTGAAACTGACAGATGTCCTGCCCCCGAACGAAGGGGATGGTGGGCCACAATGAAACCTGATTGTTGGCTTGCACAGCAGTTGAAATCCCAATCAGCGCACCGACCAGCATTCCCCGGTGAATGACACGCCGCCCAAAGCACGCAATGCGCATAGGCGCATGATGAATGCTTTGAAATAGGAATGAAAAAGGCATATATTGATCAGACTGCTAGCCAATAAACGGCCTACCAACAACTAACACGTTAGGCCACACTACTGGTAAAGTGAAGGTTCGAATTATTTTACGTTTGCTGGCGTCAAAAGGAAACAAATGAAATATTTGATTATTTTTCTATTGCTGCCGCAACTGTCATGGGCTGACGACGGTCACTGCTACAAAATAAAGGACTTCAACAACAAGAATTTCTGCCTGGCAATTTCTAAGGGTCAGGAGTCCTACTGCAACAAGATCGATAAAAACTCCTTGCAGTATCTATGTCTGGCGGAATTGACCAAAGAGAAACGCTACTGCGACCAAATCAAGATGGCCGACGAGGCAGCGAACTGTCGCAGACTGTTTCGTTACAAATAGTGCCTCTTTGCGCGCCATGTTTGACGTTCTGTCATCCAATTGTGATGATGCGCTGGTTCAGGGGTTGAACCGGGCGGGCGTTTCGCCGGAACGGAAAACCGCTGACCTGATCGCGTGAAATGTTTACCGGCGTTCTGAGAATGAAGAAACGAACCCCTTCGGTGCACGGTGGTGTTGTCAGTGAACCCTCGTAACTGTAGAAATCAAATTCTTTTGGCAAAAGGTTTCCCGGGTTAAAGACGACTTCCTGCGGCGCAACCTCGGGGCCCTCGACAGCAGGCGCATGGCTCCACAGCGTCTTGATGCCCGGGTTTTCATTGCCCTCTTTCAACAAGACTCCCAGCACCACCAACTTTCCTGCCGCGCCCTTGTGAACAAAGTGAACCACCATTTCCATAGGCTTGCCGTCAATCTGCTCTTCGCTCGGACGATGAAAATGGAACTGCACCAAGTCATACGGAACGCCGTCGACTCGAAGTTTGCTTCCATCGGGTACATTGACCTGAATCGTGTGCCCATTGTTTAGCAGGCGCAGTGGGCCGACTTTGTAGTCCGCGGTAACGCCAATTCGGCCCTTCACAAACGGTCCTTTGATGTTCAATGGAGACTGTGACTGGCCGGTGCCGCAGACCGGAAACTGGCTGCCCCAACGCTCGGGGCCCATGGCGCCTTCATAGCCCCAGTGGGGAGCCGCGTGCGCACTGGCATCCTCCTTGCCACCATTGCCACCCTTGCCATGATCCTTGCTTGTGTCAGCCGCCTGATGGCCCGCGGCGGCCGGCTCGCCATGTAGGGGCGCAGCCGGTGGCTGAATCGCACACTCGGACATCACCTTGATTTTTTCCCCGGTAGCAGCGAGACCAATTTGGGCGGCACAAATGGTGTTCTTGCGACTGCTCCAATCGGACAACTGAAGTGCTTTCTGGTATGCCTCTGCGACCCCGGGGTCACTGCCCCCCTTGGTCAACAGCCGCAACGCCCCAAGGCCTAGCTGACGCTCAACCGACAGAACTTTTTGTTGCTTGTAAAGCGTCTCGACGTCCTGTAGCAAGGAGCCATTGACCAGCGCGGCTTTCACCGCTTCGAGTTCCAGTGCCTTGGCCCGCAAGGGCACGACTTCCGCATTCATCACGGCCAAGACCTCGCCCGCGGACTTGATCTTTTTTTCGGAGTCCTTGACCAATTCTTCAGTGGCTTTCACCTTGCTCTCAAGCTCAACCAGGTTGCTGCTGGCCTGATTTCCATTTCTAAGGGTGACCCAGCCGAACGCGCCAGCTGCGCACAGGGCCAGAACCAACACGACTTCCACAATCGCTCTTTTCATATTCACTTTCTGCGTATCACAGCATCGGTTTGGTCAATGCTGGTTCATAAAAACTCGGCAGCAGCGGGGCAAACTTGAGACACAGGGCCAAACAAGTCGCTCCAACCCGCATCATCAGCGCTCACCCCTGAAAGAGATCCCACTGCCAGTGCTGTCGACTGCAATCAGGTCCAGTCGCCAGCTCTTGTCAGGCAACGGCGACTTGTAGACGAATGCAACTCCGCCAAAGTCAATCCCGGCAAGGCGGTCTTTGGTGCGCAGACAAATGCCGCCGCTACCTTTGACAGAGACATTCAGGGACACCTTGAACATATTGGCCCCGGGCATAGGCGTCAGTACCAGGCTTGAAAGATCGCAGTAGTTCAAAGTCGCCACGCTGCTCACGGTCCCGTTGGAGGTGAACTGAAGTGAAGACGTGTTTGAGGTGTCACCGTCGTACCAGGTGCCTTGCCAGGCTGGCGCACCTTGCACATCCGCATAGAGCGCCGCCTTGGCCAGGGTGTATGAATTCGGACTCAGCGCGGCCGCTAAAAAACTCAAGGAATTGCCTTGCGCCGAGGTAATCCCGGTGATATTCACGCTGTAGTTCTGCAGTGTGGCGGCATTGATACTTGCCGTCCCGTTCAAAGGCACGGCGCTCTTTGCGATCTGAAAGGCCCGAAGGTCTGTGATGGTTGCGAGCCCCTCGTTCCCAGGACTGAGCAGGCCTGAAAAAATATCGGGGTTGGTGTGCGCCAGCCTTTCAAAATAGAGCGCGTACCAATTGAGCTCCGGTGTTACCGCGCTGACAAACTCTTTGCCATCAAAGGTCGCCCCATAGACCCCCTGCAGAACGGTGGGCCGGGCGGCGGGCGGTTTAACGGTGTCGTCGGGCGCCGCGCCACCCGCCACAGTGCCCCCACAACTCGCCAGCGCGGACATCCATAGCGACAGTAGGCAGCGTCCCAAGAATGGCTGAGTTTTCACCGGGTGTACTCCTTCAATGCCCAACCCAACCCACCTGCAGCCAGTGGCAGTAACCGGGTTTGAACGGCCAGGCAATGTGGTTGACCAGAGTTCCTTTTTGAAAAACAGCCGAAGTCAGGTGGTCCAACCATGGACTCTTGGCCCCCAACTCGCTCAGCCAGGCTTGATCAAGCGCAGCGATGTCGGAACTACCCTGCACCCGCCGTTTCATCGCTGGCAAGTTGTCGTTGCAAGCCAGGGGCGTCACCGGGCCCGAAGAAATCAGCAGCAACTCTGATGAAGCGGGCACAAACCGCTCCAGGCATGTCGAAATCTGATCACAGGTTTGCTGCCACAACGCCCGTGAGGGCCACGCCCGCCAATGCCAACCCAAGCCCCCTGATGGATTCATGATAGGCCGATCGTATTGAACTGACTGATCCCAACTTCATCCACGCTGCGCTGCTCACGCTTGCGCAAGCCCATTTCAAAGGCAAGCACTTCCCTTTCGTCGAGCGTCTTCATCTTGAGCCTCTCGACCTCCGCCTGAGCGAGTTGCTGGCGCAATCCCGTCAATGCCAAATTGGCCTTGCTAATATCGTTCGTCACACGATGGGACAGCGTCACCAGTTGCGACATGAACTGGCGGTGGTTTAAAACATCCTGCATTCCGTGCGTCAGGGGTGCAGCGCCAATTCCCTGTAAGCGGTATTCCTCATACAAGACCTGCAGACGCTTTTGGCTGGCCTCCAGCGTCTGCAGCAGTTTGCTCGCGCCCACCATATCGAACTGAATCTGGGCCAGCTTTCTTTCCGCTTTGTTGGCCATGATGGACCAGCACGACCTTGGTTTCATAAGCGTTCCTTCTTGATGCGCGGGTCACGGTTACGCATACATTTCAACCCTGTAGTAATCGGCCTAATTCCAGCCGGGCAGTGGGTTCCTCAATGCCAATATGCATGTCCTGACGCAAAAAATTCTCCATCGCCTGGCGCAACTCAATCGCCTCATCGATTTCCACGTTAGAGCCCACTTGATAGGCCCCAACCTGAATAAGGTCGCTGTTTTGCTGGTACAGCGACCACAGGCGCCGAAATCGGTTCGCCTGCTTGAGGTCCGCGGGGGAAAGCAAATCCTGCATCACACGCGAGATCGAACCGACCAGATCAATCGCCGGATAATGCGCAGCATCGGCCAACTTGCGCGACAACATGACCTGCCCGTCCAGCGAAGCGCGGGCGATATCAACAATCGGGTCGCTAGCATCATCGCCTTCTGCCAGGACGGTATAGATGGCTGTAATCGAACCGAATCCATGTCGGCCCACGCCGCAGCGCTCAATCAGACTCGGAAGCAGCGCAAATACCGAGGGCGGGTAGCCCTTGGCGGTTGGCGGCTCGCCGATTGCCAGGCCGATCTCTCGCTGAGCGTGGGCCACCCGCGTCAGGCTATCCACCAGCAACAAGACATCCAGGCCCTGGTCTCGAAAGTACTCGGCTACAACGTGCGCCAATTGCGCCGCTTTGAGACGCAGCACAGGCGACACATTGGCCGGAGCAGCCACAACGACTGACTTGGCCAGACCTTCGACACCGAGCGATTCGGTGATGAACGCCTGCACCTCGCGACCCCGTTCACCCACTAAACCGATCACCACCACATCGGCCTTGGTGAAGCGCGTCAACATGCCCAGCAACACACTCTTTCCGACACCCGAACCTGCCACCAGACCCACGCGCTGGCCGCGCCCGAGCGTCAGCAAACCATTGATGGCCTTGACGCCGACATCAAGAATACGGTCGATCGGACCGCGCTCCATGGGGTTAAGAGGCAAGCCGCGCAGGCCCAACCGGGTACTGCATTGGGGTCTGGGCCGGTCGTCGAGTGGCTCGCCGCGCCCGTCAATGACACGACCGAGCAGTTCCGGGCCAACGCTAACTTCGCCGGTCCGTGTCAAAATTCTGACCAAGGCACCCGGCGCAATGCCCACCGGCTCGGAGAACGGCATCAAGTACAAAGTCTTGTCGCTAAAACCAACCACCTCGGCCTCGATGCGCTGGCCAAACTGCCCCATCACTTCGCAGCAAGAGCCAATCGGTGCCATGATGCCGCGCGCCTCAAGACGCAGGCCGACCAACCTGACCAGCGTACCACTGTGCGTCGGAGCGTTGCTGCGTAACCTGGCCACCACGCGGTCCACCTCCAGCGCGAAATCCAGTTCAGACATCGTCCACATCCGGTTCGGACTGCTCGTCCAGGAAGTCTGCCACCGTCACAGGCACCGTCGCAACCATCCGCGGCGATGCGTCCTCGACACCGCGCAATCCGCCCCCGGACCGGGCTACAAGCCGTTCAGACTCAAACGCCGAACTTGACTTCCAGCGTGCTTCATCAATCCCCAGCGCTCTGGCAAATTCTGCCAACTGGTTCTCGATCAAGTCCTGCACAATCGCGTCGTTTGCACTGGCCCGGGCACTGCCAGGCAGCAGGGCCGGACTTGCTCTCAGTTTGAGCGCCTGACCCCGGTTCAGACCGAGCCGCTCGCGCAGCGCCTCCAGCAATGGCAGGTCCGCGGGATTGAGTTCCACCATGATCATCGATTCATCATGGGTCGACAAATCGTCTACACAGCGTTGAACCAGTCGCTCGATGGCCTTGCCATCCAGGCCAAGCTCTGCCAATACCAGCTGCTCGGCCAAGTGAAGCGCCAGGCGCTTTAGTGGCTCGAAATAGTCTTGCGGACTGCGCTGCAGTCGTTCGAGCGCACCTTCCAGCGCCGCAAGTATCGACTTGTCCTGCGCTTGCAAGGCCTCCAACTTCGCGGCCATCTCGACTTCCAGACTGGCCCGACAATCGGCTGTCCCTTTGGTATAGGCTTCGGCACGAACGCTCTCGAGCAACTCCTCACTTAGCATTTGAACTGATTCAGAATTTGGATCAACAACCCTTTCCACTGGCATGGGCCGAGTCGACAGCGCACCCACGGCGCCAGACTCATTGAGTTGGTCCGCGGTCGATGCGTGCCTCCCCAATGCCGGCATGGAGGGTACTTCTTGCGGCCAAAAACCTCTTGACGACGACAATGCCCACTGCTGTGTCCTAAAACCTTTGTGTAGCAGCGGCGAACCGGCAAGCTCCATGGGCTGCCAGACTCGGGCTGGACGCGGCGCCGCGGCGCCGGGCAACGCCAGGTCAGACATAATCGGCGCCCCCGCCCAACACCAGATCACCGGCGTCAGAAAGCTTGCGCGCAATGCGCATGATGGTCTTTTGTGCTGTTTCCACATCAGCCAGACGCATCGGCCCCTTGGCTTCCATATCGTCTTTGAACATGCCGCGCGCACGCTCTGACATATTGCTGAAGAATTTCTCCTTGACCTCGTCATTGGCGCCCTTGAGCGCGCTCATCATCAAGTCCGGCTCGACATTGCGCATCAAAACCTGTATGCCCTTGTTGTCAACGCCCGTGAGATTCTCGAACGTGAACATGTTGTCCTGGATCTTCTGGGTCAACTCGGCATCCAGTTCGCCCAGACTTTTCATGACCGATGCTTCCAACTCGGTCTTGGTCAAATTCATGATCTTGGCCGCTGCCTTGATACCTCCAAAGCTCGATGACTTGGCAGACGAGTTGCTGGAGAACTGCTTCTTCATGATGGCCTCCAACTCTTCCATCGCCGATGGTTGCACGGTCTCCAGACTGGCCACCCGCTGCATCACCTCGGCGCGTGAATCCGGTGGTAAGAAGATCAGCACATCGGCCGCCACCTCGTGATCCAGTACTGACAGAATAATGGCCACCACCTGGGGATGTTCGCCTTGAATCATGTCAGCGATCGAGCGTGCGTCCATCCAGCTCAGAATCTCCAAACCCTTGCTACCATGCCCCGGTGTGATGCGGCCCAGCACCGAGGCGGCCTTATCGTCACCAAGTGCCCGCCTGAGAACCTTTTCCACATAGTCTGTGGTTCCCAGTCCCAAGCTGGTCTGGCGCTTGATGGTCGCCACGAATTCGTCGAGCACCGAATTCACCGCCTCTTGCGACAGGTCGGAGACCGCCACCATGGACGCTCCCAAAGCCTGCACCTCCTTCGGATTGAGATAGCGAATGATGTCGGCCGCCTGCTGCTCCCCGAGCAGCAGCATAAGCACCGCGGCGCGCTCGGTGCTCGACATGGTGGCCAGTTCCTTAGCCAGGCCTTCTTCAAGCAAATCTGTCTTGGTGTTGTCTGCCATGTTCGTTACTCCGAAGGACTCAGGCCAGCTTGATCATGCTCTTGAGAACATTGGCAACACGCGCAGAATCCTCAGCAACAATCATGCGCACCAGGGCAACTTTGTCATCGTAGGTGTTTGCGGTGTCTAGCATCTCCATCGAGATGTTCGATTTCTTCGGCTTGAGTTTCGCTTTCATCTGCTCCAGCGTCTCGCCTTCCTCTATTTGCCTGCCGTCGGCGTTTGCAGTTGCGCCACTGCCCGACTCGTCGCCCAAGGCCAGCGCCTGCGCACTGGCGATCTGCAGGCTGGCGGCCTCTTGCGCCGCGAGTTTGTCGCGGTGCATCAGGTGCATGACAACCGGTCGCACAACGAGCAGCAGGAATGCAACGAACACCAGACCCAGCACGACGCTCTTGATGCCATTCACCAGTGCCTCATCCTTGTACCAGGGCACGCTCAGGTCAAACACCGCCTCCGGTTCAAAGCGGGCTTGCACAACCGTCACCACGTCATCGCGATCTTCGCTGTACCCCACCACACCCCGAACCAGTTGCTGCATCCGTTCAACCTCTTCCGGGGTGTATACGTTGGGTTTGGCTTCTACTGCCTCGCCCTTGTCATTCTTGGGTTGCGGCAGCGGGGCGCGCTCATTCACCACCACCGACACGCTCAGGCGTTCGATCGTTCCGGTTGCACTCTTGGTATGGCGCACCGAGCGATCAAGCTCGTAATTGCGTGTGCTACGGGCCGCAGTGGTGGATCGATCGTCTGCCGCTTTGACGGGAGTGGTCGTCGTGTTAAGCGTGGTGATTGGCTGCGCCGGTGCCGTATTCGAAAGCGTGCCGGGTACGCCGGCGGCCTCCTTGATGTTGTTGCGGTCCTCGCTGACGACTTCGGAGCGGGTCTTGGGTCCCTTGTCGCGCGTATCAAAGTCTTCCACCGTGGTCTCAGTCTGGCTGAAGTCAAGCGTCAAGTTGACCTGCGAACGCACGTTCGCATCGCCCACAATGGGCGCCAGAATCTGGATAATTCGCTGGCGATAAAGTTCTTCCAGATTTTGCTTGTGCTTGGTCTGACCGGCACTCATGCCGATCGCCGCGTCAGAGGCCATTTCGGTGATCATTTTCCCGTTGTTGTCCACCACGGTCACGTTTTCTGGCGTCAGCATCGGCACACTGGATGCCACTAAATGGATCAGGGCCTGAACCTGCGAAGGGCTTACCATACGCCCGGCAAAGGGCGTCACCACGACCGACGCCTTGGGTGGCGTTCGGTCGCGAACAAAGACCGATGGTTTGGTGATTGCCAGGTGAACCCGGGCTGACTGAATGGATTCAATCTGGGTGATGCTACGCGCCAGTTCCTGCTCCATCGCCGCGTTGTAACGAACCTGTTCCATGAACTGACTGGTGGTCATTGCGGACTGGTCTTTGAGCGAGTCAATGCCGGCCTGTGCGGTCTTGGGCAAGCCCTTCGAAGCCAGGTACAGCCGCGCCTCATGGTAACGACTGGCGGGCACGGTAATTTGACCATTCGCGGTGTCAATCACGGGCTTAAATTCGCCAGCCTTGAGCACTTCAAAAGCAGCCTGCTGATCTGCTTCTGTGACACCCGCAAGCACTGAGCGGTAAGTGGGCGCATTCATAAGGGTGTAAACCAATGCAAACGCCAGCATCGCTATGGCAACCATCATCATCGGCAACGACTTTTTGACCACCGGCTGATTCAATATTTGCTTCACGGCACCGAACGGGCCAGGGTCCGCAAACGTCATCTCACCGGCATTGGCAGCGGTCAACTCACCCGGCCTCGCCAGGGGCAGTTGCATCGACGCCATCGCGCCAGTGGTGCCCAAAGGCACGGGTCTGCCGGTCGCGGTGGCAAAGTTGGGAGTCTCAATCGTAGCGCTTGCAGTAGCCATGTCGGCATCCTTTCTGAATTAGCCTCAAATCGGCATATTCAAGACTTCTTCATAGGCCTTGAGCACTTTGTTGCGCACTTGCAAGGTGGCTTCAAATGAGAGTGAGGCCTTTTGCATCTTTAGGACCACATCGGTCAGTGGCACTCCCTCACCGCGCTCAAAGGCCTGCGCCGTGTTTTGCGCGTCGACCTGAGCCACGTTGGTCTGTCCCACTGCCTGGCGTATCATTTCTGAAAAATTGGTCTTCTCCGTCGTCGCTTCTGAGGGACCACCCCAACCTACCCCGGAAGCTTGCAACTGGTGCGCCTTAAGGGTCTGCAACATCGAGGCGATGTTGGCAGTCGAAGTGGCTTTTTCAATCATGGCTGGCCTTCACGGTGTCGTTGCCAAGCCCTGGGAGTAACTCCTGAACTTGGCTAGTTTGTAACGCAGCGTGCGTGGGCTGATGCCCAGCTTTTTTGCTGCAGCGTTGCGACTTTCTGTCGCCTCCAGAGCCGCCTGTATCAGGCGTTGCTCACTGCACTTGACATGGGCCTGAAGACCCGACCCGACCAACGCTGTGTCCTGCCGTTCAGCCTGCGGTAGCAAACTCGACAAGTCTGTTTCAACGGTCTGAACGATCTGCGCAGAGGCTTCTGGCGTTGGCATGCTTTGATAAGCCGCGCTTGACTCGGCTGGCGCTACAGCCATTGGCAGTGAAGCCACCCCATCAAACATCAGGTGACTGGGCGTAATCAGGTGGTCGGTGCAAAGAACCATGGCCCGCAGCACCACGTTCTCAAGCTCACGTACGTTTCCCGGCCAGGCATAGGCCAGTAGCTGCGCCTGCGCCGTCGCACTAACGCGATAGGCTTGCCCTTCAGCCGCGTGGCGTACCAGCAGGCGTGCCACCAGCGGCAAGATGTCACCCGGGCGCTCCGGCAGCGCAGGCACACGCAGCTTGAAAGTGCTCAGTCGGAAATACAGGTCCTCGCGAAATTCACGGTGGGTTATGGCTTCTGCCAGATTCCTGTTGGTCGCTGCAATAACGCGTACATCCAGCGTGATCAAACGCTCACCGCCGAGGCGCACCAGACTGCGCTCTTGCAGCACGCGCAGCAGCTTGGCCTGGAGATGGATGGGCATCTCGCTGATCTCATCCAGAAACAAGGTGCCACCCTGGGCCTGCTCAAACAAGCCTTTGTGCTCCTTAACTGCGCCAGTAAAGGACCCCTTTTCATGGCCAAAAAGCATGTCTTCGATCATCAGCTCCGGCATGGCTGCACAATTCAGACCCACAAACGGCCCCTGCGCTGCAGGCGACGATTCATGCAGCACACGCGCCAGCACCTCCTTGCCTGAGCCGGTGGGCCCCTCCAGCAATACCGTGACGTTGGCTTGCGCCACGCGCTGCGCCAGGGCCAGCAAATTGCGGCTCGCCGGGTCTACATAAACCACACTGCGAGACGCCGTTGTCGGCATCGGTGGCCGTGTCGCCAACACTTTCTGGGTTTGCGGGTCGTTTGTTTGACGCCGGTTCAGCGCGTTCTGCCACTGCGAGGCCGACCACTCATCAAGGTCAAGGACATGACAGGCCCCTTGCTGCATGGCCGCCACCACCACCTCGATCGACTTTCTTTCCACCCGGCAGATTACCGGCAACTGGCATGCCATGCCCTTCATAAGGGTCTGCACTTCGCGCAACAAGTCAATGCTGCCCGCCAATCGGATCACCAGGCAATCTGCATCCTGCAATTGGTCCTGCAACTCATCGAGGGTTGTCACCACGCGTGCCTGCAAGCCAGCCACGGCCAGTTGCGCCTGATCCGATACGCCTAGCGCACGAAACGGATCGAGCCAGAGGCCTCGTTGTGGAATCGACGGTGAACTCATAACGGTCTGTCGTATTTTTGTCAGTTGATACGTCAGGAGCGCAAGAGTCATGCCATCAAACGCTCCCCTTTATCGACGTATTTCCGACACCTGCGCCGACTTGGGTGTAAAGCCCTGGCACGGTTCCCCATCCAGCCGGAACACTTCGGCGCTGGGCATGGCGCGCGACTTGAAACCGTAGAACTTGCAGCTATATGGAAGTCGCGGGTCCCAACTGGTTGCAAATTGCGCGCAGATATTGCAATTCACCCCCGCCACCATCGCAGCAGCAGGCCGACGCAAAGTATTACCGGCCATGAGTGCCCGGTCGAGTGGTCATGTTCGCGTTGGTCACGTCGTCGCGCTTACTGCAGCAGCTTCATCACCGTCTGCTGGTCGGTGTTGGCCTGCGCCAGTACCGCAGTGGCGGCTTGCTGCATGATTTGGGTACGGGCCAATTCAGTACTGGCCGCAGCGTAGTCGGCATCCTCGATCCGGCTGCGTGAAGCCTCGGTGTTGACCGAGACATTATTCAGGTTGTCGATCGCGTGTTCCAGGCGATTCATCACCGCGCCCATGGTGGCGCGCGTGGCGCTGACGCGGTCCAGCGCCACATTGATCTTATCGAGCACGGCGTTGGCCGCCTCCACCGAATTGATGTTCACCACCGGTGAGGGCTGACCCACATCGGCCGTCAAGCCACCTGTGATGGTGCCATTCTTGCCAAAGTCGGCCAGGTCAATCGTAATCACCTGGTCGGAACTCGCGCCCACCTGAAAACTCAGGCGCCCCACAGGCGGTGGGGGCAGCGCACCGCTAGCTCCCTCGTAGCTGCCGGCAGTCAACCCTGAGCGCGTGGCGCCACCTGATGCGTTGGTGATCACGGTTGGCTGATCCGGTGCATTGGCAAGTGAATAGGTACCGCACTGCAGCCCTTCCTTCAAACCAGTGGCTGATGCAAAGTTTGAAGCGCTCGATTCTCCATACGAAAGAAAACTGACACTGATATTGCGTCCATCCGCAGCCGCTAAATTCACGCCACCTGTGCCTGCGTCGGTCGCGATAACACCGGTGCTGGAAGTTATGGCATTGATGGCACGCAGGACAGCCGCACGGGAGTCCGCGGGGGTGGTTCCATAGGTTTCGATCAGGTCCGTGTGAACACCATTGATGGATACCCTGCCAGTCGATAGGAGAATGCTGCCGGACATGACGGTTCCGCTCATGACGGTGCTGTTGGCGACCGCACTTACATGGGTAATCGGGGTCTCCGCATTGATGGCAGCAACCTTGTCGATGGCGCTGTTAGAGGCCGCTGCGCCAATCACCGTGCCATTGATGATCAGGTCCCCGCGCTGCATCGCCGCTGGTAAAGTGCCGCCGTGTGCCGTAAAACTATCTTCCGAAGTGACTTTGTTGACGGGTTGATCCACAGGCGCACCAGCAGTGCCGTTGAGCACGGAGAAATCATTCCAGGTCGTGGTGTCGGAGATGTGCACGATCTCCAGCTTGAGCTGCTGAAACTCCAGGTCCAGGTAACCGCGCTGGTCCGGCGAATAGGTCGCATTGCTCGACTGCAGCGCCAGCTCACTCATGCGCTGCAGCATGTTGGTGATCTCGTTGGTGGCGCCCTCGGTGGTTTGAATCAGCGAGATCGCATCGCCCGCGTTGCGCACCGCCTGGTTCAGGCTCTTGATGTGCTGCACCATGCGCCCCACAATCGCCAGACCGGCCGCATCGTCCTTGGCCGAGTTGATGCGCTTGCCGGTGGAGAGCTGCGCCATCGCGGTGGTGCGCTGGCGGTCCGAGATCTTGAGGGCAGACTGCGTGTACAGCGCCTTGACATTGGTATTGATCACAGTCATTAGAAACTCCTCATGGTTCGGACACCGTTTGCCGTTGCGGCAAGAACTTGCCGCTGCTTCAATTCAGACGGTTGGCAGCGGCAAAGGCGTTCTCGGTCGGCACGATGGCATGCTGCTCGGCGAGCAGGGTCGCATCGTTGGGCCAGGCCAGCAAGCCCTGTGACAGGACCCGCTGCGCTTCTGCCGGGTCGAGGTTGCAACACATGGCGCGCGCCAGCATCTGGTACGTCGTTGGGCGCACCTCGTCTTGCTGCACCTGACACAAATCCTGCAGCAGTTCCACTGCCAGCGGCCAGTTTTCCTGAGTCATGGCGAGCAGCCCGGCAATGGCCAGAATATCTTCACTTTGCGGGTAGTAGCTCAACCCCGCATCGGCCAGCACGAGTGCCAAGTCGGACTGATCCTGTGTGACAAGCCACTGGATACCTTCCCGAAATTCCTGCACCGTGAGGCGCGATGCCGAAGGCAGGTCAAGCGACTGACTGGCGGCAAATTGCCGCATGACTTGTTCAAAATCTGACTGCATGGTGTGCTCCTTTTGCGAGATGTCGGGTTTTCGACAGTCAGCGGTATGACTGCCGTACAGAGCGCATGATTAGCAATATGCGTGCCGCCCAAAGATTGCCGCTTCACATTGCTAACGTAAAGTGCAAAATTAGCCCACACCTGGCTGGCCAATATATGGTAAAACCCACTGGTATTCGCATGACACTTCTGGCACGCCAGCTATAGAATTCCCGCAAACTTAGCCCATACCCGCCCCGTGCCAGCACTCAATAACGACGATGCCCGCGTTACCGACGAAGAACTCCGGTTACTGATGCTCCGCGCACCGGTGGGCAAGAAGTCAGCAATTGATGTTCACTTCTGGTACCGCAACCTGTTCCTGCTGAGCCTGTCCATTTTTGATACCGTGGTGCTGCAGTTTTTCCCCGAAGAAATCTTTCAGGCCTTCAACACGCTTGGCGCCCCTCCCGGGCTGGCGCTATACCTGCTGATGGTGGGCTGGTTTGGCGTGATGGTGGCGGTGCTGTACGGCTACAGCTATTTGATGGACTGGCAGTTTGAACGCATCTCCATGATCTGCTTTGCCGTCTTGCTGACCAGCTTTTGTCGCGACCTTTTCTACATCGTTTCCCTCAACATCCCGTTTCAACCGGTCGTGATCGTCACCGGGTTGCTGCGTCTTGTGGGAATAGCCTTCCTGTTCGTCAACGCGGTTCACGCGAAGAAGGCACCGCCATTGCACCAACGTCTGTGGCCTCGGCCAGATGATTAATTAGACCGGATATCTCCCTCATTTCGGCCAATGGGCGTGTTTCGTTGCCCATGACAATTGCGCCATTCATGCACTACGGAGCACATGGTCCACCGATGAGCTTCGCCAGAAATTCAATATCACTTTATGCCCACGACGTGCTCGACGCGCCGGTCATGTCGTCCAGCCCTGAAAAGCTGATAGCGATGCTGTTCAACGGAGTCCAGATTGCCATCGTTAAGGCCCAGCAGCACATCGAAGCGGGCGACGGCACAGGGCGCGGCAACGCCATTGCCCGGGCCATCGAAATCATCGACAACGGCTTGCGCACGAGTCTGCGCATCAGGGACAGCGACGAGATGGCTCAAAAACTCAATGCCCTGTACCTTCACATCACAAGCCACCTCAGGCAGGCCGATCTAACCCATGATGTTCGCCATCTGGAGATGGCGTTCAAGCTGCTCTCCGACTTGAGATCGGCATGGGCGGGTATCAAGCCTCTGCTCTCTAGCAGAAACGAGATGCACTATCTGCCCCGTAGCGCCGGCAGAAACTCGATGCGCGTCTGACTGCAGATGGTCTGAAAACGCAGTAGTCCATCCGGTGTTCGCTCTGGTGGGCTTGCAACAGCCATCGTTGGGATTCAAATCGGCACCAAAATAAATCGCCCGCAAAAATATCCGCTCAAGCTAACACTTCTAATCCGTGCTTCTCAACCACGGCCAGCAATTTGAGCGCCATTCCACTGGGCTGCCTGTTTCCGGATTCCCACTTTTTTACCGTTGACTCACTGGTGTTGAGGTATCGCGCAAAAGCGGGTTGGCTCTTCAGTGGCAGCTTGGCCGCCGGTGAGCGTGCTGCGGAGATCATGAGTTTGATTCAGACGGCCAAGATGAACCACATCGAGCTGCTGGCCTACCTCACCGATGTGCTGAGTAGATTGCCCACGCATCCCAATAGCCGCATTGAGGAATTGTTGCCTACGCGCTGACGCCCAGCCGAGGCCGTTCACCCGTAAAGCAGTCGGAGCTTTCTGGCAAGGATGGTGGCCACCGGGTGCTTACGTAGTGCGTACACAGATCCCGATTCACAGCATAACGCACCGGTATGACACGCGTGAGTCCATGCAGTAAGAAGTCATGGATTCACTTCGTTCGCAATGACGAGGAATAGCGCAATTACCGTTGGGGACGCTAGGGCGCACCTTGGCACCATAAAGACAGGCCAAATCAGATGCAAGGCGGAAGTATTGCACCAAATCCCCGTCCATGCCAAAATATGGCTATCCATAATTTCCAGGGCTTGTTTTATGAAAACCGTCGCCGTATTTGAAGCCAAGAACCGGTTTTCCGAGTTGCTTGCCGCGGTCGCGCATGGCGAAGAAATTACCATCACGCGCCATGGCTCGCCGGTGGCCCGCTTGGTCGCCCTTGGCACAGGTGCGCAGGTGTCGGCGCAGCAGCCCCAACGTGTACTTGATGCCATGCAGCGCCTGCGTGAAATCGGC
>CANNRR010000034.1 GCA_947508055.1 Burkholderiales bacterium
CATTGGACGGTGTCCGCGCCGAAATGCCAACCGCGCTATTCTTCGCCAGCGAAAGCCACACCGTGCTGTATGGCTCAGAGGCCATGCAGGCCTACCTGAACGGCACAGAAGGGCGCCTGCTGCGTTCGCTCAAGAGCCTGCTGGGCAGCCAATTGATGGACGAATACACCGCCGTCAACGGGCAGAGCATCCGCTTCTTTGACATCGTGGTGCTGTTCTTCAAAGAACTCAAACGCCGCTGCGAAGCCCAGGTAGGGCAACCGCTGACGCGCGCCATGCTGGGCCGCCCGGTGCACTTTGTCGATGACAACCCGGAGCGTGACGCGCTGGCGCACGAAACACTGGGCCGCGCCGCACGCGAGGCGGGCTTTGCTGACATTGCCTTCCAACTCGAACCGATTGCCGCGGCGCTGGACTACGAGCAGCGCGTAGCCGTTGAGACCACCGCACTGGTGGTGGACATTGGCGGTGGCACGTCTGACTTCACCGTCATCCGATTGAACCCCGCACGCAGCCAGCACAGCGACCGCACGGCCGACATCCTGGCCACCACCGGCGTGCACATCGGCGGCACCGACTTTGACCGTCTGCTGGACCTTGCTACGGTGATGCCGTTGCTGGGCTACAAGCACGTTGGCACCGGTGGGCGTCCGGTGCCCAACAGCGTATTCTTTGACCTCACCACCTGGCACCTGATCCATCAGGCCTACACCCGCAAAGCCATGCACTTTGCCAAGGAGTTATGGACCGACTATGTGGACCAGACCCTGCACGCGCGCCTGATGGACGCACTTGAGGGCCAGCACGGTCACCGCATGCTGGCCGGTGTGGAGGCCGCCAAGATTGCCTGCTCCACCTCTGGCGGTCACGCGCTGGTGGATCTGGACTTTCTGGCTGCAATGGGAAAAAGCCCGTCGGAGCATCTGGGCGCCAACGTAACCGCGTCCGTCATGGCGGACGCCTTGCAACAGTCGCTGGGCCAAATCGTGCAGTGCGCACAGTTGTGCGTGCAGCGCTCGGGCCTGGCCACCATCGACGCGGTCTACCTGACCGGCGGCTCGTCCGCACTGCGCCCACTCGTGCAAGCGCTGCACACCGCCATGCCCGATGCCACCCTGATCGAAGGTAACCGCCTTGGCGGTGTGGCGGCCGGGCTGGCCTATGCAGGGGTGACGTTACAAAATTAGCACACACATTTCGCTATGCTTTCAATAGCTGCTCGCGCATATTCCACGGTAGCTAGAGCCTCATTTATCTTCAACATTTGTTCTGTCAACGTCCCCGTTAAACTTTCCACAAATGGCAACCTCCAATACGCCCAGCCACTGGTTTGAGCTAACCCGTGCACCTGCTACAGGCACCATACTGGGTTCGGTTAGCGACCTGCCCGACGGGCAAGCCACCATGCTGGCACTGGATACCGGTGGTGGGGTGGCGCAACCCTTTCACCTGCTGCTGCTGCGCGAAGGCGCACAGGTGCGTGCCTTCGTCAACCGCTGCCCGCACTTTGGTGTGCCCTTGGCGGCTAGGCAGACACAGCTAATCTCAAAACCCGGCACCAGCATCACCTGCAACGTCCACTACGCGCGCTTTCGCTGGTCCGACGGCGTGTGTGAGTCTGGTGAATGCGTGGGCGAGGGGTTGATGCCAGTGCCGCTGGACGTCTCGGCAGATGGGCAACTCACCATTGCTGCGATAAAAATGGGACATACATGATGGATACCGGGCCCCATTAACCCGGGTTATGAGACGTAGCCCTGCATTCATTGGATACATCCCCCGAGACGACTTACGCTCCTGTTCAAACTGGAATACGAGTAAACATGCAGCATGTGATGGTCATTGGCGGGGGGGTGGTTGGACTGACAACAGCCTGGTCATTGCTAGAGGCCGGGTTTGAGGTCAGCCTGGTCGAGCGGGAGGCCGAACTCGCCCAGGGTGCCAGCCGGGCTAACGGCGGGCAGCTCAGCTACCGCTATGTATCACCACTGGCCGACTCAGGCGTTCCTCTCAAGGCGCTTCGCTGGCTGTTCGAACCCGATAGCCCACTGCATTTCCGACCGCAGTGGAGCTTGCACCAGTGGATGTGGCTGGCCTCGTTTCTAAGCAATTGCAGGGGCTCGGTCAACCGACGTACCACTCAGCGGCTATTGGCCTTGGGCGCGTTTAGCCAGACGTGTTTTTCTGATTTGTATGCCCATGCCAACCTCGACGGGGTATCACTACGCACTCCCGGCAAGTTGGTCATCTACCGCACTGCAGGGGAGTTTGCTGACGTGGCAACCCGACTGCGCAATGATCCGAAAACTATCGAAAGAGTTCTGAGCTATCAGGAGTGTTTGAGCGTGGAGCCAGCGTTGGCCCGCAGCCCGGTGCAACTGGCTGGTGGCATATTCACTGTGGGCGAAGCCGTTGCCGATTGCTACGCGCTGTCATTGCAGTTGGCCGAACGCTTGCGGGCGCATTCCCACTTCAAGGGGTTTGTTCATGCTCAGGGGCAAGGCTTTGTGATCACAGACGGCAAAGCCGTCGCATTGCGCACCGACCAGGGCGACCTGAGTGCTACCGCATTTGTGATTGCAGCCGGCTTGCAGAGCCGCGCCCTAGCCCTGACTGCTGGCGTACGCTTACCGATCTACCCGCTCAAGGGCTACAGCCTGACGGCCCCGATTGGCCCTGAACACAAGCCACCGGTGGTCAGCGTGACCGACATCGAAAAGAAAGTACTCTATGCGCAAATCGGCGGCGAATTGCGCGTCGCCGCCATGGCCGACCTGGTCGGTGAAGACACGCGCATCGACCCGGCCCGCATGGCATCGTTGTACCGGTCGGTCAAAGCGACCTTCCCAGACGCAGCTGGCTATGAGGCATCCAAAGAGTGGGCGGGCTTGCGCCCGGCAACTCCGTCAGGTGCCCCCATTCTGGGCGCCACGCCGGTTGCCGGGGTGTGGCTGAATGTCGGGCACGGCGCATTGGGTTTCACCATGTCCTTTGGTGCTGCACGCATCGTGGCAGACCTGATTGCGGGACGAGAGAGTCCGATTAGCATGGATGGTTTGAGCCACTGAAACCCTGCACTGCGTGCCACCCCACACCAAAACACTGCAATCTCTAGCATTCGCGACCCTGCTGCTGGCACTCAACCGCACCGGCATCGCGCAAACCCAGGTTGCGCCGCCTGCGCCCCCGACCCTGCCCCGGGTCGAAGTCACAGCATCGGCCGAAACCGACGACGACAGTCGCAGGCGTGCGTCCATCGCTATGAGCGTGTATGGGCGCGAAGAACTCGACGCCCAGGGCGATATTGACCTCACTGACGTACTCAAACGCCTGCCCGGCGTGTCCATGGACGCCGGCGCGCCGCGCCTGCGGGGACTGGGTGGCGCCTACACCCAGATTCTGCTGAATGGCGAACCAGCACCGCCGGGTTTTTCGCTGGAGAGCTTGGCCCCCGGCGATGTCGAACGCATCGAAGTCATCAAGGGCGCGACGGCCGAATACAGCGGTGTGGCCGGCACCATCAACGTGGTGCTGCGCGAGCCGCCAAGGACCCTGCAACGCGAGTGGCGCAGCAGCGCAAATTTCAGAGCAGTGCAACCGGGTGGCACCACTGCGCTTCAGTGGGGTGACCGGCTTGGGGATGTCTCTTTCGTGGTGCCCGTCAACATCAGCCGTGCAGCACAGGGCAGCGGCTACTTGAGCGAGCGCACTTCGCGCACGCCGCTGGGCGAGGTGCGTGCCCAGGCCATTTACGGCCACGACGAGGGGCGCAGTGGCAGTGTCCAACTGGCTCCGCGCTTGCAGTGGAAAGCCAGCGCCGCGGACACCCTCAATCTGAACGCCTTCGTGCAGACCAGTGCATCGGTCAGCAACAACGCACGTCAGATTCAGGATGTGCTGGGAACACCCTCCACAACAGTGCGAGATCAATCACAAACTGACACCGATGCCGATGTGCGGCGCATGGCATGGCAATGGCAACGCAAGTGGGAAGGTGGCCTGAAGATTGAGCTGAAATCGTCCTGGCAGCGAACCACGCGCCAGAGCACAGGCGAATACACAGGTGTGAAGTTGGACGAGAGCCCAAGCCTGCAGCGCGCCTCCCGCACCGACTTTGGAGACTCCCGCACAACCGTGGGCGCCCGTTGGAGTCAACCCCTGGGTGATGCACACAGTGTGGCCGTGGGCTGGGATGTGGAGGAGCGCCAGCGCGACGAGCTGCGCCGGGTCTGGGACAACGGCCAGGAGCATGTCGACAGCTCCGACGGCGTACCGTTCACAGCGCGCATTGCCCGCAGCGCTGTGTTTGTTCAGGACGAATGGGCCATCAGTGAGCGCTGGGCACTTCTGCCGGGCGTGCGATTGGAGCAAGTCAACACGCGCAGTGGCGACGCCGCCAGTGCGATTGACAACACCGCCCGCATCACCGCGCCGGTGCTGCATCTGAACTACCGCTTCGACCCAAAAGGCAAAGACCAGTTGCGTGCCAGCCTGACGCGCAGCTTCAAGCTGCCCGACCTGGGCGCGCTGATGGGGCGCTATGTGTTCAACACCACCTACGAACGTGAAACCGCCAACACGCCCATTGCCGCCGACCGTGCCGGTAACCCCGGCCTGCAACCCGAACTCGCCACCGGGTTCGACCTGGCCTATGAGCACTTCCCGTCCAGCGGCGGCGTGCTCAGCATCGGCGTATTCAGTCGGCGCATCGAGGGACTGGTGCGCCAGCGCATTGCATTGGAAGCGGTGGCCAGTACCGGGGTGTCACGCTGGGTATCACGTCCCAGCAACATCGGCCTGGCCACCAGCCATGGGCTGGAACTGGAGATCAAGGGCCGTGCCGAGGAATGGTTGACCGGCTGGTTTTCCAAAGGCAGCGGTGTACAACTGCGTGCCAATGGAAGCATCTACCGCTCCCAGGTCGAGCAGGTGGATGGTCCCGACAACCGGCTGGAGTCACAACCACCGTGGGCGGCGAGCGCGGGCTTTGACTGGCGCATCAAAAACAGCGGCTGGACCGTGGGCGCCAGCCTGGTGCTGCGCCCCGCCTACACTACCCAGCAAACCGACCGCCAGGAAGTCTGGCGCAGCGCGCAGCGCACGCTTGACGCATTTGCTGCGTGGCGGATGGACCGCAATTTGCAGCTTCGCATCGGCCTGGTCAATCTTCTGGCACCCGACACGATCACCTCCAACGCCATTGAGGACATCGATGGATTTTCAGCGAGCAGCACAACGCAGCGCCAAACGCTACGGGCCATCAACGTGGGGCTGGTGTTGCGGTTTTGAGTATGGATGCTTGGCCGCTTTTGCCATGGTCGTTGGACTCACGATGGCTTCGCGGGGTGGGATTTCAAGAATTTCCTGCGAGGGCGTGAAACTGGTACTGCTATTTGCGTGGCGATTTTCCTTGCCAGACGCAAAAACGCCGCGCGACTTGCGTCGGCGGCATTTTTTGCTGGAAGCGTGGGCCTTAACCCCGCGGCATCCGAATCAGAAGTCGTATTTCACGTTGACAGACAGTGTGCGGCCATAGGGGTCTGCCACGCGGGGGTCCCAACCTGCACCGCTGGCAACGTCCACATCGTGGTGGCTAAACGGAGGCTTGGTGTCCAAGAGATTGTTCAGACCAGCTGTGATGGTCATGTTCTTGAACCCGCGGTAGGAGGTAAACAAACTATAGATGGTGTAGCTGTCGACATCGGTATTGGCTCCGGCTGGCAGCGTACCGCCAAAGGTCTTCAAGTCGTCGTCAGCATAGCCCGATTTGAAGGTGCCGCTCATGGTGCTGCGCCAGTTGCCTTCGCTCCATGTTGCACTGGCGGTTAACTTGTCACGCAGATACAGCGTACGAGCGCCGAATGCACCGACATACTCTTTCAGTGGTTGGCCTGCAATGGTCGCCTCCTGATGGCTGAACATGTGAGTCCCGCTGACGTTCGCATCGAGTTTTCCGTTGTCGAACTTGAAGCTGGCACGTGCACCCCAGTCCAGACCCTTGGTCGAACTCTCGGAGGCATTGACCCAACCGGCACGCACGTTGGTGACGTTGCCACTTGCATCGCGCTCAAACCTGTCCCTGAATAGGTCGTAGTACAGCGGGTTGATCACATCGGCCACATTAAGCTTCGTAATCCGGTCCGCCAGGTCCACGCGCCAGTAGTCCGCGAAGAAACTGACATCTTTGGAAGGTGCGAACACGACGCCCACAGTACCCTGTTTGGAGGTCTCTGGCTTGAGGTCAGGGTTGCCGCTATTGGTGAAGCTGAAGCTGTCGATGTCCGAGTTGCAATACGCCGGGTCGGTTGGGCAGCGTCCACCATCGGTCCATTTCGTGAGAAAGGTCGATGGTGTGTTATTGGCCTGCTGCTGCTGGAAACTCGGCGCCTTGAAACCGGTGTTCACCGAACCACGGATCATGAATGACTGAACAGGCTGGTAGCGCACGGCAATTTTGGGGTTGGTAGTGGCAGCAAATCCTTCGTACTTGTCCCGACGCAGGGCAAGCTGCATGTCCAGGCCTTTTGCGATCGGCACGGCCAACTCACCATAGACAGCCTGGATGTTGCGTGAAACCAGTGGCACACCCGAATTACCGGAACAGTTGAACACTTCGTTCGATGCAGGCGAGGGGCCCACCCAGTTGGTCGTGCACGTTATACCACCCTCGCTAGCCGCATTGGCGAACTCGTAGGTTTCTTTGCGCAGGTCAACGCCCACCGCGAATCCCAGCGGACCCGCCGGCAGTTGCATCAAGTCGCCGGTAAAGGACGCGTCCGCCTGGGTCACCGATGTGGTGCCGTGCTGGGTCTGGCCGCGTGACTTGGTTGACTCGATGAGTGCCATGGCTTCCGGTGTCTGCTTTTGGCCCGGCATCAGCCAGGGATTGATGATGCCGGTGGCCAAAGCAGCAATCAACTTGTTGGCCCAGGCAAAGCCTTCAGAAATGTCCGTATAGGCATCTGCCTGGGCACGGGACAGGCCCCATTTGTAAGAATAGTCACCCACATCGCCGTTCATACCGACCAAGACCCGGCTGTTGGTAGAAACGTTGTCACTCACGCGGTTACCAAAATCATCCATGCGCCAGCGGTATGCAATGGGCTTGGTGGGATCAAAGTCGAGCACACCATAATTTTTCAAATTCAGGTAGTACGGCCCATTCACCGGGTACATGCTAGCCGCAACGGCGGTGGCCCGTGGGAACACTTGATTGGGTGTCAGTTCCGACTTGACACCCACACGCGAGCCAGTCAGTTCCGCAAACGCCTGGTGGTTCTCTGACACCTTCAAAGTGCCCCGCAAAAAGATGTTGGAAGCCTCCTTGGGCGCCGCAATCATGGACTGCGAGCCGTAGTCGGTATTACACAGGTAGCGTGTGGAAGCCGGGTTGGCAGGGTTACCCCAAATCGCGGTCGAGAACGGTACTCCTTCATTCACGGTATCGCACTTGCCCTGCAAGCCCAGCAAATTGATGCGGGTGTACTTCAAGGGATCCGTGGCGCCGACCCTGGAACCCGTCGTACCCAATGCCGACCCCGCACCGGTGATGATGTTGGCAAACGGCGAACTGCTGGAATTGGGAGCCAAGCCCAGAGCAGGATTAAAGCCATTGGAAAAATCGCGGTCGCTCCCGCGCAAGATGTCATTTTTGTCGACCGACAGCGATGCCACGATGTTGTAGCCATCTTTGTCCAGAGAGCCTGCCCCGCCCGTGATCTGGGCCCTGCGGGTCGTGCCTGCCGGTCCGGCCAGGGGTCGGTTGGTGCTCGCGCCGATTGAGACACCCTCAAAGCTGGATTTGGTGATGAAGTTAATCACCCCTCCAACCGCGTCGGTGCCGTAGATCGCGGATGCGCCATCCTTCAACACTTCCACACGTGCAATAGCGGCCATCGGAATCGCATTGATGTCAACCCCGCCACCGCTCATGCCGTAAGTGCTGACGCGCCGACCATTGAGCAGAACTAGGGTACTGCCGGTCCCAAACCCGCGCAGATTGGCACTGGCGGAGCCGCCCGTCAAACGATCGGTATCGGTGCCAAAGGAGGTGTTATTGGAGACCGCGCTGTCAGCGCCTGCTGCATTGGCGCCCAGTTCGAAAAGCATTTCAGCGACCGAAGTAATCCCTTTTTTCGCCAAGTCGTCGGCTGTAATAACTTCAATGGGCAGCGCCCCTTCGTCGGCAATGCGTTTGATATTGGAACCAGTAATTTCCACGCGATCGAGCTTTTGAGGTGTCGGAGGTGTTTGGGCCATGCCCACCAGGTGGGTACTCAACCCCAACAGTGCCAGGCTTCGGGTCAACTTCTTCATGTTCACAGTAGAACTCCTTTGGTTTCAGATAGGGTGCGCAATTCGGTGGTCAAAATTTCGACAAAAGCACGGATGCATAGTGAACCAGAACCGCCATGCAAACCATAGGTAAAGCCCTGAGATGTGGCTTTGCGGCAATGAAAGCTTGCCTGCAAAGCATAACTTACAGGAATACGTCAAGAAACTTCTGTAGCAGGAATCATTCCATGGCACGTTCCCGCGAAAGCCCGAAATGGTGAAAAATGGTCGCATGGACAAAATTTACCATTGCAACCGAGTGTTGTTGCTGTGCGTGTTGGCGCTGACCGGCTGCGCGACGCTGCAAGGTGACCGTACGCTGCCACCCACGGTCATCGCGGCCCTCGAAAAGGCAGGAATGACAGATCAGGTGCTGGGCATTGTGGCTTACCCGTTGACCAACAGGTCCGGTGGACTGCGGTTGCACCAAAGTAGACCCATGCAACCGGCATCAACCATGAAGCTGGTCACCGATATCGTTGCGCTGGAGCGCCTGGGCACCAATGAACGGAGTAGCACAGATGTGCTGGCCGCCGAGAAACCACAGTTCGGAGTCATCAGCGGCCCTTTGTACCTACGCGGTGGCGCGGATACCGACCTGGACTGGGGCTCGCTTTGGGGGCTATTGCGCCAACTGCGCGAGCAGGGAGTGACCCATATCCAGGGCGGCCTGGTGGTGGACCGCAACCTCTTCAATCCGCCTCGACTGGATGTCGGCGTATCTCCGTTTGATGAGGCTCCGGAATTTGAATACAACGTCGTTCCCGACGCCTTGAATCTCAATACCAGCCTGGTCGAATTTGTATTCCAGTCGGATGATAAGAAACTGACTGTACGCACCAGTCCCATACTTGCCGGTCTGGTCTTAGACACCAGTACGTTCGCGCTGAATGATGACGCCTGCCACAAATGGGAGAGCACCTGGAAAGTGCCTTTGGTGCAAATGTCCGAGGGTTCCCAACGTGTTGATTTTCAGGGTCAGTTCCCAAAAAATTGCACGCAGCACGTGAATCTCAGCCTGTTGGACCGACAGTGGGTCACCGTCGCTGTCGTACGCCAGCTATGGATTCAATTGGGAGGCCAAATCAGTGGCCCGGACGTGGAAGGCTCAACCCCAGCCAATGCCATGGTTCTGGCTAGCCACCTAGGCCGTCCATTCACCGAGGCATCGCGCCAAATGTTAAAACGATCCGACAACCCGTTGGCCCGATTGACCTACCTCAGAGTTGGGGCCAAGGCCGCAAGGTCTGGCGAAGCCACGCTCGATGCCGCCGCACGCAGCGTCAACGAGTGGTTTGTGGCAAAGGGTATTCCTACGGAAGGCCTGATAATGGACAACGGTTCGGGGTTGTCGCGCAGCGAGCGCATCACGGCGCAACAATTGGCAGCAACGCTGGAAGCCGCCTACAACGGCCCCTACGCGCCGGAGTTACTCGCCAGTCTCCCAGTGGCGGGAGTGGACGGTACCCTGACGCGCCGCTTCAAAGGCACTACGGCCGAGGGACGTGCGCGACTCAAGACTGGCACACTGCGAAACGCCGTGGGACTGGCCGGCTTCGTATCCGATCAGCAAAACCGCGTGTGGGTCGTGGTGGCGCTGCTAAACGATGACAATGCATCGAGCAAAGGTCGACCCGTGCTTGACAGTGTCATTGAATGGGTGGCAGGCAAGCAATGACTCTCAACGCCATCTTGCTCGGCCTATTTTGCCCGTAGCCCTCGCCCTCCAAAGCGCACAGGCAGACCTCGCATGGGAGCAGGTTCGCCCCGGGCTGCTCTACGCCCACCAGGATGTCCCCATTGAGGAATCGGACACAGTGCACCGTCTTCACTGGATGCGACTGAATCTGACGCAGCCGGACCTGCATCTGGCCCTAACTCCACAATTCTGTGCAGGCCTGCGCATGACAAACCTGATATGCCCACCCCATTAGGAAGCAAAATGACCACGATCTCATTCACCTGCTTCGGCCTCTGCCCGGCTACGGCAGGGCTGGTAGGTTGCGCCAGGCAATCACTGACGTGCTGTTGAAGCGGTTGCCTCCAGAACCCGACGGCATTCAGGCGGTAATTTCACCAGTGTCAGGACTTGTGGCGGCACGCTGGAGGGCTTGGGGTGCAGTGCCTCGTCGGTGAACCACCAGTCCAACGAGGCATCACAGCCATCGCCCTCGGGCGTCGGGTCCTGCACATTGCATTTACCCGCGCCGTCCGGGCAAAACAAGCGAACATGAAAGTGGTAATCGTGCCCATGCTCCGGTCGTATTTTGCGCAGCCACGGCTCTCCCCTATCGGTCCTGCACAGTGCGCGCTTGATGGCTGCATTAACAAAGATGCGTTGTACCCGCACATCCATGGCTGCCGCACGCAGCACAGCCTGATGGCCGGGTGTCCAGGTCGCAGGATCCACGTCCAGACGGTCCGCACGCACCACCGTGATGGAAGAGACTTCCTCGCGCTCGGCGCGCGACATGCGTTGCGCCGGCATGGGTTTGAGCCAGATATCGGCATCCAGCCCCAACTGATGGGAGGCGTGACCGGTGAGCATCGGGCCACCGCGTGGCTGCGCCATATCGCCGACCAATATACCGTGCCAGCCACTGGCTTGGGCCGCCGCCGGTGCAAAGCGCTCCACAAAGAGAATGAGTTCCGGGTGGCCCCAATTGCGATTGCGCGAGGGCCGCATGGCCTGCCATTGCGGTCCATCGGCCGGCAGGGTCTGTGCGCCCGCCAGGCACCCTTTGGAATAGAACCCGATGGGCTCGGGCTCCAGGGGCGCTGCGCTGGTAGCCCGCCCAAAAAGCGCTTTGGCTGGCGTGTTGGCATCGGCTGGATGGGTCAGCGGCGGTAATGACTGTGGTATCAGAGTGCCCTTTTCCTGGGCATTGCATGAGCCCATGCAAAACAGAAACACCAAGGCGCTGGATTGAATGAAGTTTGGCATGCGACTCCTAGTTTTTACAGCACAGCGGGACGCAACAATTGAAGGGTGCCCGCGTCGGCGTCCATCTCGCCCTCCAGACCGACCGGAATGGTGAACTTGCGTTCGATGTGGCCGAATTGGCGTCGTTGTATGGTCATAGGAATTTCGTTCAAGTCGTGGCGTAGCAAAAAACAGCGCTACATCACGCGAGGAAGGTTACGCCGTACCACATCACGGTCGCCAAAATCAAAATGCCACCACTCGGAATGGATGCCATGAAAGCCCGCCTGCCGCATGGCGGCACGCAACCAGCCCCGATTGACGAGTTGCTCTGGCGTCAACACGCCCATGGCCAGGTGTTCTGCTTCGCGGTCCGGGTGTGACAGCAGGGTCATCTCGTCAAATTCAGAGCCCATGTCCAGTTCCACACCGCACTCATCCAGCAGGGTCACGTCCACCGCCATGCCGAATGAGTGAATCGAGCCGCGCTCGGGGTGGGCGAGGTACATGGCCTGTGGTGTGTTTTCAAATTCTTTGTACAGTTGCTCCTGTATCCGCTGCGGCCGCAAAGCGTCCAGCACCCGAATGCGGGTACCGGGACTGTGGGTTGATAGCCACTGCCCCGCCTTCTCCAGGGCCAGCGCTGTCTCCACCCGCAAGTAGGCGCAATCAATGCCTTGGTACAGAACACGGTTCAGAAAATTGTTGGGGGTGGTGTAACGCAAATCGACATCAATCTGCGACAGGTCTTGCAGCGCCATGAAGTCGGCGTTGGTTGGAACGTCCTCACACGCAATCATGCTGGCCTTGTGTGACACGGGCTAGACGCCGACCGAGGCCAGGCTGGCGCGCGCCGTGTCTCCCACAAACTTGACGAGGCGCCGGGCAGACTGCACCGGAGGGGAACTGGTTGCAGTCAACAGATACAACTGCACCGGCACTGCCGGCTCCAGTGCGCGCACACGAACCCGCGTAGGGTCGGCGGAGGCTGCGGTAAAAGGGTCTACCACCGTCATGCCGGCACCCGCCTCCACCAGGGAACGAGCCAGTTGGTAGGTCTGCACGGTAATGCGGCTCTGAGGTAGTAGCCCCTGGGCTTCAAACGCACCCATGACCAAATTACCCAGCGGATCGCCCTCGGCGATAGCTATTAATTGCGTCGTGATGTCACCAACCTTCAACGCGCCGCCGACGGCCCCTTCCGGGCTGCTTAGCGGACACAGCGCCATCATCGGCCCGGCCGCCAGCGCCTCCGCGACGATGCCGGGATAGCATGGGTCGTGCAATGACAGCGCCAAATCAGCCTCATTCAATAGCAATGCACTAATGATCTCGCGGGTATGGTGTGTCGCCAGCGTGCAGCGCGAATGGGGAAAAGCATCGCACCACTGCACGATGGCCGATGGCAGGACAGAAACTCCCAGCGCCGGCGTAGACACGAGTCGCAACAGTTCAAACTCGCCGGTACGCAGGTTGGACGCCAGCCGCCGGATGGAGACCAGATCCTTGTTGAGCTTGTCAATCTCAATGCGCAGCCGGTGTGCCTCTGGGGTCGGGTACAACTTGCCGCGTACCCGGTTGAACAGGGGAATCCCGAGTTGCAGCTCGCAATGCTGCAAAACCTTGGTCACAGCGGGTTGTGAAATATGCAATATCTGCGCAGCACCCGTGATCGTTCCCGCCTGCATGATGGCGTGAAAAACCTCAATATGTCGCAGTCGCATGAAACTCCATCAATGAAAGAACAGATAGGCCACCCAAATGGACGCTACCACCCCGGCAAAGTCTGCCAAAAGTCCGTAGCCAATCGCGTAACGGGCCCGCTTGATACCCACCGACCCAAAGTACAGCGCAATGATATAGAAGGTGGTGTCTGTTGCGCCTTGCAGCACACACGAAAGTCGACCCACAAAAGAATCCACGCCATACGCTTGCATGGCATCGAGCATCATGGCACGGGCACCGCTGCCGCTGACGGGCTTCATCAGCGCGGTGGGCAGGGCCGGAGTGAAGTCGGTGTTCCAGCCCAACTGAGAAAAGGTCCAGGTGAAGCCGCTGACGACAAACGACAAAACACCAGAATTGCGCAGGACGCTGATCGCCACCAGCATACCCACCAGATAGGGAATGATGGTCAACGAGGTTTGAATTCCGCCTTTGGCCCCCTCGATGAAGGCGTCAAATACGTTAATCCTTCTGCGCAGCGCACCGATGAGAAATGCCGCAATGATGAACGCCAGAACCAGGTTACTGGCCAGCTTGGAAAAAAGCTCAATCTCGGTACGGGTCATGAAGTTCACGAGGTACCAAACCATGCCGCCAACAAGCGCCGTGATGCCCCCAACCCAGCCCATGATGACGCTGTCAAACAGGTTGATGCGCTGCCTGATGGCGACGCTGACCAGCGCCACCAGGGTTGCCACGTAGGTCGCAATCAAAATGGGTAGAAACACATCCGACGGATCCTGCGCCCCCAACACTGCGCGTTGCGCAATGATGGACAACGGTATGAGCGTCAGGCCAGAAGTTTGCAGCACCAAAAACATGATTTGCGCATTGCTGGCCTCCTCCTTGTTCGGGTTGAGGCTCTGCAGGCTGTCCATAGCCTTGAGCCCGAACGGCGTGGCGGCGTTGTCCAGACCCAGAAAGTTGGCAGAAAAATTCATCACCATGTGACCCGAAGCCGGGTGGTTTCTCGGCACTTCCGGGAAGATACGTGAGAAGAATGGACCAATCAGCTTGGCCACGAATTCAATGGCCCCGGCTTTTTCTCCAATATTGAGCAAACCCAGCCACAGCGTCATGACCCCAGCCAGCGGCAGCGCAATGTCCATCACGGCCACCTTGGCCGAAATGAAGGTGCCGTCAATAATGCGCTTGAAAACCTCCACGTCGCCCATAAAGAGCCACTGTGCGAAGGCGGCTGTAAAACCCACCAGAAAAAAGCCGGACCAGATATAGGAAAGTGTCATAGAGCGGTCTACCAGCGTGCGGTGTAGGATTTGAGGCTACCCACGGCTTGAGACAGGATCATGCCTTGCGCCGTATTGACGACCTCCAGCAATGCGGCGATCTCGGCATCAGGCTGTCCATCGTACTTGCCCGGGCGGTACTTCATCTGAAAACTGATCAGACTGTCACGTGTCAGGGCATCCCACTCACCACTGTGCGAGGTGCTGTAACCATAGCCCGACAGCTTGTCCTGGAACCACCGGGCGTCAGGGAGTTGCTGCTCGTACCTGGGCCTCCTCGCCGCCACCATGTTGGCATCCGGCCAGGCAATCAACCCCTCGTCGGCCAGGCGCTTCCAGGGGAAAAGCGGACCAGGGTCCTGCTTGCGGCCCGGCGCAATGTCGCTGTGCCCGACGATGCGGTCTGGTCTGATCTGGTGACGCGCCACGATCTCCTTGCACAGTGCAATGACTTCATCCATTTGTGCGGCCGAAAATGGGGCGTATCGCGTTGTGCCGTCGGCACCAGTGATCGGGCCGGCATTCACAATTTCAATACCAATCGAGCCGGCGTTCAAATTACTGTAACCAGCCCAGAAGCTCGGCCCGGCATGCCAGGCTCTGCGGTTTTCGTCCACCAACCGGTAGGTGATCACCGGTTCGTCGCGCACCAGATAGTGGCTCGACACAGCCCGATTGGAAGGCTTGGTCAGCGTCAGCAACGAACTCTCGAAGTTACCCACCGTGTAATGCAGCACCAGAAACTGCGCTCGGCTATCCTGATTCTCGGATGTATAGCTGGTGTCGATGCGAACGCCCGATGCACAGGCGCTCAAGAGCAGCGCAACCAACACACTCAAGTAGCTGGCTCTACGGCACCGTAGAGATCGCATGAGGGGTGAAAGGCCAGATTTCATAACGGCATGCATCCAGTGGACAAAGGTCATTTCAGCTTACTACGGGCACTACCGAAGGGGCCATGTCAATCTTGCCGCAGCACATAACTATTCAACATGGGCACACCCCGTTTGATCATATCTTTTGATTATGGGGTGTGAACGCGCTTCAATGGACGGAACCAAAGGGTGCGTGACTACAATGATTTTTCGCTTTTCGCCTTGCATTGCACAATGAAATATTCCACCGCGCACATTCGAGTTCACCAGTTTTCAGCGCTGCACGCAGGCACTCGCCTGATCGTGACGGGAGCCGTGCATGGTAGTGAAATCAGTGGCACGCGCGGAATCGAAAGGGTGCTGGCAGAGCTCGACAGCGGTGAACTCAGCGTGGTGCGCGGTAGCCTCACTCTGGTGCCGGTCACCAACCCATTGGCCTACAGCAAGGGCGAACGCAATGGGGACCGCAATCTGAACCGCAATCTGCAACCGAGTGAGCAGCCACAGGATAACGAAGACCGCGTTGCCAATGTGCTGTGCCCGCTGTTATCGCAGCACGACGTATTATTGGACTTGCATTCCTTTCGAGCCCAGGGTGAACCCTTCGCCATGATTGGTCCGGCCAACAATACGGGGGACCTGGAGCCGGTCCGCCACGCGGAACTGGAACAGGCCATGGCGCTGCGACTAGGGCCCCGGCGCATCGTCGAGGGCTGGCTATCCACCTATGCAGTGGGTGTGCAGCAACGCCTTGCACGGACCCGACCGACGGAACGCTCAGAATTGTTCAGCACCCACCCCAGCTACGGCGTGGGCACCACCGAATACATGCGCACCACGGGCGGCTACGCCATCACCCTGGAATGCGGCCAGCACGCCGACCCGGCTGCACCCGATGTGGCGTACCGGGCAATTCGCAATACTCTGGCCCATCTGGGGCTGGTCGACGAGGCGCCGCCACCAGCGCGCACTGACATTGAATTTCTGCGCTTGTCCGAAGTGATTGACCGCCACCATGCCGACGATCAATTCACGCGCGCCTGGTCCAGCTACGACCATGTTGCACAAGGGGATGTCATTGGGCTACGCCACGACGGAACCGAAGTCCGTGCCCCGCGGGACGGCTACATTGTGTTTCCCGATGCCAATGCAAAAGCGGGGAACGAGTGGTTCTATTTCGCACACCCCAGCACCCGGGCGATTACTTGAAGCCTTGCTTGACAGACCTTTAACTCTGTCCTCAACCGATTAGAAAGCGCCATGCTCAATACAGAAAGCCCCAGCACCCAGCATACCGAATTGGACCTGTATGCCACCCTGGACCTGGTGTCGGCATTTGTGGAGGACCAGATCAATGCCGTGAACGCCGTGCGCAGCGCCGGGGCCGATCTGGCCCGTGCAGTGGATGCCGCAGTGCCGCGCATGCTGGAAGGTGGACGGTTGATTTACGTCGGTGCAGGCACCTCCGGCCGACTGGGAGTGCTCGACAGTGTGGAACTTTACCCCACGTTTTCATGGCCCCGCGAACGCGCCATCGGGCTGCTGGCCGGCGGCACCCAAGCGATGTTTGTGGCCGTTGAAGGGGCGGAGGACGATGCCGCCCAAGGCGCGCGTGACGTACAGGGCGTTCACGTCGGGCCAAACGATGTGGTGTTGCTGCTGGCGGCCTCGGGGTCCACACCCTATGTGCTGGGCGCCTTGCAGGCCGCGCGCAGCGCCGGTTCCCTCACCGTGGGCTTTGCCAACAACCCGAATGCACCCGTCACCCGACAGGCAGACATCGGCATCACACTGGACACTGGCAGTGAGGTGATCTCGGGCAGCACCCGACTCAAGGCCGGAACCTCCCAAAAAATAGCACTCAACACGTTCTCCAGCGCTGTGATGGTGCGTCTGAACAAGGTCTTCGGCAACCTGATGGTTGATCTGCAAGCCACCAACGCCAAGCTGTTGCGCCGCTCGGTAGCGTTGACCATGCGCGCCACGGGATGTGACGAGGCCCTGGCCCGTACCACGCTTCTGGCCTGCGATAACCACGTCAAGGTGGCCGTGGTGGCAATCCAATGCGGGGCCGACATTGCCACCGCGCGGGCACGACTGGCCGCGACGGGCGATAGCGTGCGTCGCGCACTGGACCTGGCGTGACCGCCCAGCGCAGCACAACCCGAAACCCCTGGGCCTGGATTCCCACGCTCTATTTTGCGCAGGGAATTCCATACGTTGTGGTAATGACGCTGTCGGTCATCATGTACAAGAACATGGGAATCAACAACACCGACATCGCCCTGTACACCAGCTGGCTGTATCTGCCCTGGGTCATAAAGCCCTTGTGGTCTCCGTTGATTGAACTATTCAGTACCAAGCGCCTGTGGATTGCTGCGCTGCAATTCGCCGTGGGCACTTCGTTGGCCTGTGTGGCCTTGACCATTCCAGGGCCGTCCTATTTCAAGATGAGCCTGGCGGTGTTCTGGTTGATGGCCTTTGCATCGGCCTCGCACGACATTGCAGCGGACGGCTTCTACATGCTGGCGTTGCCAGAACATAGCCAGGCTGCATTTGTCGGGGTTCGCTCCACCTTCTACAGGCTGGCCAATATCGGGGGGCAAGGTGGTCTGGTCTATCTGGCGGGTGAACTGCAGGAGCGCACCGGCAGCATGCAAACCGCGTGGAGCATTGTGTTTTGGGTGCTAGCCGCACTCTTTGTAGCAATGGCTCTATACCACTGGCTGGCGTTGCCACGGCCCCCAGCAGACGTGCACAGCGCAGGCCATACCAAGTTTCGCGAACTGGCCCATGGGTTCTTTCAAGTATTTGCTGAATTTTTCCGGCGACCCGGCATTCTGGTGGTGCTGGGTTTTTTATTGCTCTACCGCTTTCCCGAGGCGCAACTGCTCAAGCTGGCCACCCCATTTTTACTGGACACGACCGAGCTGGGCGGCTTGGGGCTGACTACCAAGGCAGTCGGCATTGCGTATGGCACGGTTGGGCTGACGGCGCTGACCTTGGGCGGCTTGCTGGGCGGCTGGGTTGTTTCCCGGGTTGGCTTGAAGCGTGCGCTGTGGCCGCTGATCCTGCTGATGCACGTACCCAATGCCGTGTTTGTGTTTCTGGCCATGGCCCAACCACAAGACGTAGCCATAGTGAGCACCGCACTGGCGGTGGAGCAATTTGGTTACGGACTGGGCTTCACAGCCTACCTGATGTACATGATTCTGGTGTCCGAAGGGCCTCATAAAACAGCCCACTACGCCATCTGCACAGGCTTCATGGCGCTGGGCATGATGTTGCCGGGCATGTGGAGCGGCTGGTTGCAGCAGCAATTGGGCTACCTGCCGTTTTTCGTTTGGGTGCTGGCAGCCACGATTCCCTCCTTCGCCATGGCAGCGCTCATAGAAATTCCAGCAGGATTTGGAATGAAAGCCTCGCCATGACAACCTGGAGCCGGCGCCAGGTCTTGGGTGCATCTGCGGTTGCCACGCTAACCACAGTCGGTCTGGACGCTTGCGTCCCTCTGATGGTGGGGCAGCAAGTCGCCTCAAAACCAGCCCCTGAGCTAGAGGCCCTGGCGCCACCTGCACCGCGCGAGTTCCGGGCAACCTGGGTGGCAACCGTCGCCAATATCGACTGGCCCAGCCGCAAGGGATTGACCAGCGTCCAACAGCAGGACGAAATCCACACCATCCTAGACCACGCCGCCGCCCTGCACCTTAACGCCATCATCCTGCAAATTCGCACCAGCGCCGATGCGCTCTACGCGTCCCCGCTGGAACCGTGGAGCGAATACCTGTCCGGCACGCAGGGCCAAGCCCCCAAACCATTTTATGACCCGCTGGCACTGTGGATTGAGCAAGCACACGCGCGCGGGCTCGAGTTGCATGCCTGGTTCAACCCGTTCAGGGCGCGCCAGAGTCAGGCTACCTCACCCGCAGCCACCAGCCACTTGAGCCAGACGCAGCCCGCATGGGTCAAGGCCTATGGCGACCAACTCTGGATCGACCCCGGCGAGAGCGCCGCCGCCGACCACACCCTGGCCGTGTTCATGGATGTTCTGCGCCGCTATGACGTGGACGGTATCCACATAGACGACTACTTTTATCCCTATCCTGTGACGCAAGGTACTGAACCCAGGGTCGAGCTGGACTTTCCCGACCAGCCAGCATGGCAGCGCTATATGGATGGCGGCGGGACCCTTGCGCGAAACGACTGGCGGCGCAACAATGTTGATACGCTGATCGCACGCATTTACGCGGGCGTCCGTGGCATCAAACCCTGGGTGCGTTTTGGTGTGAGTCCCTTTGGGCTGGGACGCCCGGAGCTGCGACCCAGCGGCATTCAGGGCTTCAGCCAGTACCACAAGCTGTACGCCGACGTGGAGCGCTGGCTGCAACAAGGCTGGATCGACTACCTGGTGCCACAACTCTACTGGCGCATGGACCAGGCCGCGCAAGCCTTTGTTCCGTTGCTGGACTATTGGCACACACAAAATCCGCACGGCCGCAACATCTACGCGGGCTTGTTCACCAGCAAACTTACGACTCCGGGTAACGACACCAAGTTCGCCTGGCCGTCCGAGGAGATAACGAACCAGATTGCTGCAGTGCGTAGTCGTGCACCCGGCACTGGCCATGTGCACTTCAGCATGGTGGCTTTGTTGCAAAACCGCCAGGGCCTGGCCGACACGCTCAAAACACATACCTACAGTACACCCGCATTGGTACCCGCCTCGCCCTGGCTGGAAAGTGGTGCGCCAGATGCGCCACTCGCCGAATTGCGGCTGATGCCCAACGGGGCATTCGTGCTGAGCCTACGCACACCGCAATTGGGCAAGCCGGTGGTGCGATGGGCGGTGTGGCTTCGCTTCGGCGAGCAGTGGAGTTTTCTGGTTTCCCAACAGCCCAAACTGGCCATTCCTGCAGATCGACCAGGAGCAAACGGATCATCACTCACCGGCGTTGTGGTCTCGGCGCTGGACCGGGTTGGCAGCGAGTCCCCGCGCATCGGTGTGCTTCCTCTGCCAAGGATCGGGCCATGAGTAAAACACCAGTTTTCGGGTTGGGGCTTGACGCAGGCGGAAGCCGGACCCGGTGGGCGCTTGTCGACACAAACGGAAATGTGCTGGCGCAAGGCCGTGTGGCAGGTATGAGCGGATTACAACTGCAGTCCGAAGCGGGCGTGGCAACCCTGCGTGCAACGGTGCTGGCGTTGGCCCAATCCCTGGGCGATGCAGTGAAAGTCCCGCTGGCGCTGTACGGCGGTTTTACCGGCTTGGGCGGGGAGCACGACAAAGCCGCCCTGCTCGCGTTGTTGCGGGAACAGCTCCGCCTTCGACCCGGTCACACAACACTGACGCACGATATGGACATAGCCTACCGGGCGGCGTTCGCCCCGGGAGCGGGTTATCTGGTCTACGCCGGCACGGGGTCCATTTCTGCCTTTGTTGATGCACAGGGCCAGACTCACCGCGCTGGCGGACGGGGGCCGGCGCTGGGCGATGAAGGCGGTGGCTACTGGGTTGCGCGTGAGGCGTTGTCCTGGGTCTGGCGGCAAGAGGACCGCAGGCCCGGCGCCTGGAAGCAGTCGCCCATGGCGCGGCGCCTGCTTGACGCCGTTGGGGGCAGTGACTGGAACTTCACCCGCGCGTTTGTATACAGCGGTGACCGGGGTGAAATTGGCAAGCTCGCACTTCAAGTGGCAGCCTCGGTCGAGGATGACCGCGCGGCCCATGCGCTGCTGCTGCGTGCCGGGGCCGCGCTGGGGGAGTTGGCGCAGCACATGCTGCATCGCTTTGGCCCCCGCCCGGTGACGGCGGGTGGGCGGGCACTGCTGCTCAGCCCCCTGCTGGAACAGGGCATGCGTGCTGCTTTACCAGATGGCATTGCACTGCGCGTCACGCCTGACCTGGCTGCCCATATAACGGCCGCCCAGCTGGCACTAGTAAATGATCAAATCGGCCATCAGACCCCGTGAAATATGCGCAACCAGCTACTATTTTTATAGCAACAATTTAACACCCCGAAAGCCACGCCCATGCTGATTCAACGAATTACCGTTGGTGAAATCAAGTTGCCGCTCAAGGTGCCATTCAAAACCGCCCTGCGCACCGTGACCGATGTGCACGACTTGGTACTCATCATTGAAACCGATACCGGTCTCAAAGGCTACGGTGAAGCACCTGCCACTGCCATCATTACCGGCGACCTGCTGGGCTCCATGCGTGCCGCGCTGACACTGATTGCGCCAAAGCTGATTGGCAGGCATCTGCTGGACTTCCATGCCCTCTTGCGCACGGTGCACCTCTCGGTCGTGCACCACAACAGCCTGAAGGCAGCACTGGAGATTGCGCTGTACGACCTGCGCGCGCAACAATTTGGCGTGCCGTTGTACCAGTTGCTGGGTGGTGGCACGCCGCGCCTCAAAACCGACGTCACCATCAGCGTCAACGACAGCGCGACCATGGTGCAAGACTGTTTGCGCGCAGTTGCCGAGGGCTTTGACGCGCTCAAGGTCAAGCTGGGTGGGCGCACCTGGCTCGAGGATGTACAGAGCACACTGGCGATCTACCACGCTGTGGGGTCTGACATTGCATTGCGACTGGACGCCAACCAGGGCTGGACACCCAAACAGGCCGTACAGGTGATCCAGGCACTGGAGGCGGCAGGACTGGCGCTGGAGTTTGTTGAGCAACCGGTCAAGGCTGACGACGTAGCCGGGCTGAAGTTCGTCACCGACCACACGCTCACGCCCATCCTGGCCGACGAAGCCGTGTTTTCCGTGGAAGACGCGCTATACATCCTGCACACCCAAAGCGCCGATGTGATCAACATCAAACTCATGAAGACAGCGGGGATCAGCCAGGCCATCGAAATGGCCAACCTCACGCGCCACCACCACCGAACCTGCATGGTGGGCTGCATGCTGGAGAGCGGCATCAGCGTCACCGCTGCCGCACATTTCGCGGTGGCGTATGCTGACGTTGTGACCCTGATTGACCTGGATGGCCCCCAGCTCTGCAAGGGCAGCGCCATATCCGGCGGCCTGACCATGGACGGACCCTGGATTAGCCTGAGCGATGCGCCGGGTCTTGGCATTACAGGCGTACACGGTCTAACCGATGTGCATCAGTACTGAAGAACCATCATGCGAACCTTGCGGCAACTGCTACTTGCCTCCATGGCCCTGGTAGCCATGACCAGCATCCACGCAGCCACCCCCGCCTACCCCATACTTTCCAACGCGCTACAGGCCATTGTTTCAGACCCGGCCAAACCCTTGAGCAGTCTTTCTGCTCTGGTGATCCGTGATGGGCAGGTCGTCTTTGAAGGGCATTACGGGCAGCGCGTGGTCGCGGGTGGCAATGCAAACAATGGCTTTGCTGCTGACCATGACACCCTGTACCGCATGGCGTCCATCTCCAAGCTGGTAACGACCATTGGTGTCATGCGACTGGTGGACGCCGGGCAGCTTGATCTGGATGCCGACATTGGCCAGTACCTTGGCTACAGGGTGCGCAACCCGCACTTTGCGGGCACGCCCATCACGACCCGTTTGCTGCTCAGCCACACCTCGTCACTGCGGGACGACGGTGGCTATTATTTTCCACTGGATACACCGCTGAGAAACGTGCTTCAAGCCGGTTCGACAAGCGAAGGCAACAGTGCAACGTGGGCTGCAACAACCGTCCAAGCGGACCGGTCACCCGGGCACTATTTCACCTATTGCAATCTCAATTTCGGCATCGTCGGCACGGTGATCGAGGCCATAACCCAGCAGCGCTTTGACCTCTACATGCAGAAGTCGGTGCTGCGCCCGCTGGGGATTACAGGTGGTTTCACACCAGAGACATTGACTCCGACTGACATCAACCATGTAGCGGTGCTGTACCGAAAAGCGCGCAACGAAATCTGGGACCCCAATGGCCCCTGGGTCCCCCAGGTGGACGACTACCAAGGCAAACCGCCCAGCGCGCGCTCTGGGCTGGACCAGTACATGCCCGGCACCAATGCCACCGGTTTCGGCCCACAAGGCGGATTGCGCATCAGCGTGGCGGGCCTGGGCACGATCATGCAAATGCTCATGAACGAAGGCACACTGAACGGTGTTCGCATCTTGAGCCCCAAATCCGTAGCAGCCATGCTGCAACACCAATGGCGCAAGCACCCCACACACGACAACGGCGACACTTTGGGTGGCCAGTTCCACGCCTGGGGCCTCGGCATGCAACGATTTGTAGATGTGAGCGGACCATCAACGGGCGACCGCTTGGTAGCCCACGGGGGATTAACCGGTGTCGGACACCTTGGCTTCGCCTATGGATTGGAGTCGGGCTTCATCTTCGACCCGCGAACCCACAACGGCGTGATTTATGCCGTGGGTGGCGTAGCCGCCAACCCAGAAATGAACAAAGGCAAGTACTCTGCGTTCCCGTTGTGGGAAGAACGCATACTGGATGCGTTGTGGCGCACCGTGGCCACAGACATCAAGGTCGGCGACTGATCCGCGCGCCCAAGGCCAGCAGCTTTTCTTCGACACGCTCATATCCACGCTCGATCATGTTGGCGTTTTGCACCGTGCTCTTACCGGTGGCACACAGTGCGGCACCCAGCAGCGCCATGCCGGCACGGATATCCGGTGACACCATGGTGGTGCCGCGCAAGCGCGACTTTCCGCTGATCACCACGCGGTGCGGATCGCAGACCACCGCATTCGCTCCCATCGCAATCAGGCGGTCCACGAAATACAAACGCGACTCGAACATCTTCTCGAAAAACAGCACATTGCCTTCGACCTGGGTGGCCAGTGTGATCATGCAACTCATCTGGTCAGTGGCAAATTGCGGCCATGGGCCGTCGCCGATGACGGGCATGGAGCCATCGTACTCGCGCAACACGCGCAACTCCTGGACTGCGGGCAGGTGAATATGGTCTTTGTACAGTTCAATTTTTACGCCCAACGCGGCGAACACACGCTTGCACATCCAGTAGGAATGCAGGTCAGTACCTTCGACCTTGATTTCGCCACCCGTGGCGGCTGCCAGCGCCAGGTAGGACGCCGCTTCAATATGGTCATGGCACACCGTGTGGGCAGTACCTGTGAGTGAATTGACGCCATCGATATTGAGTTGGTTGGTACCAATACCGCTGATCCTGGCTCCCATAGCGTTTAGCATGTGGGCCAGGTCCTGCACATGCGGTTCGCAGGCCGCATTGCGAATGATGGTGTGGCCCTGACTCACCACGGCCGCCATCAGGATGTGCTCGGTGCCGGTGACAGACGGCTCGTCAAAAAACAGGTCGGACGCGTGCAGGCCGGTCGGGACAGCAAAGTCATAGGTGTCTCCCAGTTCGACAGCGGCGCCCAGTTTTTGCAATCCGTAGAAGTGGGTGTCCAGACGCCGGCGGCCAATTACGTCACCACCGGGGGGAAACAGTTTCGCCTTGCCGGTGCGGTGCAGTAGCGGTGCAACGCACAGAATCGAGGTGCGCACCTTGTTGCACAGTTCGCGGCTGATTTCGCTGGTATTCACACTGGCAACATGCACGCTGATGCGCTCGCCGCTGCGTTCAACTTTGCCGCCCAGCGCAACAATCACGTCCAGCATGTGCCGCACATCAACGATGTCGGGCACGTTGTCCAGCACCACCTCCTGATCGGTCAGGATGCAGGCCGCAATCATGGGCAATATGGCGTTCTTGTTGCCGGACGCGCGCACGGTACCGCGCAACGGTACGCCGCCTTCAATTTCGAATGTGGACATGGATAGAAATGCTTGGTGCGGTCAAAGCGACCGAATGAACGAAGCCCCGATTTTGCCACGCGAACCGCTGAAAACCGGGGGCTTCGGTCAGCAGTTCCCGTACACTGGCTTCATCGCACCAACCAAACGCATACGCTATGAACCATGACTCCGTCGCAATGTGCCGACGCGCCGTTAATGTCGCACTCGGCGCCTTGTTTTGCGTCGGCACTGCGCTGTCGCCCGCGCTGGCAGTTACCCCCAAGGACACACTGGTTCTGGCACTTGCGTTTGACGACATCATCACCATGGATCCGGCAGAAGCCTTCGAAATATCGACCGGTGAAGTCATGGGCAACGCCTATGACAGGCTGATTCGCTTTGATGTCAAAGACCCATCCAAACTGGCGGGTGACGTGGCCCAGTCCTGGACGGTATCGTCGGACGGGAAAAAATTCACTTTTGAACTCAAACCCGGTCTCAAATTTGCATCGGGCAACCCGCTCACGTCCGAAGACGTGGTGTTCTCGTTACAACGCGCCGTTCTTCTGGACAAGACGCCCGCCTTCATCCTGACCCAGTTTGGACTGAACAAGGCCAACGTTCGGGACATGGTCAAAGCCACCGGCACGCTGAGCCTCACACTGGAGACCGACAAGGCCTATGCCACCACCTTTGTGCTGAACTGCCTGACCGCTAACATCGCCAGCATTGTGGACAAGAAACTGCTGCTGTCAAAAGAGCAGGGCGGCGACATGGGCTATGCGTGGCTCAAGACCAACTACGCCGGATCGGGCCCGATGAAGATCCGCGAGTGGCGCGCCAACGAGATCCTCACGCTCGAACGCAATGACCAGTACTACGGCGACAAATCCAAACTCGTACGCGTGATTTACCGCCATGTCAAAGAAGCGGCCACGCAGCGTCTGCTGCTGGAAAAAGGCGACATTGACATTGCACGCAACCTATCGCCGCAAGACCTGACTGCGTTGGCCAGCAATGCCGAGATCAAGACTACCTCCACCCCAAAGGGCACACTGTTTTACTTCAGCATGAACATGAAGAACCCTAACCTGGCCAAGCCGGAGGTGCGCGAGGCCATCAAGTACCTGGTGGACTACGCCGCCATTGGCGACACGTTGATGAAGAACATCGGCGTCGTCAACCAGAACTTTCTTCCGGTAGGTCTGCTGGGTGCGAGCACGGTAAACCCCTACAAGCTGGACGTGGACAAGGCCAAGGCCCTGTTGGCCAAGGCCAGTCTGCCCAAGGGTTTCAAGGTCACCATGGATGTGCGCACCGTGCAACCGGTGCAAGGGATTGCCGAGGCCGTGCAACAAACGGCCAAGCGCGCCGGCATCGAGATCGAGATTTTGCCCGGGGACGGGAAGCAGACACTGACCAAGTACCGCGCCCGCACCCACGACATGTACATCGGTCAGTGGGGCGCTGACTACTGGGATCCGCACACCAATGCTGACACCTTTGTGCGCAACCCGGACAACGGGGACGACGCCAAGTCCAAGCCGTTGACCTGGCGCAATGCCTGGGCTATCCCAGAACTGACCAAGAAGGCCGATGCCGCCGTACTGGAGCGAGACCCTGCCAAGCGCCGTGCACTGTACGAAAGCCTGCAGACAGAATTCCGAAGGACCAGCCCCTTTGTGATGCTCTTCCAGCAAACCGAAGTAGCTGCCTACCGCAGCAATGTGGATGGTTTGAAATTGGGTCCGACGGCCGACTCAACCTACCTGTTTGGCGTTTCCAAGCGCTGAGATCTGCGCAAGCCACCCAATTTGACGCACCCGATGCCCGCCCCAAGGCCGCAACAACGGCGCCCACGCTTGCTGCCTGCACTCAAAGCTACGGGTCGCTTTGTGCTGGTGCTGGCGCTGACTTACCTCGGCTTGCTGGCGGTTACATTTTTCATTGGTCGGGTCATACCGGTGGACCCGGTTCTGGCCATCGTGGGGGACCGTGCACCTGAACATGTGGTGGCCCGCGTGCGTGAGGAGTTGGGTCTGAACAAACCCTTGTACGAGCAGTTCGGCATCTACATCCAAAAGGTTGCGCACGGCGACTTTGGCACCTCGGTGCTCACCGCCAATCCGGTGCTGCAAGACATATCTCGCACATTCCCGGCAACACTGGAACTGGCTACGCTGGGCATTCTGATCGGCGTGGTGCTGGGTGTGCCACTGGGCGTATGGGCTGCTGTGCGGCGCGGTGGTCCGGTCGACCAGATCGTGCGTGTCATGGGGCTTATTGGCTACTCGGTCCCCATTTTCTGGCTCGGCCTAATGGGCTTGGTGCTCTTTTACGCGCGCCTGGGCTGGGTCAGCGGGCCGGGCCGTATTGACGTGGTCTACCAGTACACACTGCAACCGGTGACCGGCCTCTTGCTGGTTGACGCTGCAATGGGCGGCGAGTGGGAGGCTTTTCGCAACGCGCTGTCGCACCTGATCCTGCCGGCCTCGCTGTTGGGTTATTTCTCACTCGCCTACATCAGCCGCATGACGCGCTCATTCATGCTCAACGAGCTGTCGCAGGAGTATGTGGTGGCGGCGCGGGCTAAAGGTTTGTCAGAGACACGCATCATCTGGCGGCACGCGTTGCGTAACGCCATGGTGCCGCTGGTCACGGTGATCGCACTGTCGTACGCCGGCCTGCTGGAAGGTTCGGTGTTGACCGAGACCGTATTTGCGTGGCCAGGCCTGGGCCTGTACCTCACCAACTCCCTGCAAAATGCCGACATGAATGCGGTGCTGGGTGCCACGATTGTGGTGGGATCGGTCTTCATTGGTCTGAACCTGGTGTCGGACCTGTTGTACCAATTGCTGGACCCGAGGACGCGCGCGCGATGACACCGGGAAACTTGCATGCCTGGTTGATGTCCGAGCGGCCGCTTTCGCGCCGGCAGGCGTCGCTGGGGCGTGCCTATGTGGGGTGGCGAGGTTTTGCCCGTAACCGCCTGGCCCTGCTGGGGTTGGCGATTGTGATTGCACTGGTTCTGGTGGCGGTGTTTGCCGATGTGCTGGCGCCCTACTCCCCCTACAGCGGCGACCTGCGCACCACGCGCTTGCTGGAGCCCTCGCCCGCACACTGGTTTGGCACCGATGATCAGGGGCGCGACATTTTTTCCCGCGTGCTGGTGGGCTCACGCATCACGCTTACGGTGGTTATTCTGGTGGCGGTATTAGCCGCGCCCATAGGCCTATTGGTCGGCACGGTGGCGGGTTATGCCGGCGGCTGGATCGATGCGGTGCTGATGCGTGTGACCGATGTGTTTCTGGCCTTCCCACGCTTGATTCTGGCGCTGGCCTTTGTAGCGGCGCTGGGGCCTGGCATC
>CANNRR010000035.1 GCA_947508055.1 Burkholderiales bacterium
CATGACTTGAGGATGGTGTGGCCCACAAACGCTCCTTGTGTGATTTAGCTACTCCGTGCAGCCAACGCCAACAGAAAATGCCGCAAGGGCAGGGTGGTGTGCATTTAGCAAAAGGAGAGAGAGAGTCGTCGTTCAGCGGCTCAGGGTGCCAACCGCTCCCGCACCCAACGGCCATCGGCCGCCAGCGTGTAGCGCAAGCGGTCATGGAGCCGGCTCTTGCGGCCTTGCCAGAATTGCCAGTTATCGGGCTGGAGCCGGTAGCCACCCCAATGCGGCGGACGTGGCGGTTGTAGTAGAAATTGCGCGGCATACCTGGCCGCATTGGCCACCAGTACGCCGCGCCCGGAGATTACCTGGCTTTGCGGTGACGCCCAGGCGCCCAAGCGCGAGTCCAGCGGGCGACTGTGGAAATAGCCATCGCTTTCCTCGGCACTCACTTTTTTAACAATGCCTTCAATGCGCACCACGCGCTCCAGCTCGACCCAGTGGAATTGCAATGCGGCAAAGGGGTTTCCGGCCAGATCCTGGCCCTTTCGGCTCTGGTAATTGGTGTACCACGTGATGCCTTCTGCGTCATATCCTTTGATCAACACCACGCGGGTCGAGGGCCGCAAGTTGCCGGCCACGGTGGCCAGCGTCATGGCGTTGGGCTCTGGCACTTCGCACGAGATGGCTTCCTTGAGCCACTGGTCGAATTGCTGCATGGGGTCGGCCTGGGATGCTGCTTCGTCCAGTTCGGCGCGTTCGTAGCTCTTGCGGAGGTTTGCAATATGGGACATGGTATGCAGTATAGAAGTGGCTGACCTTTGTGCGTTCTCTGTTTGTGAGGCCTGGACGACCTGGACCGGTATCATGGGCACGATGGAACCTTGCTACCTCGACCTTGAGACATGGCCGCGCCGATCGGCGTTTGAATTTTTTCGTGGTTTTGACGTTCCCTGTTTCAACTTGTGCACGCGTCTGGATGTGTCACGCCTCAAGCAGGCGGTCAAGGCGTCTGGCGTTGGCAGTCTGTCGCTGGCTTATCACTTCATTGCGATTCGCCTTGCCAATGAAATTGCGCCGTTTCGCTACCGCCTGGAGGGCGAGCGCGTGCGCGTTCATGCGCAGGTGCATGGCAGTACCACTGTGCTGCGCGAGGACGAGTCGTTTGGCTTTGTAACGCTGGAACACCACCGTGACTTCGCGGCTTTTGCCGCGCAGGGCGATGCGGCCATTGCGCTGGCCAGTAGGCCGGACGCCCCCTTCGAGCCGACCGCATACGGCACCGCGACCGTGTATTTGACGGCGCTACCGTGGGTGCACTTCAGCAGCTACTCCAATGCCCAAAAATGGGGTCCGTATGACTCGATTCCCAAGATCGCGTTTGGCCGTATTGATGCCCAGGGCGACCATTTGTGGATGCCTTTGTCTGTCGAAGTGCACCACGCACTGATGGACGGCCTGCATGTGGGGCGGTTTATTCAACAGTTTGAAGCGGCCCTTCGTGCACCGGATGTCTGGCTGCATGGTCGTGCGGCAATTCCATAAACGGTGGGTTGCTTTTGACCGGTGTTTGACCTACGGCAAGGTTCTTGCACGGTGAATGGCTAGCATGGCCTTCATATTTGCATAAGGTGAACGCATGTTTGATCTACCGGTTAAAAACCTGATGGAGCCCAAGAAACTGATCATGGTTTCTCCGGAGACTAGTGTCAGTGATGTGGCTGTATTGATGGCCAGCAAGAATACCGGAGCGGTTCTGGTTATCGAAGACAAACTACTCATTGGCATCTTCACTGAGCGTGACGTTGTGTTTCGTGTGCTGGCAAAGGGCAGGGATGCGGCGACAACGCGGTTGCGGGATGTTATGACCGCGGCACCTTCTACGGTGGCGCCGGGGACGTCGTATGGCCATGCGCTGCTGCTGATGCAGGAGAAGGGTTTCCGACATGTGCCGATTGTTGATGGCGACCGTGTTCTTGGGATCATTGCATCGCGCAATGCGATGGACCCCCAACTGGAAGAGTTTGTGTCAGAAGCGAGACGGCGCGAACATTACCGCGAGGCGGACGCGTGAAGTCGGCATTTGCGGTTCAAGCGCGCTGGATCAACTCGATCTTGTAGCCATCGGGGTCGGTCACAAAGGCAATCACTGTGCTGCCGCCCTTGACCGGACCGGCTTCACGCGTTACGTTGCCACCAGCCACCTTTATCTTTTCACAGGCCGCATGCACATCGGGCACGCCCAGGGCGATGTGGCCAAAGGCGGTGCCCGGTTCATACGATTCCACACCCCAGTTGTAGGTGAGTTCAAGCTCCGCATGGTCCGGGTTGGTTCCATAGCCCACAAAGGCCAACGTGTACTTGTACTCCGGATTTTCGGAAGTGCGGATCAGCTTCATTCCCAAGACGTTTGTGTAAAACCGGATGGAACGTTCCAGGTTGCCAACGCGTAGCATGGTGTGTAGGAGTCGCATGGTGAGTTAATTGATGTATGGGAATAGTTTGGCTGTCACGGAGATTGTGGCTCAATCGAGCGCTGTGTGTGTAATGCGTTGCCAGTCTGTCGTGTGGATGGAGATAATTCAAGGTATTGTTCTTCTGCGAACCTTCCATGACCCACTTCACCCAAGTTGTCCTGTTCACCGCTACCGATGGCCGAGCGCGTTTTCGCGAGGAAGCCATTGCGCTGGATCAAGGCTCGCCGCAATCCCTACTTTCAGCGGTGTTTGTCTCGGGCGGTTACCAGTTACGCACCAGTCCGGTGGGCTTTCGTAGCCAGTTCCATTGCACAACGACGCCGCAGTGGTGTTTCATTCTGGGGGGGCAAATGGAAATTGGACTGCAGGGCGGCGTCTCGCGCATCTTCAAACCGGGCGAGCACTTCTATTCAGCCGATCTGCTGCCTGAAGGCGCAACTTTTGAGCCCGGCATTCACGGGCATTGGAGCCGTCAGCTGGGGCCTGACCCGTTGGTCACTCTGTTTGTGAGGGGGTAAGCGGCTCAGCCGCCTTGCATTTCACCCGACATCAGGGTTACTACGCCGGGTGTGCCCATTTTTGCATGGCGGATCAGTGCATGCGCAATGTCACACGCCTTGATGGCACGGTAGTTGGCCGGTAGAAGGGGGCTTAGTCCACGTGCCAGCAGCAAGCCGATGCCTTCGCCGGAGCGTTCGGGTTGGTGCAGCGCTGCACGGTCGCCGTCTATCAAAGAAGGACGCGCAATCACCAGGCACTTGAAACCCATGCGGGCCAGCGAAAGCTCCATCTCGCCTTTGATCCGGTTGTAAAAAACGGAAGACTGGCGGTTGGCGCCCATGGCGCTGACAACTCCCAATCTCGTAGCGCCTGACGATTGAGCGGCGAGCGCTACAGCCTCAACCGCCTTCAGGTCTATGGCACGGAAAGCGTCTTTGCTGCCGGCTACTTTGATAGTTGTTCCCAACGCAATGAAGCAGTCATCCACCTGGGGCATAGCCGCGAGCGCGGCAAAGTCGACCACGTGCGAGGTGAGTTTGGGGTGCTGCAGCGCCAATGGCCGCCGGCCCACACAGTGGACCGACGCGTAGGTCTTATCGGCTAAAAGGCCCGCGAGGATTTCCCGACCCACGAGGCCCGTTGCCCCCGCCACCAAAGCCACCCGACCGAGATCCACCGCCATTGCCGCCTCCGTTGCCTGATCCACCCCGGTTTCCACCGCCGTACCCGCCACCGCCACGACGTGCGCCGCGTTCCGCCATCATATCGACGCTGGTACGCATGGGGTCGGGCTGACCACCGGGTGCCGAGCGGGGAGCGCGTGGCTCACCCATGCCGCCACTGGCAAAACGACCTTCGTGGCTACTCGGTTGCGCGTCTCCGACCGGTGGGCGTCCACGTCCGGCACCCTGCCCACCCTGACCCTGGGGACCACGTGCACCCTGTGTGCGAGGAGATTGCTCTCCACCGCGACCTGAGCCAGCATTACCGCGTGGCCCCTGGGGACCACGACCACGACCGCCACCGCCACCGCCATTACCGTTACCGCGGCCCGCGTTTTGCCCGCCCCGATCACCCTGGCCAGCCTTGTTCTCGCGAACACGTTGCATCATCTCGGTGCGCGCAGCGCGGGCTGCGGCTTGCATCACGTCGCGGCTTGGCGGCTTCCCGGCGCCGCCCCATATCGTTTGACGGCCCATGGCAATGGGCTCGCCCTGCTCGCCGGGTTCTGCTCCGAAGCCGTCAATGATCTGAACTGGAATGTTTTGCTTGGTAAAGCGCTCGATATCCTGCATGAAGCCTTCTTCGTCCAGGCACACCAGATTGATGGCTGCGCCATCGTTGCCCGCACGGCCGGTCCGACCGATACGGTGCACATAGTCTTCGCTGACATTGGGGATTTCGTAGTTCACCACGTGCGGCAGGTCGTCAATGTCAATGCCGCGTGCCGCTATATCGGTGGCTACCAGGGCGCGTACGTCGCCGCTCTTGAAGCCGGCCAGTGCCTGCGTGCGCGCAGCCTGGCTCTTGTTGCCGTGCAGCGCCATGGCGGTTATGCCGTTCTTTTCCAGAAACTCGGCGACGTTGTTGGCGCCGAACTTGGTGCGGGTGAATACCAGCACCTGGCTCCAGTTGTGCTCGTTGATGATATGGGCCAGCAGGGCTTTCTTCTTGCCGCGACCGACCGGGTGAATCACCTGGGTGATGCGCTGCACTGTTGTGTTACGGGGTGTTACCTGCACACTTTGCGGGTCTTTGAGCAGGCCGTTAGCCAATTCGCGAATTTCGTCGCTGAACGTGGCGGAGAAGAGCAGGCTTTGTTTTTCCCTGGGGACAGCTGCCAGCACCTTTTTTACGTCATGGATGAAGCCCATGTCGAGCATACGATCGGCCTCATCGAGTACCAGCATTTGCACCTGGCCCAGGTCCGCCATGCCCTGCTGCATCAGGTCCAGCAGGCGCCCTGGTGTGGCAACCAAAATGTCCACACCCTTTTTGAGCTTGGAAACTTGGGGGTTCATGCCGACACCGCCAAAGACCACGGTGCTGCTGAGTTGCAGGTATTTGCCGTAGGTGCGAATTGACTCTTCGACCTGCGCGGCCAGTTCCCGGGTGGGGGTCAGCACCAGAGCCCGGATGCCGGTGCCACCAAACTTGTTTTGTGCGCTGCGGCTCATGGACAGGCGGTGCAGCATGGGCAGCGTGAAGGCAGCCGTTTTTCCGGTCCCGGTCTGGGCGCCACCGAGCAGGTCGCGGCCTTCCAGAATCAACGGTATGGCCTGTGCCTGAATAGCCGTGGGTGTCTCGTAGCCTTGCTCGTGCACGGCTTTAACAATGGCCGGAGCCAGGTTCAATTCTTCGAAGTTCATGGTTGTGGCGCCCATCCAGGGCGCTAGGGATATCAGCCTGTACAGTTGCCGCAGCACCCGTTCAGTCAAAGGCAGATAGATTCAAAAGCGGGACGAAGTTTGTGAATTCGGTCCCCAGCAATTTGCTGGCATTGCGGGCAACTGACGCACCGCAATGGGGTGTATTGTCGCATGTTGAGAGTTTTCGTGCCGTAAAAGGGGTAGCGCAGTTGTTTTGTGCAGACGCTCTGGCAGTAACAATGTGTCAAGGGGGCTAGCCATGGGGGCTGGCAACTGGGAGAATTGAAGAACGATGAAAAAGTTCATGTTGCGACGTTTGGGTGTGGCCCACGAGCCTGGCAGTTTCAAGCCATCCCTCCAGGATTGCATTGAGGCGGTACTGGAGCAAAGCGATACTCTTGTGAATGATGTCCTGGCCGGATTGAAGTCGTCCAGCTCCGCCGCTCGCAGCAAGTCCATGCAGGGCATTCAAAATCCTGCCGGCAAGGCCGCAATTGAGCATCTGCTCGCCCATCAGGATGCGTTCAAAACCAGTTTTGCAAGGAACTTGCGTGCGTCGATATACGGTGGTGACATCCAGCGGGGCCAGGGCCAGCCATTGCGGTTTGATGACTTCCAGTTCCTGGAAGAAGAACAGATTGACGCCAACATCGAATTTGCCCTGACCCAGCAGGAAATATCGATGGCGGTGGACGATGTGCTGCCGACCTTAAATTCTATGGTCAGCAGTTTGTTGGGCTGGATGACCGTGCAGCCCCATCTGAATCCGCTTAAGCCGGAATCCTTTGTGTATGCATTGCGAGAGAGCCTGCTGGAGCACGTTCCTAGCGACCCATCACGCGCGGCCATCATGACACCGGCTGCGGGCATGCTGGGCGTCAGCATGCGCCAGCTTTACAAAGAGATATCTGAATGGTTGCGCTCACAAGGGGTGGAACCGGTAGGACCCGTCATGCCAGTCGGCGCAGCAGGTGCGCAAGTCAAACCGGTTGAAAATTCGGTGACCCGCACGTTACTAACCCTGGACAAGTTGCGTCGACTGTTGTCGGGTGAACTCGACCTGGGGCCATTGAACGGCAATATAAAGGACTTCACCCATACCGTGCCTGCGTCATTTGTGGCGCTGGAAGATATGAAGCTGATGGAGCCCATGATGAAGCGCCTGGCCGAACGTGCCAGTCAGTCAGCCTCGCCCAAGACAGCGGGTTCGACCGGTGGCCTGACGGACCCATCTGCACAACAGGAAAGAAGCACGAGCAAGAAACTGGGCCGGGAACTCGGTGAAGAAGTGGTGCGCCTGATGCTGGAGAACCTCACGCAAGACCACCGCATGTTGGCCGGTGTACGCAATAATCTGAAGCAACTGGAACCCGTACTGATGACCCTGTCGCAATCGGATGCGCGCTTTTTCAGCGAACGCCAGCACCCGGCGCGTCAGTTCATGGACAAGATTACCAACCGCAGTCTGGCGTTCACCTCCGAAGATCAGCCGGGCTTTTCCTATTTTCAGAAGACGCTGGAGAATTCGATCAACGTGCTGGCGGGCAGCGGTGGTGACGGTCAAAGCTTTGCACGTGTTTTGAGAAAACTCGAAGAAGGGTGGACCCGTGACGAGCACGACCAGCGTCTGCGCGCCGAGGAGGCTGCCCGTGGATTACTGCACGCCGAACAGAGAAACCTGCTGGCTCTGCGCCTGTCCGAAGATTTTTCCGAACGCTTGAAGAACAAAAAGGTACCGGAGATTGTTGCGGTTTTTCTTCGCGGACCCTGGGCCCAAGTGGTGGCCGAGTCGCAATTGCGGTGTGCCGATGGAACCGCTGACGCAGACGGGTTTTTGGGCCTGGTGGATGACCTCATCTGGAGCGTGCAATTGCGCCTGGCGCGCCGCAACCGCAGCCGGTTGGTGGCTATAGTCCCGGGCATGCTGATCAAGATGCGGCAGGGCCTGGGTTTGATTTCGTACCCGCAAGAGCGGATCCCCGTGTTTTTTGACGAGTTGATTAACTTTCACGAGCAGGCGTTTGAAGGCGCGCGACCAGCGCCTGTGGCCGGTACCGACATTGGACCGGAAACGCCCGCCGTCTCCGCAGTTGAGACGGTTGGTATTCCGGTAGATGAATTCTGGATGGCGGAAAGTGAAGCCGCCGACTCCGGCTTTATGCAGGCGGCCAATGAGGTGCTACCAGAAGTTGATGAGGATGAAGTCATCGACCCGTCGGCGCAGCAGGCGTGGAGTGCAAACAACCTGCTCACGGGTTCGTGGGTGGATTTGGCATTGGGGGGGGTATGGGTGCGCGCACAGCTTACTTGGGCCAGTCCGCACAAGACGTTGTTCATGTTTATGTCGTCGGGGGGCATGGCGCATTCCATGTCACGCCGCACCATGGACCGGTTGCGCGGTTTGGGCCTGATCCGGTTGATATCTGACGGGCGGGTTATTGACCACGCGCTGGACGCCGTGGCTCAGACAGCCCTCCGAAATGACTTGGTAAAACCCGGCGGCGCGACCTGATCTGCGCTTGCTACGCCCCAATCTGGATTGCGGCAGTCGATAATGCGGTATTTCCCCTTCCATAAATCAGACTCTCAATGGCCCAATACGTTTTTTCCATGAACCGCGTCGGCAAGATCGTGCCGCCCAAGCGGCATATTCTCAAAGACATCTCCCTGAGCTTCTTTCCTGGTGCCAAGATCGGCGTGTTAGGGACCAATGGCTCGGGCAAGTCCACACTGCTCAAAATTATGGCAGGCGTGGACAAGGAAATCGAAGGCGAGGCCACCCCGATGGCTGGCCTCAACATTGGCTATTTGCCGCAGGAACCCCAACTGGACCCCACACAGACGGTGCGTGAAAGCGTGGAAGCCGCCATGGGTAAGGTATTCACTGCCAAGGCGCGCCTGGAAGAGGTTTACACTGCCTACGGTGCCGAAGATGCGGATTTTGACGCACTGGCGGCCGAGCAGGCCGAGCTGGAAGCCATCATCGCGACTGCCGGGACAGACTCCGAACACCAGTTGGAAATTGCCGCCGACGCCCTGCGCCTGCCCCCATGGGACGCCAATATTGGTGTTCTTTCTGGTGGCGAGAAACGCCGCGTGGCGCTGTGCCGCCTGCTGCTTTCCAAACCCGACATGCTTTTGCTGGACGAGCCCACCAACCACCTGGACGCCGAGTCCGTCGACTGGTTGGAGCAGTTTTTGCAGCGTTACCCGGGTACCGTGGTGGCCATCACCCACGATCGCTACTTTCTAGACAACGCCGCGGAGTGGATTCTTGAACTGGATCGTGGCTCTGGCATCCCCTATAAGGGCAACTACAGCGACTGGCTCAGCCAGAAGCAGGCACGCCTGGAATCCGAGCAAAAGGGTGAAGAATCGCGTGCGAAAGCGCTGAAGAAGGAGTTGGAGTGGTCGCGCCAAAATCCGAAGGCCCGCCAGGCCAAGAGCAAGGCCCGTCTGGCCCGCTTTGAGGAGCTGAGCGACTTTGAATACCAGAAGCGCAACGAGACCAATGAAATTTTTATCCCGGTAGCCGAGCGCCTGGGCCATGAGGTGATCGAGTTCACCAATGTCACCAAGTCCTTTGGCAACCGCGTGCTGATCGACAATCTGAGTTTCAAAGTGCCCGCAGGTGCCATCGTCGGCATCATTGGCCCCAATGGCGCCGGTAAATCCACCCTGTTCAAGATGATTGCAGGCAAGGAAAAACCCGACTCCGGCGAAGTAAAAATCGGCTCGACCGTCAAGATGGCCTTTGTTGACCAGAACCGTGATGACCTAGCCAATGAGAAAACCGTTTGGGAAGATGTGTCGGGCGGATTGGACATCCTCAACGTAGGCAAGTTTCAGATGGCCAGTCGTGCCTACTGCGGACGCTTCAACTTTAACGGTGGCGATCAGCAAAAGCGGGTGGGCACACTCTCAGGTGGCGAGCGTGGGCGTTTGCACCTGGCCAAGACGCTGATTGCGGGCGGCAACGTATTGATGCTCGATGAACCTTCCAACGACCTGGATGTGGAAACCCTGCGGGCGTTGGAGGATGCGTTGCTGGAGTTTGCCGGCAGCATTATGGTGATTAGTCATGATCGGTGGTTTTTGGATCGCATTGCCACCCACATCCTTGCCTGCGAGGGCGACAGTCAGTGGACTTTCTTTGATGGCAACTATCAGGAATACGAGGCCGACAAGAAGAAGCGCCTGGGCGAAGAGGGCGCACGCCCCCATCGTATGCGGTTCAAGGCGCTCAAGTAAACGAAGTCAAGACCAGTCACATGGCAACGACGCCTTCCAACACCGCATCGCAATACCAGGCGCTATATCGATCCACTGTGCAGGAAGCGGCTGCCGGCGGAAGCCTGCTTATGGGAAAAATGATTGCGGCGGCGCGAACCAATTTGCTGGCACGCGAAGCGGCCTGTCGCGATTTGCGCGAGCGCGATGCTCTGGCAAATTCAGCCAAGCAACTGCGCACATGGGAGGGGGAGCTGTGCAAACGTTTTCCTCAGGCGCTGCTGGACGCATTTACCAACCCTGAGTCTCCCCACAAGACTGGCGCACGCGCCGTCGCGGATGTTGCGTTTGACGAACTGGAGTTGATGGACGAGGTGGAGGTTCAAACCAGTGTCACGATGGCACGAACCCTGCAAGTGGCCGTGCTGGCCGCTGAAGCTAGTCTGGCCGAACTCAACACCCTGATTTGCACCACCCAGGGTCTCGGAGTAGTGAGCCCTGAGCGCAATCCTTTGCGCCCGCAAATTTACGTTAACGCACTGCATTCGGTCGTTGAGCAAACGAAAATGCCCGCCGCAATTCAGTTGGATTGGTTGGGTGCCATGAGTGCCACCCTGGGTCAAGAACTGCGGGATATGTACCTGCAATTGTGCAAATCCATGCGGGGCAAGGGAGTCGTGGCGGCCGGATACGCCGTGACCCAAACTCCTGCTGCTGCTGGGATTGGTCGTGGCGTGGCCCAGAGCGCGTTGCAGGTTCCTGCAGTGAGTGCAGAGGCACCGCAACCCATGTCCGCACATGGCTCTGACTCCATGCGCCGAATCGCTGTTCCAGTCGGATCTTCCCCTCAGTACGCGGTTTTACCCTCCATGGGCTCGGGCAAAGACCACACGCTGCTGACATTGGATAAATTGCGTCGACTGTTAGCAGGCGAACTGGACGCGCCGGAGAGTTTGAGTTCCAAAGAGCTGTTTGCGCAACAATTTGCTCAGGAGTTTGAAGGCAGCGCTGGCACGTTTGAAGCTGCGGAAACTGAGTTTGATGCCACTGTACCTGCGGCGCTTGAAGCTTTGACAGAAATGAAGCAGGTGGACGCAGTGGTCCAGCGACTCCAGCAGCGCCGCAGTTCGGGCGCTCTTCCAGCCACCGAAGGGGATACATCGATTGAAGCCATGCGCGTCAATCTGCGCAGTCACGCAAGGGGAGTTGGGCAGGCGCTCAGCCTGGAAGTGATCACCATGATGGTCGACAACATTGCCCAGGATGAGCGATTGCTTGCGCCCGTGCAGGAACTGATCCGCCGTCTGGAGCCGGCCTTGTTGCAGTTGGCGCTGGTTGACCCCCGCCTGTTTACCAATAAGCAGCATCCAGCCCGTATGCTGGTACAGGAATTCGCCCACCATAGTCTTGCCTATTTGTCGGTTCACGCGTATGGATTCGAAGAATTTTTGCGTGCGCTTGAGGAGGCCGTTGCACCATTGATGAATGTTCGGATCGACAGTGCTGAGCCCTTCGAATTGGTTTTGGGTGGACTGCAGACTGCCTGGCGCAGTGCAGATCTGGCCAGTGAGCGCAGCCGTGCTGCAGCCATGCAGGCATTGGAAAACGCTGAACAACGCAATCTGCTGGCCGAAAAAATAGCCGGGGAAATTGCCGGACACTCGGATGCGGTCCAGGTGCCGCAGTTCGTGACAGAGTTTCTGTGTGGACCGTGGGCGCAGGTCGTTGCACTGGCTCGCATGGCTGGTCCCAGTGGCGCCGCCGCCGCTGACAAGTACCAGGCACTCATTTCGGCCCTGCTGTGGAGTGCGCACCCGGAACTGGCGCGCACCAACACCTCCAAACTGACGCGTCTGGTTCCCTTGCTGCTGACGACTTTGCGTGAAGGTCTGGAAACGATTCATTTCCCGTCCACAAAGTCCAGCGCATTTCTGGAGGATCTGATGGGTCTGCACCAGTTGGCGTTCCGTGCTGTGCGAAAGCCACAAACAGGGGAAGCCGAAGCGCGGGTCGCTTCCATGGAAGCGTTGCGGCATATGCTGCTGGAAGATGGCAACCCGTGGGTTGCTCCTGAAGAGGTACTGGCATCCAACTTCATGGAACTGCCGGATACGCCTGTTGAGCCGGAGATGCCGCTGGTCGAGTTCGATGGAGCCCAGACTGCAGGCGCGAGCGATGCGCACTTGGTGGCAGACCCTGCTGACGTGGTTCTGATCAGCGCGCTGCCGCTGGGAACTTGGGTGGAACTGCGAGTGGGTGTGCAGTGGACACGCAGCCAGCTCAGTTGGGCGAGTCCGCACGGTACGTTGTTCTTGTTTACCGGTGTCGCCGGTGCCACGCAGTCTTTGACACGGCGCTCGTGCGATAAGCTGGCGGCGGCTGGAAACTTACGTGTTATTTCAGGACGTCCGGTGGTCGATGGCGCGTTGAACGCGGTGGCCCAGGCCGCGATGCGCAATAGCGTTAACACCCAGTTCTGACTACAGAGGATGTTCCGCGTAGAATTTTCCGCCGTGAAAGAGCAAAGGGGAAGCTCCCGCGTGGTGCATGCAGGCCTCCACTTCCCCTACGAAAATAACATGGTCGCCCTCTTCGTAGCGACTGCGGTTGAAACATTCAAAGGTCGCAGCGGCTCCGTGCAACAACGGTGCTCCACCAGCGCCGAGCGTGAAGGCCACCCCAGCAAACCTGTCTCCATCGCGTGCTGCAAATTGTTTGGCCAGGGCTTGCTGGTCTGCGCTGAGGATATTGATGGCGTAGTGGGATCCGGCGCTGAACGCGGCCATCGACCCGGCTGAGCGTGACAAGCTCCACAGTACCAGGGGGGGCGTTAGTGAGACCGAGTTGAACGAGTTGGCCGTCAGCCCTATGAAGGTGCCATCGCTGGCGCGGGCGGTCACGATGGTGACGCCGGTGGCGAACATTCCCAGCGCCTGGCGAAACTGGCTCGGTGAAAAACTGGGGGGAAGGGCTTGAGGCAACCGGACTGTCGAGAGCATGCGCGAATTTACCTTAAATTCTTTGGCGGTGAACGCTGCAGTTTGGGCGACCGCCGTGTCAGCAGGGGCGATCTACAATGAATGCATGCGTTTTTACCCCCTTGCCGTAGGCCTTATTGCTATGTTTAGCATAGCAAGTCACGCAATTCCCATGAGGTCTTGCGGGGATTATGCTGCAAAAATTCCGAACGTCAAACCGCACTTGTGTGAAACCGCACAACTGCAGGACATGAAGGCCCGGTCTGTGCAGGGGCGCCCGATTTGGGGCCGCGATGTCCAGGTTGACGATTCCCTTTTGCGGATTCTGGTTCTTGGCGGTATCCACGGCGATGAAATGTCGTCAAGCTCACTGGTGTTTCACTGGATCGCCATGGCACAAACGCCGCCATCCGATACGCCCGTCGCGATTCACTGGCGCTTCATTCCGTCGCTCAATCCGGACGGTCTTTTTGCCCGTCCAGCCAAGCGCGTCAATGCCCACGGTGTCGATTTGAATCGTAATTTTCCGACACCCAACTGGGCCCGTGATGCGCGCCGGTATTGGGAGGGGCGCACCCAAAAGGATCCCCGGCGCTGGCCTGGCAACAAGCCACTTTCGGAGCCCGAGTCGCGTTTCCTGCTGGATCAAATGGACAGTTTTAAGCCCAACTTGATTGTCAGTGTGCATGCACCCTATGGCGTGCTGGATTTTGATGGTCCGTCAGTTCCCCCGAGCAAACTGGGGCGCTTGTTTCTTGATCAAGTGGGTATTTTTCCGGGGTCACTGGGGAATTACGGTGGCATCCACAAAGGGGTTCCGGTGGTAACGATTGAGTTGCCAAGCGCCTCGCGCACCCCGACTGACGCAGAAATGCGCCAAATGTGGATCGACTTGCTGCGCTGGACGTCGGACCGCCTGGGTCCCGGAATTTCAACTGCGGTACAGGGCTTCTCCAAGCAGCAGTGAGGGGTTTGGGGTCGTCAATGGCCCAGGATTTTGGACAAAAAGTCCCGGCTGCGCTCGTTTTGCGGGTTGTTGAAGAAGTCGTGCGGGTTGTTTTGCTCGACGATCTGACCCTGGTCCATGAAGATCACCCGGTCGGCCACTGCCTTTGCAAAACCCATTTCGTGGGTGACGCAGATCATGGTGATTCCCTGATCGGCCATGGCAATCATGACATCCAGCACTTCCTTGATCATCTCGGGGTCGAGTGCCGAGGTCGGTTCGTCAAACAGCATGATCTTGGGCTTGAGGCACAGCGCACGCGCAATGGCCACGCGCTGCTGTTGACCGCCCGACAACTGCAGCGGGTACTTGTTGGCTTGCTCGGCAATGCGCACGCGTTTGAGCTGTTCCATGGCCTTTTCTTCGGCTTCCTTCTTGGGCATCTTGCCCACCCACATGGGCGACAGGGTCAGGTTCTCCAGCACGGTCAGATGCGGAAACAGATTGAATTGCTGAAACACCATGCCGACTTCTTTGCGGACCTGGTCGATCGCTTTCACGTCATCGGTGATCTCGATGCCATCCACAATCAAATGGCCTTGCTGGTGTTCTTCCAGTCGGTTGATGCAGCGAATCAAGGTCGACTTGCCAGAGCCGGACGGCCCGCAGATGACGATGCGCTCGCCCTTGGCGACCGACAGGTCAATGTCGCGCAACACATGGAAGTTGTTGCCATACCATTTGTTGACTTTGTCGAAAGTGATGATGGGTTCAGACATGGTTATCTCTGTTTGGATTTGTTGACTTGCTTCTCGATCCACTTGCTGTAGCGCGACATGGAGAAACAAAATGCGAAATAAATCAGGGCAATAAACAAGTAGCCTTCGATCCGAAACGGACGCCAGTTGGCATCTGAATTCATGGCCATGCCCATCGCGCCGGTCAATTCATACAGGCTCACAATGGCCACCAGCGAGGTGTCCTTGAAGGTGGAAATAAAGTTGTTCATGATGCCGGGTACCACCATGGCCAAGGCTTGCGGCAGCACAATCTTGCGCTGGGTTTGCCAGTAAGAAAGGCCAAGGGTGGCTGCCGCCTCAATCTGCCCTTTGGGTATGGCTTGCAGGCCACCGCGAATGACTTCGGCCATGTAGGCAGCAGCAAAAAATGTGATGCCGGCCAGCACACGAATCAGCACATCAATCGAAAAACCCTGCGGCATCAAAAGCGGGAACATGAACGAGGCCATGAACAACACGGAGATCAGCGGTACGCCACGAATCAACTCCACGTAGACGGTGCACAAACTGCGGATAGCGGGCATACCTGAGCGCCGCCCCAGGGCAATGAGCAGCGCGATAGGGAATGCCATGGTCATGGACAGGGATGCCAGCAAAATGGTCAATGGCAGGCCGCTCCACATATCGGTCTCGACCTTGGGCAGACCCAGCACGCCACCGTACATCAGGGCAAAATAGACAGCCAGTACGGCAGCCCACACCACGGGCAGCCATGCCTTCCAGCACACCCGCATGCAACTGGCGACGATGAGCGACAGCAGCATGGTTGTGGCAATCAGCGCGCGCCAGTGCTCATCGAACGGGTAGCGGCCAAAGATGATGAACCGGAACTTCTCGCGCACCACGCCCCAACAGGCACCTGCCGCGTTGTGGCAGACCTCGTAATCGGCCACCCAAACGGCGTCGAGCAGCGCCCAGCGCAGCAGAGATGGCAATATGGCCAACAGCACCGCACCAATGATGGCCGTGCCCAATGTGGTTTTCCAGTCTTTGAACAGGTTGATCCTGGACCAGGCGACAAAACCGTCGGTGTTGATGGGTGCGGGGCGTGACGCAATGGTTTGAAACGTTTGTGCGCTCATGGGATGGTCCTCAACGTTCCTGAATTGCGGCGCGCGCGTTGTACCAGTTCATCAGCAGCGAAGTGAACAATGATGTACTCAGGTAAACCAGCATGATGATGGCAATGCACTCCACTGCCCGGCCGGTCTGGTTGATGGCTGTATTGGCGATGGACACTACGTCAGGGTAACCAATGGCCACAGCCAGTGATGAGTTCTTGGTGAGGTTCAGAAACTGGTTGGTCATGGGCGGAATGATCACGCGCAAAGCCTGCGGCAGCATGACCAGGCGCATGGTCTGTCCCCGGCTGAGTCCCAAGGCACTGGCAGCCTCAGACTGCCCGAGCGAAACAGCCTGAATGCCGCCGCGTACCACTTCGGCTACAAAGGCCGCGGTGTAGATCGTCAGACCGATCATGAGGGACAGGAACTCTGGAGTCAAAGAACCGCCGTTTTCAATCGCGAATTCGCCCTGCTTGGGTGCATTCCATTCGGAGTGCGCTCCGCCCAGTACCCAGCCTAACAGGCTGCAGGCTACCGTGATGGCCACCGGTGCCCAAAACAGGCTCTTAACCTTGCCCGTCAACTCGAAAGATCGAATTGCCAGGCGGCGATACCACCAGGCAACCACCAGGCCCACCAGCAGCCCCCAGGATGCGACCAATTGCCCTGTCGCCCACACGGGAATGGGGAAGTTCAACCCGCCTTTGCTCAAGTAGAACGGACCCAGTACCCACGGGTCGGTGGCCGTAGGCAGCATCTCGGTAAACATCAAATACCACATCAGTAACTGCAGCAGGACCGGGATATTGCGGAAAAATTCCACATAAGTGACACACAAGCCGCGCACCAGTGCATTGCGCGAGAAGCGGCCGACACCAATCAGGGTGCCTAGCAAGGTGGTCAGCACAATGCCCAGCACCGCGACGCGCAGCGTATTGGTCATGCCGATGAAGTAGGCGCGCCAGTAAGGTTCACCCGAATCAAAGGCGAAGATGCTTTCGCCAATGTCAAAACCAGCTGCGCTGCTCAAAAAATCAAACCCGCTCTGGATGCCGCGCGCCCGCATATTGGTCGCGGTGTTGTTGGCCAGGTACAGCACGGTCAGGGCGATCACTGCCACGGCCACAATCTGGTAGACCAGTGCCCGGAACGCCTGACTGCGCCATGACCAGGTCTTTTTCGGTGGAGGAGAAGATGGGACAGTCATGGCGGACCTAGTGTCAACAAACAAATAAGCAATGCACTCAGCTGAGGGTTGCACAATGCGTTGCCCTCGCCTCCAAGAAAATAGGCTCCGCGCCCAACGACGCGGAGCCCGGAACGCGCTTAGCGAATGGGCATTGCGTACTGAATGCCGCCTTTGTTCCACAGGTTGTTCAAACCGCGTGGCAGTTGCAGGGCAGACTTGGGTCCGACATTGCGTTCAAAGATTTCACCGTAGTTGCCAGTGGCCTTGATGGCGCGTGCCAGCCACTCTTTTTCCAGACCCAGCAACTTACCGGTGTCATCGGTGGTGCCCAGAATGCGGCCGACCACCGGGTCTTTGCTGTTGGCTTTCAGGTCATCCACGTTGGCAGCCGTTACACCGTACTCTTCGGCTTCCAGCAGGCCATAAATGGTCCATTTGACAATGGCGGCCCACTCGTCGTCACCGCGGCGTACCAGTGGTCCCAGTGGCTCTTTGGAAATCAACTCAGGCAAGATCAGGTGATCAGCCGGGTTTTTTGCAGACTTATTGCGAACAGACGCCAGGCCAGATGCATCGGTGGTGTAGGCAATGCAGCGACCCGAGAAGTAGGCGCCTTCAACGGCGTCGAGCTTTTCAAACACGACTGGTTTTACGTTCAACGCGTTCGCCTTGGAGTAGTCGGTCAGGTTCTTCTCGGTTGTTGTGCCGGATTGGACGCACACGGTTTGACCCTTGAGTTGCTTGGCGCTCTTGATCTTGCTCTTCACTGGAACCATGAAGCCTTGACCATCGTAGTAAGTCACGGCGGTTTGACTCAGGCCCAGCGATGCGTCACGTGTCAGCGTGAAGGTGGTGTTGCGCGACAGCACGTCGACCTCACCTGACTGCAACGCCGTGAAACGCGCCTGTGCCACCAGTGGTACAAACTTGACTTTTTCTGCATCGCCCAGTGTGGCCGCTGCTACGGCGCGGCAGATATCGACGTCGATGCCGGTCCATTTGCCATTGGAATCTGCAGCACTGAAACCAGCCAAACCGGTGTGAACGCCGCAAATGATCTGCCCGCGTGCCTTGATTCCGTCCAGGGTTTTTCCTGCGTATGCGGGCGCAGTCAGCAAAGCGCCCAAAGATGCCACTACCACCGCTGCCAATTTGGCTTGTTTCATTGTCATGACTCAATCTCCAACTAAAGATGAAAGGGAAAAAACGCAAGGCCTGACCAAGCGCCGACTCAAGCCGAATAGTAGCCCCATATCGCACCGACGTCCCCCCGGGTTTGCACGGAGCTGTTATGCGAAATCTGCATGATCGAATACGACTTGACTGGTTTTGGCGCGCTGCGCGCCGCCCACTTTTCATGCCGACATGCGCCAGGCGCTATCCTGGCAGGGCGGCGCTGATGTTCTTTGGTACGGTATTGGCCTATGGGAAGTTGCTACAAAATGCGGAGCAGCGGGCCCAGTGTTTGCAATGACTTGGGGTCGAAGTGGGTGACTGGGCTGTGCAGTGCATGCAAAATTGCCCGCAGTTGGTGATCTCCCCAGGAGGCCTGCATCATTCCCACCTCCGACAACTACCGCGGAGAATCGGTCAAAGCGGTGGTGGTATTGCGCTCGACCCATAGCGACTTGGTGGCCGAGCAAGAGATTGTGAACTGATGCCGTGAGAACATAGCGGTCTACAAAGTGCCACACATGGTTCAGTTTGTTGACGCGCTGCCCAAGAGCGGTGCAGGTAAAGTCATGTGGCGCACATTACAAGAAATGGAAAGACATCATGTTTGAAACCGCCATCGCGGGCAGCCTGCCCAAACCGTCCTGGCTGTCGGAAACCGAAAAACTGTGGCCCCAGTGGAAACTGGCAGGACCGGAACTGCAACGGGCCAAGGCCGATGCCACCCTGTTGTGGATCAAGGAGCAGGAAGACGCCGGGTTGGACATTGTGGGTGACGGTGAGCAAAGCCGCCAGCACTTTGTGCACGGCTTTCTGGAGCAGGTGGAGGGCATCGACTTCGAGCACAAAGTCAAGATGGGCATCCGCAACAACCGCTACGACGCCATGGTGCCGCAGGTGGTGGCTCCCCTGCGTCTGAAGGGCCGTGTGCATGCGTTTGAAGCACAACTGGCCCGCGCCCATACCAAAAAGAAACTCAAATTCACCCTGCCCGGCCCATTGACCATTGTCGACACCGTGGCCGACTGTTTCTACGGAGACAAGCAGACGATGGCGATGGCCTTTGCCGAGTTGCTCAACCAGGAAGCCCTGGCGCTGCAGGCTGATGGTGTGGACATCATCCAGTTTGACGAACCCGCCTTCAATGTCTATATGCAGGACGCCGCAGATTGGGGCGTCAAGGCACTCGAAGTGGCCGCGCGCGGGTTGACCTGCACCACCGCCGTTCACATTTGCTATGGCTACGGCATCAAGGCCAATAGCGACTGGAAAGAATCCCTTGGGCAGGAGTGGCGCCAGTACGCGCAGGTGTTCCCGGCACTGGCTGCCAGTTCGATTCAGCAAATCAGCCTGGAGTGCTACCACTCGCATGTGCCGCCAGACCTGATGGCGCTGTTGAAGAACAAGGACGTGATGGTGGGCGTGATTGACGTCGCCAGCGATGTGATTGAAACCCCCGAGCAAGTGGCCGACACGATTGGCGTAGCGATGCAATACCTGCCGCGCAATCGCATCTTTCCGTGCACCAACTGCGGCCTGGCGCCCATGAGCCGGGAGGTGGCGGTGAAGAAACTGGCGGCCCTGGCCAAAGGTGCCGCTTTGGCACGCGAGCGCTATGCCCAGACGGGGTCAGACGCGTGACGTCTGCCAGGCAACTACCCTTTGGACCGGCCAAAGAACTGGGCTTTTGCCCGCAACGCACGCGCCGGTTGGTGGAGGTGATGCAGTCGGAGGTGGGCAAGGCTCGGCTACCCGGTGCCGTGGTCCTCATCGCCCGACGTGGCCAGGTACTGCTGTGTGAGACCGTAGGACAGCAGGACCCGACAGCCGGGATTCCCATGGCGCTGGATTCGATCTTTCGTATCTACTCCATGACCAAACCCATCGTCTCCGTGGCGGTGATGATGCTCATGGAGCGCGGGCAACTGCTGCTGAGCGATACCGTTGCCCATCATCTGCCCGAGTTTGAAGACATCAAGGTCAGCACCCACGTCGATGGCCACGCCGTTCAACGCCATCCCAAGATGGCGCCTACGGTGCAAGACATGCTGCGCCATACGTCCGGGTTGACTTACGAGATCTTGGGCGCTGAGCCTATCCAGCGCCAATATGCCAAGGCCCAACTGGCCTCGCGCGACCGCACCAACCGCGAGTTTTCGCAGGCCCTGGCCGCTTTGCCATTGATGTTTGAACCCGGCACGGTGTGGGAATATAGCCGTGCGACCGACGTGCTGGGCGCGTTGGTGGAGGCGGTCAGCGGCCAGACGCTGGGTGCATTCCTGCAAGACAACATCCTGGGGCCGCTGGCCATGGTGGACACCAGTTTTGTCGTGCCACCCGAAAAACACCACCGTATTGCCGAGGCGTTTGAGAAAGACCCGGACGGTGGCATTGCCATGCGGCTCATCGATGTGCGCCAACCCGTGCCGATGGAAGCCGGTGGATCGGGGTTGGCCTCTACTGCGGCCGATTACGCACGCTTTTTACAGTGCCTGCTCAATGGTGGCGAACTGCATGGCCAGCGCATCCTGAGCACGGCCACGGTGCGCTACATGACGGCCGACCACTTGGGCGATATTGGCGTGCATCGGGCTGGACGCTCAGATGAGTTGCTGCCACCGGGACACGGCTTTGGACTGGGCTTTGCCGTGCGTACCCAGGAGGGTGTAGCGGCTATGGCGGGCTCCAAGGGTCTGTACTTCTGGGGCGGCATTGCGGGTACCACCTTCTTTGTGGATCCGGCGAAAGACTTCTTTGCTCTCATGATGATCCAGGCACCGAATCAGCGGCACTACTACCGACCGCTGTTTCGCAACCTGGTCTATGCGGCTTTGCTGGAATAATTTTCGACGAAATAGGGCTGGGAACGCCTGATCCCCGCGGGTTGCGCCGCTGTTTTTATTGATTTTTCTTGGCTTTGAGCGGCGGCAATTCCTGGGCCACTGGCAAAGATTGGAATTCCGGGTCCTTGTGTAGCAGGACTGCGCCTTGCTCTGACGCACATGCGGCGATCCAGGCATCTGCAATGGACAGTAGACCCGCCACCTTGTCCTCGTCTGGCCAGACCCGGTAGAGCACTTCCATGAGAGTGGTGAAGCAGCCATAGCAGTTGGCTTTGCCTCTGGAGGCCAGGTCCGGCATTTCTGCCAACCGATCAGCACCGGCCTCGTCGTCACGCAAGGTTAGTATGGCAGGGGTATCCAGCAAGAATCTTTTCATTCCCGCGCCAAGTCCTGTTTGCGAGACGCCAGCAAGCGCGCCGTTGCACCGCCTTTGCCTTGCCCCCTGAAAGCTTCAATTGGGTTGGCGCGCATTGAGCGCACAATGCAAGCTGGCACTTTATCGTCCTGGTTCGCCCATGCAGCACCGGTGAGAAGTGTTCTTTTTGCTACAACTTTGAGAGCTGCTCACGCACACGCTGCATGGGTTCTAGCCATTTTTAACTATAAGTTCATGACCTACCAGGCACCCAGTGAGCGCAAGGCTTTTTTTGACCAGCACGGCATTCGCGATGTGGAATGTATCTTCCCCGACATTTCAGGTTATCCACGCGGCAAGTTGATGCCCGCTTCCCGCTTTGCGGCGGGCGACGAGTTGCGCATCGCCCAGGCCATCCCCATGCAAGCGGTCACCGGCGACTACTCCTACGACCCGATCTTTCCGGATTCCGACCCCGACGTGCGGCTGGTGCCTGACTACGCCACCCTGAAGTTGTCTCCGTGGTCCAGCGTGCCACGGGCTGTGGCCATTCACGATTGTGTGGAGCTCAATGGCGAGCCCTGTGCGTTTTCCGCACGGGCCTTGCTCAAGAGGGTGGTGGCGCGCTACACCGCGCAGGGCTTGACCCCGGTGGTGGCCCCCGAGATCGAGTTTTACCTGACCACCCCCAACGTAGACCCGGCGCACCCTCTGACTGCCCCGGCCGCACGCCATGGCCGCGCTGAAGCGGGGCAGTCGGCTTTCAGCATGAATATGCTCAACGAACTGGCGCCATTCTGGGACGAGTTTCGCACTGCGCTCGACGGCTTGGGTGTGCAGGCCGACACCTGGATTCACGAAGTCGGGCAAACCCAGTACGAAATCAACCTGATGCACGGCGACCCGATTGCGCTAGCCGATCAGGCCTTTTTGTTCAAGTACGTTGCCAAGGAAATTGCCATCAAGCACGGCCTGAACGCCGTATTCATGGCCAAGCCGATTTCTGGTGCGTCGGGCAGTTCCATGCACCTGCACCAAAGCGTGCTCGATGCCAGCGGACGCAATATTTTCAGCACGGACGCGGGCGCTGAGAGCGCCAGCTTTCGGCACTTCATTGCCGGGCTGCAGACTTATGTGCCCGATCTGATGCTGATCTTTGCACCGTTCGTCAATTCGTACCGGCGCTTTGTCAAAGGCAGCCAGGCTCCGGTGAATTTGCATTGGGGTTATGACAACCGCACCACCGGGTTGCGCATTCCGGTCAGCGGCCCGGCCGCGCGCCGGGTGGAAAACCGCATTGCCGGGGCCGATGCCAACCCGTACCTGGCCATTGCCGCCTCGCTGGCGGCAGGGCTTGCGGGCATGGACGAAGCGCTCACACCCACCGAGCCAATTGACGTGACCGAAAGCGGCTACGACCTGGCGCACGCCCTGCCACGCAGCTTCTTGCCCGCCCATCAACAGATGTCAGACAGCGAGAACAGTCGCTACCTGCTGGGCGATGCCTTTGTTACCGGCTTTTGCGCGGTCAAGTCACTGGAATACGACAGCTACCTGAGCGAGATCAGCGCGTGGGAGCGGCGCTTCTTGTTGCCCCAGGTGTAAACCCTTGTCAAACTGTAGTTGTTTGGGCGATTTTATTGTAAAAATAGAGTGCTAGCCACCGTGAAATAAGCGTGAGCAGCTACAAAAAACGTAGCAAAACAAGCACCCGTTCCCGACCGGATGATCAGGCCTTGGCCACTTCCAGCACCAGTTTGCCAAAGTTTTCGCCGTTGAACAGCTTGAGCAGTGTCTCGGGGAAGGTCTGCAGACCAACCACCACGTCTTCCCTGCTCTTCATGCGCCCGGCCTTGATGTAGCCAGCCATCTCGGCAACGGCCAGGTGGTAACGGTCAGCGTAGTCGAACACCACAATGCCTTCCATCCGTGCACGATTGACCAGCAGATTGAGATAGTTCTTGGGGCCCTGCACGGCAGTCGTGTTGTTGTACTGGCTGATAGCACCACAGATGATGATGCGCGCCTTTCGGTTAATGCGCGCCAGCACGTCGTCCAGAATCTCTCCGCCGACATTGTCAAAGTAGATGTCCACGCCTTTGGGGCAGTGCACTTTCAGGCCCGCGCGCACAGCGCCCGATGAACCGGAAACCCCTGCGGTAGTGGCCTTGTAGTCAATGCAGGCATCAAAGCCCAATTCTTTCACCACCCACTCGCACTTGGCGGCACCGCCGGCAATGCCGACCACGCGGCAACCCTTGATTTTTGCCATCTGCCCCACGGTCTGGCCCACGGCACCCGCCGCACCCGACACCACCACGGTTTCACCCGGCTGGGGCATACCTACGTCCATCAGACCAAAATAGCCGGTCATGCCGGGCATACCCAGTACGTTGAGCCACTGGGTAAGGGTGCCTGCGCGCAGGTCGATTTTGAACAGGCCGTTGCGCTTGATCTCGTCGGCCGCCAGGGTGATGTACTCCTGCACGCCAAAGGTGGCGCTCACAGGGTCACCCACGGCGAATTGGGCGTTTTTAGATGCGACCACCACGCCCACGCCACCGGCGCGCATGACTTCGCCAATGCCGACCGGGGGAATGTAGCTCTTGCCTTCGTTCATCCAGCCGCGCATGGCGGGGTCCAGTGACAGGGCCAGCGTCTTGAGCGTCACGCCACCTTCTGCAGGCTCGATGACGGACTCGGTGGTGTGGCGCCAGTCGCTCGGTTTTGGCATGCCAACCGGGCGGGCGGCAAGGCGAATCTGGTGATTGACAAGGTTGGACAGTGCGGAAGAGGTCATGGACGGAGCTCGTGTTGTCTGCGCAGAAGGCTGGAGTGACGGATCGTAGTGTCAAGTCCTGCAGGTGAGGGTTACCGACGTGACAAGCCATATCCAGCGCGTGGTCTTGATTGCGCATATGCTTCACGCCTTGCGACAACGTTTGCGCCCCGGTGCGACACAAAAATGACAACTTCCCAATCCCGCAAATATGACGTGGTGCTGTATGGCGCCAGTGGCTTTGTCGGGCGCCAGACGGCGACCTATTTTGCGAAGCACTCCCAGGTGAAGGCCTTGGGGCTGAAGTGGGCGCTTGCCGGGCGGTCGGCAGACAAGCTTGAAGCGGTGCGTAATGATTGCGGCGCGTCTAAGGCGGGAGTCGTGGTGGCAGAGGCCCATGACGTTGCGGCGATGGATGCCCTGGCCCGCAGCGCGCGGGTTGTGCTCAGCACCGCCGGCCCCTTTGCGCTGTATGGCAGCGAACTGGTGGCGGCCTGTGTGCGCCACGGCACCCACTATGTCGACATCACGGGCGAGACGCCTTGGGTCAGGGGTTTGATTGACCGGTACCACGAGGAGGCCCAACGTAACGGCGTGCGCATCATTCCGTTCTGCGGGTTTGACTCCATTCCTTCCGACCTGAGCGCACATTTGGCCAACGAAACCATGTGGGAACGCCATGGCGAGGCGTGCACACAGGTTAAGGCGGCGTTCAGCATTCGGGGTGGCTTCAATGGTGGTACGTTGGCGTCCCTGTTCAATATGCTGGCATCGGGTCAGTCGGTTGCCATGGCTGATCCGTTCTTGCTGAACCCCGAGGGCATGCACCCTGCCGACCCGGCCGCCCACAGCGACCCCCTCGGGCCGCGCTACGACCCGGACTTCTCTGCCTGGCTGGGACCGTTCATGATGTCGACCATCAACACCCGGGTGGTGCGTCGCAGTGCAGCCCTGCTGGGCTACGCCGATGGGTATGACTACCAGGAATATTTGCGTTTGGGCCGGGGCCCAGGGGCCGCCATGGCAGCGACCGGCTTGAGTGTGGGCTCCTTCACTTCGCAACTGGCATTGCGCCTGGGCCCTGTGCGCAAGTTGGCGCAGCAGTTTGCACCCAAGCCCGGTTCGGGTCCCTCCGAGGCCCGTATGGATGGTGGCTCGTTCCGCTGCCAGTTTGTGGGTCACAGCGCCAGCGGCAAAATGGTTCGCGGCCTGATTGCCGATAAGGGTGACCCCGGCAACCGTGCCACCACCAAGATGCTGTGCGAATCTGCGCTGGCACTGGCGCTGCAACTCGAAGAGTTGCCGGGTGGGGGCAAACATGGTGGCTTGCTAACCCCGGCAAGTGGTCTGGGTGACGTGCTGGTGCGGCGCTTGCGTGCGGCAGGCATGACGCTGCAGGTAGACCCGGCAAAGCCATGAGCCGCCTCATAGTTCTCACTCAACCCCTATTTCACAGCATCCTGAGAATTCACATTTTCGATTCTTCTGGTGCCGCCGGTCCGTTACGAGGCTATGCCGTGGCGGACGCCATGGTCGATGGTTCCGTATCGGTGCAACTGTCGCCCGCGCAACCATGAATCTCGGCGACGGGTAAAGCCTGCGGCTTGTGGACGACGCCCGTCACGGTGTCATAGCCCACGCGGTGCAAGTGTGTGGCCAATGCGGCGTCCATGGAATGCGCATGTTGCGGGAACCAAACCGCCAATTCTTTGGCCATCTGGCGCACCATCTCCAGGTTGCCCTGGCTACCTTCTTCGGCACCTTTTTGCATTATTTCCAATACCACCTGGTGTTGTGTGCTGTGGCAGTTGCTGGCCGCAAAGCGCGTTTCAACCATCCAGCGGTCTTCGCGGTTGAAATGCGCTTCTGTGTGGGCCACCAGTTCCTGCCAGGCAGGAATCACGTTGGCATCGGACGCGGCCTCGACCGCAGCCAGCAGTTTTACAAACTCCTGGTGTGTGTCGTCCATTTGGGGTAAGTCGAGAACGTAGTCTTGCGACCATTCAAGTGCGGGCATGGGTGTCTCCGGGGTGTGATTTTTACAGCGCGTGCGTTACCAGCTTGAAGTCAGCGTCTTCGGCAAAAGTTTTCACCGAGAACCCCAGGCTGCGCATGAGTTTGAGCATGCCGGGGTTGTTGGCCAGCACCAGCCCATCCATTTCGGCAAGGCCTTTCTCGCGCGCCACGTCCATGATGCTGAGCATCAGGCGCGAGCCCAGTCCCTTGCCACTGAAGTCGTCTGACACGACCAGGGCAAACTCGCAGCTGGACTGGTCAGGGTTGGTGATGTAGCGTGACACGCCCACGATGCGTTCGGTCTCCGTAAAATCGCCATCGGGCGCCGCCGCGCGTTCCTTGAACACGGCCACCAGTGCCATTTCGCGGTCGTAGTCAATCAGGGTGAAGCGCGCCAGCATGGTCGGCGGCAACTCGGTGATCGAGGATACAAACCGGAAGTAACGGCTCTCGGGGGAGAGGTGCTGCATCAAGTCTTGCAGCATCTGCGCGTCGTCCGGGCGGATCGGCCGCACCGAATACTCGCCCCCGCCGGGCAGTGGCCACACCTGTGCATAGCGCGCCGGGTAGGGCAATATGGCCAGATGGCTGTAGCTGTTGGAGCCTGAACTATTGGCTTGTGACTGGGATGCGTGGTCAATGACGATGCGCGCATCCACCGCCACGGCACCGTGCTCGTCAACGATGAAGGGGTTGATGTCCATCTCCCGCAGTTGGGGCAATTCGCACACCATTTCCGATACCCGCAGCAACACCTGCTCCAGGGCGTCCATGTTGACTGCGGCATTGCCACGCCATTCCCCCAGTGTTTCCGAGACCCGTGAACGCTCGATCAGTCGGTGCGCCAAAAACTGGTTCAGCGGCGGCAACTCCATCGCCCGGTCGTTGATGAGTTCAATCATGGTGCCGCCGGCCCCAAAGGCAATGACCGGGCCAAAAGGGTCGTCGGTGACCATGCCGACGTAGATCTCCCGTCCGCGCTTGGCGCTGGCCATGTTCTGTACGGTTACACCATTGATGCGCGCCTTGGGTTGTAGCCGTGCCACGGTTTGCACCATGTCGTTGTAGGCATCGCGCACGCCGGTGGCGTTGACGATGTTGAGGGCCACACCCTGCACGTCTGACTTGTGGCTGATGTCGGGCGAATCGATCTTCAGTGCAACGGGAAAGCCCAACTGCGTGGCAATCATCATCGCCTCGTTGGCACTGCGCGCCAGCATGGTTGTGGTGACGGGGATGTGAAACGCTGACAAAAGGGTCTTGGACTCCATTTCGGTCAGCACTTTGCGCCGTTCCGCCAAGACGCTTTCTATGACCAGGCGAGCACCCTCGATATCGGGTTTGGCCAGCGTAGACAACGGTGGCGGTGTTTGTTGCAGTAGCAGTTGGTTCTGGTAGAACGATGCAAGATTGCCAAACGCGCCGACTGCCGCCTCGGGCGTGCGAAAACTGGGGATGGCAGCTTCTTTCAGAATGCTGCGCGCAGCGCCCACCGACGCGTCACCCATCCAGCAAGACAGCAGGGGCTTGCCGATGGTGCGCTTGACGTCGGCCAACGCGGTTGCAACGGCTGCCGCATCTCCACCAGCCTTGGGCGAGTAGATGGCCAGCATGCCATCAATCTGACGGTCCTTCTCGGCAGCAGCAATGGCCGCCTTGAAGTGCTCGGGACCAGCGTCTTCAGATAGATCGATCAGGTCGGTCAGGGACGCAAGCGGGGGAAGCAGTGGCTTAAGTGCCGTGACCGACTCAGCCGACAACTTGCCCAGTTGAAGGGATATCTCATTCACCCAATCGGCCGCCAGCACGCCAGGTCCGCCGCCGTTGGTGACGATGGCTAGGCGTTTACCCACGGGTCGGTAGCGCGATGCCAGGCACTTTGCTGCTGAAAACAGGGCCACAAACGAGCGCACCCGCACCGCACCCGCGCGCCGCAGTGCGGCGTCAAACACATCGTCGCTGCCCACGATGGCGCCGCTGTGGGTCTGGGCGGCTTGGTTACCTCCCGACTTGCGCCCAGCCTTGAGCACCACCACGGGCTTGGCATTGGCGGCAGAGCGCAGGGCGCTCATGAAACGTCGGGCGCTGGAAATGCCCTCCATGTAGACCACGATGCTGTGGGTTTGCCCGTCGTTGGCCAAAAAGTCCAGTGCCTGCGCGATATCGACCGAGGTATGGGGCCCCAGGGATATGACGGATGAAAATCCAACGCCATTGCTGCGTGCCCAGTCCAGCATGCTGGAGGTTAGCGCCCCCGACTGGGACACCAGCGCGAGTGAGCCCTTGCCTGCCAGCGGGCCTGCTGCCGAGGCGTTGAGTTGCAATTGGGGCCGTTGAATTCCCAGTGAGTTGGG
>CANNRR010000036.1 GCA_947508055.1 Burkholderiales bacterium
AAAAACGGGGGCAACCCCGTTTTTTTTCGTCTTGTTTTCTTGTATTGGCTGTTGGGTTGATTGTATTAATGCGTGATTGTCTCCAGGCCTGGCAGGCCCTTTGGCGAAGTCGTGGCTTGTTGCTGACCATGACACGCCGTGAACTGGCCGCTCGCTATGCAGGGTCCGCCGCTGGTGTGGCATGGGCTTATTTGCAGCCGCTGCTTAATGTGGCGGCCTATGTATTGGTGTTTGACGTGGTGTTTTCCATGCGCATGGGCCCCGACGCGCCCACGGCGCGGGTGGGCACCTATCTGGTGGTTGGTGCAGTGCCCTGGCTGATGTTTTGCGAGTCACTTTCCCGCGGCACCAGCAGCCTGGCGGATGCAGGCGGCTTGCTCCAGAAAAATGCGATTCCCCCCGTGCTGATAGTCGCGCGCAGTGTGTTGGCGGGTTGGATGGTTTTTGTGCCCCTGATGCTGGTGTTGACGCTGGGTTACCTGCCGGTGAGTGGCCTGTCCTGGGCAGTGTTGGCCCTTCCAATTCTGTTGCTGCTGCAGGGCCTGCTGGTGTTCGTGCTGGCGCACACCTTGGCCATTGTGGCCGCCGCCGTGCGTGATACCGTTCAGGTGTTGAGTTTTTCCCTGTCTGTCGGCATTTATCTGTCGCCCATTTTGTTTCCCCTGAGCCTGTTTCCAGAAGGCTGGCGCTGGGTCTTGTTTGCCAACCCCATGACTGCACTTGTTCTGGGCTACCAGTCCATCTTGCTGCAGGGTCAGTGGCCTACGCTGGCCGTTTGGGGGGTAACGCTGGTCTGGCTGCTTGCACTGGCCCTGTTGCTCAACGTGCTCATCCGGCACAGCCGCGATGAACTGGTGGACTGGTTGTAACGGTCCTTTCAGGGCCTTGGACGCAGGCGTGCGGCCCAATCTTGCACTGACTCGGTGTGCTCGGTTCCCGCAAGATACCGGACCAGAATTTCATTCCCTCTCACATTGACAGCTTGATCGAGGATGGACTGAGCGTTTTCGAGTAGGCCTCGACTTTCTAGTCCGACAAGGAACTCCGAAGTCGATGTAACGACAACGCAATCGGGTAAACGAGTCAAGAAATTTGTCTTTCGAACAGCGCTATCCTCAAAAAGAAGAACAGCACCAAAGTCAGTACCTTCTAATTCCCTGGCAAGAACCTCCGCTGCCGCTTGCTCGCCGCGATTCTTGGTCTTGGTCGCCGGATTCATCGACCTCAACAGCATGAACTCTTCGAAGACCTCTGTTGGACAAACAGTCAGTCTGTGAGGGTCGTTATGTCGTATCCATTCGGCAACCAACCCAGCGCCTGGCTTGGATAAATCCCGAATCACTTCATGCCTCACCATGTCAGGAACTATGACTGGCAAGTTTGGCAAAAACAGCGCGTCAAGCGATTCGGCAATAGCCAACGTTATGAGCGGCCCGGAATCAGTAATGATGATCGAAAAATTCATCACTCCAACTTCCCCTTTGAATTGGCTGCTCCCAAGTCAAGGATACGGTGGAAAAGGGCAATTTGCTCTGGTCTGTTCTTTGGCGTCACTTTAGGAATTTGAAGATTTTTGAGTCCTAGCTCGACCAATAAATCTCCATAACTCGCTCCGGTTTCCTCGGCAATTTCTGGCCATGAAATCAACCCCTTTGAATACGCAACTGCTAACGCTGCAATTCGGCTCCTGTCTACGGTTTGCACCGGAGGCAGCGTTAAAAGTCCAACTGCCTTTCCATTTCGGGTGATTTCAATTGGACCCTGCGTATGCAAGGACGACAAGACATCGCCTAAGTTGGCTTTGGCATCAGACGATGAGATCGTTCGAACGAAGTGCTGCATAGGTGAACCCTTATTGTCTTGGCTAGTGTAGTCAATGTTGTCCAAGTTGTACAATTAGATCCGACCGTCGGTGGGCAGGGCGGTGGCCAATCGGCAGGTTCGCTATTATTGTTATAGCTACTTACGCATATTCTGCGGGGGATAGAGTCATATTACCTATGCATTCCGATCGACAAACCGTGCTGCATGTACAGGGGGTGAGCAAGCGCTACAGCCTGTACGCCTCGCCGCGCGAGCGCTTGAAGGCCCTGCTGGGCTGGGCCGACCATTCTCGCTCACACTGGGCACTGCAGGACGTCAGCTTTGAGCTAACGCGTGGCCAATGCCTAGGTGTGATTGGTGACAACGGTGCGGGCAAAAGCACACTGCTCAAACTGCTGGCCGGCACGCTGCAACCGTCGCACGGCTCTGTTCAACGCAACGGCCGCTTGACGGCCATTCTGGAACTGGGCGCAGGCTTTCACCCGGACTTTACCGGTCGTGAAAACCTGGTGTACGGCGGGAGCCTGATTGGGCTGGAGCGTGACGACATGCTGCGTCTGACGGATGAGATCATTGCATTTTCGGAGTTGGGTGATGCGATTGACCGCCCGGTCAAGACCTATTCCTCTGGCATGGTGGTGCGCTTGGCGTTCGCACTGGTGACTGCGGTGCGGCCCGATGTGCTGATCATCGACGAGGCGCTGGCCGTGGGCGACCAGCACTTTCAAATGAAATGCGTGCAGCGCATTACTGAATTCCGCGAGAGTGGCTGCACCATCCTGTTTTGTTCGCACAGCATGTACCACGTGCGCCAGCTCTGCAGCAAGGTGCTGTGGCTGGCACAGGGCAAGGCCAGTGCGCTGGGTGACACCGACACGGTGCTGGCGCAGTATGAGGCCCATGTGCGCGAGCAACGTGGTGACAGCGCGCCACCACCGGCCACCGCTGCAGCTCTACCCAAAGACAATGTGCTCACTTTGCCCCCAGACCGTAAGGCGGCGCTCTCCAGCGCTACCGTGCACCACCTGTTGCCCGGTCTGCAGCCAGTCGATCATGGCCGTCTGATGGCACCCGATCTGTCTATTACCGTGCGGGCCGCAACCTCCGGCGACGAGGCGCCCAGCATTGCGGTGATGATCGAACAGTACAAGGGCACGGGCATTACCTCCGTGTCAACGCACGCTGATGGCACAACGCCCGTCAAGCTGCCAGGCGAGGGCGCGCAATGCACCTGGCAATCCACACTGACATTCACACAGTTGCCACTGCATTCGGGCTCGTATGTATTGAGTTTTTACCTGTTTGACGCGCAGGGGTTGGTGGTGCTGGACGAATGGAAAGATCACATCGTGTTTGACTGGTCCAGCCCCAGTCTGATGCCCGGACTGGTGCGTCTGCCGCACGTCTGGAGCTGACGATGTGGAGGCGCTTCAAAGCCGAGTTTCGCGATGGTGTCGAACTGGCGCTGCTGCCAGGGCTTGCGGCCCTATTGCCCTGGTCGTGGTGCTTCGCCGTTTTCAAAAGACTAGCCCGCCTGCGTTGGTTGTACGCGCATCAGGTGGAGGCGGCCTACTGCCAGGCGCGTCGCTACGGCTGGGCGGGTGAAGATGAAGCGCACTGGCGGTGGACACGGCGGCTGGTCACGCTGGTGGACCATGCCGACTACTACCTCGTGCTCACCCGCAGCGACGCATGGCTCAAGCGCCATGTTGTGGTGCGCGGCGCATGGTATGCGCCTAGCCAGGCCTCGCTGCTGCTGACCTTTCATTGGGGCGCCGGTATGTGGTCCCTGAACCACGCGGCTGCAGCGGGGCTAAAGGTCCATTCGCTGGTGGCCGCGCTGGACGGAGCCCATTTTGCCGGGCGGCAGATATTGCGCCGCTATGCAATGGCGCGTACCGCCATGATGAGCCACATTTCTGGCCCAGCCACGCTGGACGTCAGCGGCAGTTTGCGCCCGGTCCTGCGGGCATTAAAAGCAAAAGAGCAGGTGTTTGCCGTGGTGGACGTTCCAGCCGATCAGGTCAGCGCAAGCCAGCAAATTCAATTATTGGGTTTCCAGGCGCGGGTTCCGCGGGCATTGTTCCGTGTGGCGGTCGAGCAGAAAGTGCCGGTGACGGTCTACCGCGTGGGGGTGAATCTGGACGACGGACAGCGCCTTTTGCTCATACAACAGTTTGGGGTGTATGAGGACGTGGATGCGCTGATCAAAGACGTTTTCCAGGTGCTGGAGCAGGCGATTCAGGAAACTCCCGCAGCCTGGCATTTCTGGGGCGAAGCCGAGCGTTTTTTTGGGCAAGTTGGCGTAACTAGCGGTTAGGTCCGGTAACCTGGCATAGCCCAATAGCGCACATGCTGCATGGCAATGCGGCGCATGCGGGTCAACCAGGACATGTTGGCTTGTTGCTGAAACACCCCGACCGTATCGCCCCAGTCGGCGCTGTCGGTGTCTGCGTGGGGTTCCCAGTCGGTCTGCACCTCCAGCAAGGTCAGTCCACCATATTTGGCCAGCGCATGGTAGCTATCGGGGTAAAAGCGCCAGCAATCCTGGGGGTGGCGGTGCTCATAACCGCGGGAGGGAGCCAGTAGAAAAATCAAACCGCCGGGCTTTAACACGCGTACCATCTCAAGCCAGGTCAACCAAAAAAACTCAATGTGCTCAAACGCTTGGCCAGAGACAATGACATCCACGCTGTGGCTCTTCAATGGAAGCCTGTAGGGTGAGCTGAGCGCAATGTCCACGTTGGGGCCCACAGCCAGGTCAACGCCGACATAGTGCCAATCTGGCTGACTAAAAAAGCGCTTGTAACTACCGTTGACATCGTAGCTTCCGATGTCAATGATCTGCATCGCGGTCTTGGCGGATAAATATTTGGCCACCAGACGTTCAACATGCTCCAACGAACTCAAATGCACACTGGGGTCCTTTCGTTGCAGGGTTAAGAAGGCTTGCTGGCAGTCACTAGCACCCCGGCAACGGGCGCGCCTACTTCATGTCGAATCACACGTTTCTCGATGTTGACGTCGACAAACCCCGCTTTCTTGAGCACACGCCTGATGTACTTGGGGCCGTGCGTATAGCGCAGCGTGCGTTGCAGCTTGAAGTCGTCCACACCATCAGGATCTGTCTCACAGGAAAACACAAACCGGCCACCGGGGGCCAGAACGCGTAAGGCGTTAGCGACCAGCGAGTTGAGTGGCCCGACATAAATCAGCACGTCCAGCGCAGCGATGACGTGGTACTGATTCTCGGGCGTGGCGCCTAACGCTTCCACAAGATCGACTTGGTGAAACTTGTGGTACACGCTATGCCGGTGTGCCTCACGAATCATCGCCGTGGATAACTCCACTCCTACCAGTACGCCTTCCATGGGCCCCAGGCATGCGCCCAACAGCCCGGTACCACAGCCAAGGTCAAGCACATCGACCTTGTTGTCGGGGTGCCAGGCGCGAATCATTTGCGCCACGTCTCGCGGCAATGTGTAATGCAGCCCCCGAACCAGATGCTGGTCAAATGCGACCGCGTACTCGTCGAAGTGCTGCACCATCAACGCTGCTGGAATAACCGATGGATTTTCGCCACGGGCGTAGGCCAGATAAAACTGGAATATTTCGTTATCCGGTTCCAGTGCAACGAGTGCTTGGGCATCGGACAGTGCCAATGCCATTTGTTTCCCACCCAGGCAGGCAGCAAAGCGGGCGGCCAATAAGGCAGGTTTGCCCGGATGCAAGCTTATCAACTGGGTAAGGACTTCAATAGCGCCATCAAAGTCTGCAGTTGCGCTCAAAGTGATGGCCATCTTGTAGCGAATGCGCAAGTCATCTGGCTTGCGCTCATCAGCCATTCGCAACCACACCAATGATTTTTCACGATTGGCTAGGCGGTACGCGACTTCTGCCGCCTGCGTGAGTAGTTCGACCTGCTCGTCGGGTCCCGTTGCCTGCTGCACGGCCTGCTCCGCCATGGTGAGGGCCTCGTCTGTCTGGCCCACGCGCACCAACACCTTGGCCAGCTCGATGGTCGCTGGCGCCCATTTCGGTGCGAGGTGGTGGGCCTGCACAACCAGCTTAAATTCGCCATCCGGGTTGTTGCCAGCACGAGCCAGGCAGGAACCCAACAAAAACAATCGGGGGTCGTGCGGCTGAGCTTTGATCAAGCGGTCCAGGCCTTGGGTTGCAGGTGCGAGATGTTTGCTGGAGATCAGCTGCTCAATGCGTTGAAGTTCTGCAACATACTTGGCATCATTGGAAAAAGAAGTCATCGTACCGGGCAACGGAGTGTGAAAGACTCAATTGTAGGGAAATCATTGCGGACTGCCTTGGCCAGGTAGTCATCGGCATCGTTTGCGATCCAATCCGGCCGGCTGGCTGCGCTCATCAAATCGACACGCCAGAACTACTTTGCTCGCCAATGCTCTGCAAATGTATTGTGAAACTTCTCTGAAGAGCGATTCGGCCATTGCTGGCCACACGTCCCATAAACGGAGTCAATCATAGACTGCCCCCAGACGTAGCCCAAGGCAACCACGTGGTTCTTGGCCTTGAGTTGCTCGCAAACCCGTATTACATCCTGCACAGTGCCAATTTCTACCATATGGTGAATGGGGTCGGCATCCAGATAGCGGTGTAAGGAGACCCTGTAAACATCGCGAAGCGGAGGCAGTGGGTAGAGAAACACGGTGTCGTGATCACTGCCCTTTATGGCAGCAAGTGACATGCCCCGAAAGTCGTCAATGTTGAGGGATTTGTCCAGTCGCATCGACGCGGGGGCTAGTGTGACAAAGGCAAGCGCCACAGCAAGCGCGATCCAGACCGATCGGATTTCGGCCAGTACCATTGCTATAGCGACTGCAACAAAAGGAATAATAAAAATGAAGTAGCGCGGGTGGTCCATGCCTGCGGTGGCAGCAACCTTTCCAGCCAATGCAAGGTAAATTACCGTCAATGCAGCGAGTGCGCATAGTCGCTGAGCGACCAGGTGTGCGACGTACTTTTCTTGCTGCTTGCCCAGGTAGTTCATGCCAATCATGGCCAACAACAGCGCTGCTGCAAGGCCAAGCCAATACGGGTGCAGCGTCGCCAGAGCATCAAGGGTCGAGGTTTCTAGAACTTGGTACCACGTGCCAGCAGTTCCCCAGGCAACGCCCCCCTTGGCAGTAAAAAAAATTGCATGTGCGTTGAGGGTAATCCATGTGAACACCAAAAAACCTATCGCACCCAGGCGAATTCCGCCTTGGGGCGAGCGCTGCCGGATCGTCATAACAGCATCCGGCAGCAGTAGAAGCGCAACCAGGAGGGTTGCGTTGTAGTGGGTAAGACTCGCAAGGCATAGCAACAGAATTTCAGTCCAGCTCGGCGGGCACCACGGTCGCCAGCCGTCTCGCCAGCGCAACATCCACAGCAGCCCCCCCATACCGATGAAAGATGCGCCCGCACTGTAGGGCCGTCCTTCCTGGGCATACATGAGCAACACCGGATACAGCACCAGCAAGAACACGCTCCAGTGCAACACGCGCCGCAACTGTGGTTCGCGTTGATGCCATGCAAAGCTGGCAAACCACAGAAGGAGCGAGCATGCCAGGAGTGCAGCCGGCAAACGCGCTGCGATTTCTGTGGTGCCCAGCCATGTGACCGAGACCTTCTCTAGCAGGTCATTGAGCGGGGGGCTTTGTTCGGCAGCTTTTGCAGTCAGGAACGTGTCGGTATCGCTGATTTCCATGACCTGAATCCGGCGATAATTCGGCCCTCCGGCTTTTGGGACGAGCGGGTGGTACTGTGCAACGGCCAGCGTGAAAAGCTCATCGGTCCACATACTCCTTTGGTCCAGGTGACCCAGACGCAGACCCATTCCTAAAGCCAGGAGAATGGACAGCAACACTCCACTTAACCGGGCAGTCAGTTTCATTCACCATCCTTTTTTGCCTGTTTTGAACGTTCTGGCTATCCCCCCATTATCCCTGCTCAAAGAGGGCGGGGACGTTCAATTAAAATGCAGGCGTTTCACCGTGAAGGTCAATTTTTGAGGATTTGTAGTTTTGTATTTTTTAAGAATCTCTGTTCATTTACTTTGGGTCCAGGCGGGTCTCCTTTTTTGGCTGCTGATTCCTGATGCCGCATTAGCGGATGTTTGGAAAGTAGTAGACGCAAGTGGCGTGGTTCATTTCACCAACCAACCACCAGGCACTAAAAGCGAGTTGGTGATCGAGACCAGTCCATCAGGCGCGCTTGGGCGTGCGGTGGGCTTGACAGGTGCCAAGCCGGATGTCGTAATGGCAATGATCAATGCATCAACTGCAGTAGGGGTTGTGCATGACAGTTTGTCGGCAGCATCGGATGCGTATGGCGTTGACCTTAATTTGCTCAAGGCGGTGATGGCGACTGAGTCTGCGTTTAACTCCAAGGCGGTTTCCCCCAAAGGTGCTGTCGGTCTGATGCAGGTGATGCCGACAACGGCCACGCGCTATGGCGTTCACGCCGGTCGGGGTGTAACGGTTTCATCTAAGCTGAAAGACCCCGATCTGAATATCCGTACCGGCGCGCGCTATTTGGCTGACCTGTTGCGCCTGTTCGGTGGGCAAACTGAGCTTGCCCTTGCTGCCTACAACGCTGGCGAAGGAGCCGTTGCACGTGCTGGTAACAAGATACCCGACTACCGGGAAACTCGGTATTACGTGCAACGCGTGATGTTGGTCTATCGGCTGCTACAAGCATCTGTGGGGTGACCACCTGGAGGTGGCGTTCCAGCGGTTTGAGTCTGAAAGGTAATAGGGAACCTATGCAAAAGTTGATTCAGTACCTGGCTTTGGGAATGTTGTTGGCTCTGGCCGGTTGCCAGTCGGTGAAGCCCGCGGCGGCGTCTCTGCTTGTGAACCCCGCATTTGAAAAGGGTGTGGGCGAACAGAAGTTCCTGGGATGGGAATATGAAGAGCATGCAGGGCAATGGCCTGGTCGTGCTTATGAAGTTGACAGTGTTGCGGGCGCAGGACCGGGCAATAGCGATGCTCTGCGAGTTACCCAAGTTCACGACGAACACTACTCTTTTCTACATCAAAAGATCCGTGTGCGCCCGGACGATGCTGGCAAGAAAATACGATTCTCCGCAAAACTAAAGGCGGACAATGTGGGTCCCAAAGGGTGGAACCTGGTGGTGAGTACGATTGGTGGTACCGGTATCGTCGCCATGGTGAGTAGTGGCGGCATTCTTGATGTGTTTGTGTCGACGCCGGTAGTGGGCACATCCGGCTGGAGCAACTCGTTTGTGACCGGGATCATCCCGGTGGGAACGACTGACGTCGATGTAGGGTTTTCGCTCACGGATTATGGGACCGGATGGGCTGCCGATCCAGTGCTGGTCATCGAGTGAGATGGATTTGCCGGTTGTGGGGAAGGCGCTCCTGAACAGGGACGGACGGACAATGAAAGAGTTGCTCCTAAATGCAAAAAGACGCAAAATCCAGCACATTGGAGCGAGTTAAGACCAACTTCACCCACTCACGAAGAAAAAGCATGAAAACTTTGGGACCAACACCTATCGGACGCAATGTTGAAGTTCGCACGGTCACCAGTGGTAAAAAAGTTGCAGGCGTTGGTTTTGGGCAGACTTTGGCCAGCCAGAAGGTGTTCCGTGCGGGTAGTGCTGCTAGCGACTTGGTGCAGGCACCTAACGCCCCAGCGCAAACTGCAGCGTCAGCGAAAAGTACCATGACGCCCGAGCAGAATGCAAATATGAAGGCCGCATGGCGCCAATACTCGGACTCCAATCCGGGTGAACTGGTGCGACAGATGGAACAATACGGCATGAGCGCAGCCGACATGGCTACGGCCACTGGTCAGTCGCATGGGGCGATCGGCGACATGATCCATCGTGCTGGTCGCCCGCAGGGGTTCGCTGGAACCACTTACTTTGACCCAGCGGCTGGGTCTTTAACTGATGCATCGACCTTTAACACATGGTCTTATATGCCAGTAAGTACTTACCAGCAGTACACGGAGAAAATGGCTGCGGCAAAGAACGATCCACTAGCCAACTGGCTTGGTGCGGGCTATCCTACGTTGTCCGAGGTCGATTGGAATGCGCAGAATGCACGCGTGGGAGCCGACAAAGTACGTGGCGTCGCGTTCGGCGGAGGCACCACCCCAAGTCAACAATATCTAGCAGGGCAGCAACAGCCTCCAATGCAGGTTCAGTCTGTTCAATCTGGCAGTCAACCAACACAAGTTGCAAGCCCATCGCAGCAGGCGCCAACGGGGAGTCAGCAGGCGCTATCCGATGCATTGGCGAACGGCTCACTGCTTGGGTCCAAATCGAGCTGAACGGCCTAATAAATCAGGCATCAGGGGTCAATTAACAGCACAGTCGCGGTTGACTGACCACCCTTGCCATCGGAAATGGTGTAGGTGAACGAGTCTCTAGCAAATGTATTTTTGGGTGTAAACAACACATCGGAACCCACAATAGAGACGCTGCCGTTGTTGCCAACCGGTTGGGTCAACGAAATGATCTTGAGTGGGTCACCATCGGGGTCCACGTCGTTCGAAAGCACTGCCAGGTTGCTTTTTGCCCCGCCGCTGACCATGAAAGTGTCATCGCGGGCAGTCGGGGGGCGGTTTGCCTGGGTGATGTTGACCGTCACCGTGGCCGTTGTCGTTGCGCCCTTGTTATCTTTTTGCGACGTAGGTAAAACTGTCCGGCCCAACATAACCAACGGGCGCAACGTACACAACTTGGCCACCTTCAATGCGTGCCTGTCCTTTGGACGGGGCGCCAACCGAAGCAATACTGAGCGTGTCGCCAGCATCGGGGTCACTGTCGTTGTTCAGCACGGCAAGAGGGGTGGTAGTGCCTGAGTCCAGGCTGTAGGCATCATTTTGCGCAACGGGTGCACGGTTCACCCAGGCGCGGCTGGTGCTTTCGGTCTGGCTTTCTTCTTTTATGCGGTAAACATCCACGCTGCGCTTGTGGGTGGCAGGTGTACGCAGCGCACTGCGCAGCCAGGCGGGTTCTTGCTCGATGACTTCGCGGTGGTAGGTGACCGGTGTCTCGGGTACTGCAACGACAGGTGTGGTAACTGTGGTGGCCGGTATGTGGACGACATTTTCCTTTTCGACCAAAGTGACAAATTCGAGGTCAACGCGTCGGTTCTTTGCGCGGGTGTCGGGCTTGGCAGGGAACTTGGGTTCCGACTTGCCTTTTCCCTCAACGATGGACGACCCAGGCGCCAGTGCACCAGCTTCCACCAGATAGGTGTGCACAGCCTGTGCACGCTTGATCGACAGTTGCAAGTTGTATTGATCAGGTCCCAGGTCGCAGCTGTGCCCCACGATGTGCACATTGCCTTCGGGCGGGGTGGTCTTGAGCAGGTGGACGATGCCGTCAAGTTCGGCGCGTGCCACACTGGTCAGTTGGGCGCTGTCAATTGCGAAGAACGCGTCACTGGTCATGGTCGCCAGGGTCTTGACCATGGTGCGTTCGGTGCGTGCCGGAATCGCGGTGGCCGGGGCAACTGCCGGTGCAACCATGGGCGGGAGTGGATCGGCGACCATGCGAAACATGCGTCGGGGCTGGCTGTTGGTGGCGCCAAAGCTGTAGCGGTAGCTGAAGGTGACACGTGTGTCATCGCGGTTGATCTCCGCAGCACCGGATTTTTTCAGTTGATCAAACTGCAGTGCCACGCTGTGTGGCCTACCCACGTAAAATTTCTCGGCCAGGAACGAGATATTGGTTTGCCGGGCGTCGCCCTGTCCCCACTCCATATCGACACCCGCAGTCAGGCGCATATTGCTTCGGTCAAAATAGCGTCCCGCGCGCAGGCCAAGGCTGTTGTCGTAGGCGCGCTCGAAAATATGCGTGGTCAGCGTGCGGGTGGTGGTGTCGATGTAGGGGCGCTCGCCATCGGTTCCGCTTTGTTGCACGACCGTGTTGGAACTGCTTTGTTCCAGCAGGCGCCGGTCACTCAGGCTGCCCTTCGGACTGTGGGACACCCGCTTCTTGCGCGAACGCTGGATAGGCATGGTGAACGCAAGTAGTGTGGCGGGGCGGGGCGCCGCAGGCCAAAGGCGCCGATTTTACTCGACCCCGAAACCCTAGCGGTCAGTCCCAACATGGCAGAACCGGTTGAATTTGCAAATCAGACAGGTTCGCATTTGGATGGTCTTCTAAAATAGACCATGTCACTCAAACGCAACACATTGTGGAACTTGGCAGGCACTGCCATTCCCATGGTGGCGGGGTTGGCCCTGATTCCCTTTACCCTGAGTCGCCTGGGCAGCGAAGCCTTTGGCGTGCTGACGCTGGTTTGGGGCCTGATCGGGTACTTCAGCGTGTTTGACCTGGGTGTGGGCCGGGCGCTGACTGTGCAGCTTAGCCAACTGACCGCAACCGGGAGTGTGTCCGATGCCGGGCCCCTAGTGCGTGCAGGGATGCTGCTGACCTTGGCGGCAGGTTTGATTGGCGTGGCGCTGATCTGGCTGCTGGCACCAGGCATGGCCAATCATTGGCTCAAAATCAGTCCCGGCTTGCAGGACGAAGCTCGATTGGCCTTTCTGATTGCCGCGGTGGGGGTGTTGCCGACAACACTGGCCAGCGGACTGCGTGGTGCACTGGAGGGCTTGGACCGGTTTGCCGCATCCAATCTGAGCCGCATGGTATTGGGTGTCTGGATGTTTGCCTTGCCGGGCTTGGCTGTCTATTTTCATGGACCCCGTTTGGACGTGATTACCCTCTATTTGGTGTTGGGCCGATGGTTGGTGGTGCTGGGCATGGCAGTTCAATTGCGGGGGGTTTTGTTTTTTCGCGTTGCCTCAATTGCCAAGCGCCACTTTCAGACGCTGTGGAACTATGGCCTCTGGGTCACGGTGACTGGCATCGTGGGCCCCTTGATGGTGTACGGTGACCGGTTTTTTGTTAGCGCGGCAGTGGGTGCCGACCAGTTGCCCCTGTACGCCATTCCGCAAGATGTGTTGTTGCGTCTGCTCTTGATTCCGATGGCCCTGACCGGCGCCCTGCTGCCGCGCTTGGCCGCCATGGGTGTTAGCGAAGCGGCTACGGCCTATCGACAAACCTATCGGCGGGTGGGCGTGGTTATGTTGGCAATCTGTTTGCTCGCCGCAGCCTTGGCCTATCCGGCTTTGTCGCTATGGATTTCGGCCGAATTTGCCACTCTGGCACTGCCGGTGGTGCTGGTGTTGTGTGTGGGCGTTTGGATCAATTCACTGGCGTCGGTGCCCTACACGTTGTTGCATGCCAAGGGCAATCCCCGGTTGACCGCGCTGTTTCACTTGGCTGAACTGCTGCTGTATTTCCTGGCCCTGTGGTTCTTGTCGTCACGCTACGGGCTGGTGGGTGCGGCGCTGGCATGGGTAGCGCGGGTTTCGCTGGACTGGTTGCTGCTGCACTTCGCTGTACGGAGGTTGTATGGCGTCTGACGTTTGGCCAGATGGAGGGCTCGAGTCCGTAGCCAGTTGCCCCTACTGCGGTGGCACGGATCGAACGCTGGCGCACGAGGGGGTGGAGGACTGGGCCTTCGCCTGTGCACCGGGACAATGGAACTATTGGAGCTGTGCGCAGTGTCAATCTCTGTATTTGCACCCGAGGCCCACTGTGGCGACCATCGGCACGGCCTACGCCCACTACTACACGCACGCCGGTACGGCGCTAGCCGGTTCGCTGGCAGTCTTCAAGCAGAGGCTGCGGAATGAATACTGGTCCTGCGCACTGCAAACGTCTATCCAGCCCCGATTGGGACTGCCGCGTGGGCTGGGATGGGCGTTGGGTTGTCTCAAGCCCTATATCGCTGAACCATTTGGCCTGCGGCAGTGGGTGCAGGCGCGCAAGGGGCTACTGATCGATGTCGGGTGCGGCAATGGCGATAAGCTGAAACTGGTGGCGCAACTGGGCTGGCAAACGCTGGGTATTGAAATGGACGCGTCTGCCGTTCGGACCGCCCAAGCGCAGGGACTCAACGTGGTGCAGAGCGGCTACGAACATTTGGAGCGGTTCGCGGGACAGGCCGATTGTGTCGTGTGTTCGCATGTGCTGGAGCATGTGCACCGACCCGTGCATCTGCTCGGCCTTTTGTTGGCGGCGCTCAGACCAGAGGGCATTTTGTTACTCAGCGCCCCCAATGCATCCAGCCATCTGCGGCGCCACTATGGTGAAAATTGGCGCGGCCTGGAGGCGCCCCGGCACCTGGCGATTCCGGACGCCACATGGCTGGCTTGCTGGATTCGTGGTCAGGGTTTTGAGTGCATGCAGGCCCCGTCATATGCACTGGAAACGGCGATTGAGTCGGAGCGCATCCGGCGCCGGGCGCCAATGGTTGCACCAAATGACATAACCGCTGCAAAGGCCTGGTTGCGTGGATCGACCGCCGTGTCTTTAGATCAAGAGGATGTGGTCCAACTGGTGTGCACTAGGATTCAGGGATGAAGTCCGTTTTTATTGTGGTTTTGAACTGGAATGGTTGGCAGGACACCATTGCCTGTGTTCAATCTCTGCTGCGACTCAAGTATGCCGATTTCCGTGTCCTGATTATTGATAATGGCTCAACTGATGGTTCTCAAGATCAATTGCAGGCGGCCTTGCCGGGCGTTGACTTGCTGCAGACGGGTGCCAATCTGGGCTTTGGTGGGGGCTGCAATGTAGGCATACGCCATGCGCTGGCCTCTGGAGCAGAGTATGTATGGCTGGTTAACAGCGATGCCACGGTTGATCCGGATGCCTTGGCCGCCATGGTCAAGCTTGCGGATCAGAACCCTGAGGTCGGCGCGGTCGGCTCTGTTTTGTTTGATGCGGGTACGGTCGACCAGGTTCAGCTGTGGGGTGGTGGTCGCATCAATTTGTGGCTGGGTCGATCAAACCATTGTGTGTCGGGTGGAGCCATCGACTTCGTCTCCGGTGCCTCCCTGCTGTTGCGCCGTGCTGCACTAGAAGAAGTGGGTCTATTTGATGAGGAAAGCTTCTTTATGTATTGGGAAGACACCGATCTGGGTTTTCGCTTGCGCAATGCGGGTTGGCGATTGGCGGTCGCGCCCGACTCCCATATTTGGCACAAACAGTCTGCCAGCCTGGGCTTGGGTAACCCGGTTCTGGACGCATACGCAGCACGGTCCTGTGTGCGGTTTCTGCGCCGCCACGCACCTGTTCCCAAGCTTTCAGTCGCCCTGATGCTGGTCAGGATGCTGGTAAAACGGGTCCTGGTGGGCAGGGCCGACCGACTGCATGCTGTCTGGCGTGCGTACCGCTCAGCATGACCGTGGACGCTGCACCGGTTTCAGTGGTGGTTCCGTGTTTTCGCTGCACGGCAACGTTGGAGCGGGCCGTGGCATCTGTGGCGGCGCAAACACTGCGGCCTGCCCAGTTGGTGCTGGTTGATGACGGCAGCGGTGACGCTACACTCGCCCTGCTCCATTCCATTCGGGCGCGCTACGTGGACTGGGTGAAGGTAGTTGCGCTGCCAGTGAACATTGGGGCAGCTGGGGCGCGCAATGCCGGCTGGCAAGTGGCAACCCAGACGTATATCGCCTTTCTGGACTCGGACGACGCCTGGCATCCGCGCAAGATCGAAATCCAGCTTGCCTATATGCAGGCACACCCAGATGTGGCACTGTGCGGTCACTTGTGTCGCCAATTGACGCCGGATGCAAGCGAGGAGCCCTGGTGGTCGGTTGGCGCGGTCAATGAAGCGCAAACCGTGACATTGTCGAACCTGCTGCTGCGGCATGCGTTTGTCACTCCGTCAGTGATGGTCAAACGGAACATCGCTATGCGATTTGCGGAGGGTGTGCGGCATATGGAGGACCATCGATTGTGGCTGGACGTTGTCGGGGCGCCCCTGCTGACCGTTAAGCTGATGGCCGAACTGGTCGCTGTTTACAAACCTGTTTATGGGGTCACTGGGCTCAGTGCCGATATGTGGGGCATGGAAAAGGCGGAGCTTGCCAATTACCGCTACTTTCACGGTGTCGGCAAAATTTCTTATTCGTTGATGTGCCTGTTGCAGGCGTATTCACTGCTGAAATATGTGCGTCGCGTGGCCATTGTTCACGTTCTACGGCGCGTCTGAATCCAATGCCTTTGTCAAATCAACATCTTCCGTCAGTTGCCGTTTGTCTGGCCGCCTTCAATGGGGTGAGATATTTGCAGCAGCAGGTGGACTCTATATTCGACCAAGAGGGCGTGGATATAACACTGTTTGTCAGTGTGGACCGTTCCACGGATGGCACCGAAGAATGGTTTTCAAAATTGCAGGTGAACAACGCACGTGTGGTATTACTGCCTTTTGGCGAGTCGTTTGGAGGTGCGTCACAGAATTTTTTCAGGATGCTTCGGGAAATTGATTTCACTGCGTTTGAATATGTGGCCTATGCAGACCAGGACGATATCTGGTTACCCGGAAAACTGGTGCGTGCCACCGAACGGATGGTGCAAACTGGCTCGGATGGATATTCCAGTGATATTGTGGCGTTTTGGGAGTCTGGGCGTTCCACGTATATAAAGAAATCTTACCCTCAAAGGCCGTTGGATTATCTGTTTGAGTCCGCTGGACCGGGTTGTGTGTTTGTAATCTGCCAAAAACTGGCCTTGGAAATACAAATTAGGCTCAGGGAAAATCAGCAAATGAGTATGTTGGTAGGTCTGCACGACTGGTTTACCTATGCATTTGCCCGTGCAAACGGGTACCGTTGGTTGATTGATGACTATTCAGGGTTGATGTACCGCCAACATGATCAGAATCAGGTTGGCGTGAATGCGGGGTGGGTGGCATTTGTCTGGCGTGCGCAACGCGTACTCAATGGTTGGGGTTTGAACCAATCCCGGCTGATTGCGTCACTGGCGGGGCAGGCTGATCATCCTTTTGTGCGCCGCTGGAGCGCGGGCGGTCGGAGGGCTTTGTTGCGGCTGGCGTGTGAGGCGCCTCATTGTCGACGCAAGCCGCTGGACCGGGTCTGGTTTGCTGTGTCCTGTCTTGCTTTGGCCGTCATTGGATGGAAGTAACCATGGCTGGAATCATTGCTGTTACGGGGGCTAATGGATTTGTAGGGCGCGCTCTGTGCACCGAGGCCGTCCGGCGCGGTATGGTCGTGCGCGGTATTACCCGTGCACCATGCGTCTTGCCGGAAGGGGTTGAAAATGTGGTGGTGGGGGAGGTGAACGGGGACACGCAGTGGGAGCAAGCATTGACGGGTTGTGACGTCGTCATCCACCTGGCGGCACGGGTGCACATCATGCATGACAAGTCCCATGACCCGCTGGCGGAATTCCGACGCATCAACACTGCGGGGACCATACGCCTTGCCCTGTGCGCGATCCAGGCCGGTGTTCGAAGGTTGGTCAATGTCAGTTCTATTGGAGTCAATGGCGCCAGCACTGAAGGTGAATTGCAATTTACCGATCAGGATGTTCCAGATCCTCACAACCCGTACTCACTTTCCAAATGGGAAGCAGAACAAGCCTTGCAAGTGATTCAGTCGCAGGGGATGCTGGAGGTCGTCACAGTCCGCCCGCCCTTGATCTATGGTCCCGGTGTTGGGGGCAATTTTTTGCGGTTGCTGGGTGCCGTTTACCGGGGAATTCCTCTGCCTTTGGGCTTGACCCGTAATTTTCGTGATTTGCTGTTTGTAGGCAACTTGGTGGATTTTTTGCTGGTCTGTGCGGCCCACCCAAGAGCCAACGGCAGTACCTACCTGGTCAGTGATGGAACACCTGTGTCAACCCACACGCTGCTGCGAGGGTTGGCACACGCGCTGGATGTGCCATCTCGGCTTTTTTCAGTGCCACCATATTTGTTGCAATGGATGGGGAATTTAACCGGGCACACCGCAGAATTTCAGCGACTGCTCAGTTCATTGAAGGTAGACAATGAAAAAGTACGGCGGGAACTGGATTGGTACCCGACATATACCCTGAGCCGAGGGCTTCAGGCGACCGCCGACTGGTATCTGGCAACGTTTAAAGAATAGTATCAACGTTTGTATGAAAATGAAGCGTTTGTTTGATCTTGTGCTTGCAGCTTTGGCAAGCGTGGTGCTGATAATTCCCTGTGTGGCAATTGCTGTTATGGTCAGAGTAACTTCGATTGGCCCGGTTTTGTATTGGTCGGACCGGGTAGGCCGTGACAACCACATTTTCAAAATGCCGAAATTTCGAAGTATGCGTGTGGGGACGCCTGCAGTGGCCACGCACTTGTTGAGCGATCCTGATAGCCATCTGACCCCTATTGGTAGTTTTTTGCGCAAAAGTAGCCTAGACGAGCTACCGCAACTGTGGAGCATCATCATTGGGGATATGAGTTTTGTCGGTCCACGGCCTGCGCTGTATAACCAGTATGATTTGATCGAACTACGCCAGCAGAGCGGTGTATATGCGCTGGTGCCGGGCTTGACCGGATGGGCGCAGGTTAATGGCCGCGATGAGTTGCCTATTTCACGAAAAGTTGCGCTGGATACTGAATATCTCCGGCGAGTGTCCATCGGTTTTGATATCTACATACTGTTTTTGACCGCCTTAAGGGTTATCATGAGGAGCGACGTAACCCATTGATATTGCAAACAGGACTCTTAACCATGAATAATTTAGTTGATATTCAAAACCAGATTCAAAAACTGCAGAAGCAGGCATCGGAAATAAGGGATCGGGAGTTTGATAGAACGATTCAGGACATTTTGGCCAAGATGCAGGCGTTTGGTATTTCTTTCAAAGATTTGCAGTCTGCCATGTCCGGTGGTCGCAAGGGCCGCGGCAAAGCGAAGACTGCTGCTACTGCCCAGCCCAAAGCAGCAAGCGTGAAAAAGAAAAAGACTGGCGTGCCGGTGGCCGCCAAATACCAAGGCCCTGGTGGTCAAAGTTGGAGCGGGCGTGGCCTGACTCCGCGTTGGTTGGCGAGTTTGCTGGCGGAAGGTAAAACCAAAGAAGACTTCGCTATCAAGGCCTGATGGCTGGCGCCGCACGCAATGCGGCGCAACTTTCAATCGGCGCTTGCGGATTTCAGGTCGAGCGCAATCTGGTACAGCGTATTGCGCGGCTCACCGGTAATGTCCGACGCCAGTTTGACCGCCGTTTTCAGCGGAAGCTGCTCTAGCAATAACTTCAGAACGCGCGTATCTTGCACTGTCTCGGTTTCGGTGGGCGCAGGGTGCACAACCAGCGCGAACTCACCCCGCAGGCGGTTGGCGTCTTGCGCCAGCCAGTCGGGTAGATCTTTTGCGCTGACTGTCGCAATCTCCTCAAACTGTTTGGTCAGTTCCCGACCCACGGTCACAGCACGTGCGCCCAGGTGGGCAAGAGACAATGCCAGTGCCTCAATGCGGTGCGGTGCCTCTAGCAGTACCACGGCCCGCGTCTCTGCGGCCAGGGACAGAACCGCACGCTCGCGCTCAGCCGCTTTGTTCGACAGAAAACCAGCGAATACAAACCCGCCCGGCTGGTTTTCGGCGATTCCGGCGGCTGACAGCACGGTGGTAACGCTGCTGGGGCCAGGCAGTGGTACGCAGCGCATGTTTTGCGCACGCACGGCGGCTACTAACCGCGCACCCGGGTCGCTGATGCCGGGCGTGCCGGCATCACTGACGTAGGCCACGCGCTGGCCCAGGCGCAGATGGCCGATCACGGTCTGCGCTGCCTGTGCTTCGTTGTGCTGGTGCAGGGCGATCAGTTGACCACCACTCTTGTCAATGCCATAGGCACGCAGCAAAGTCTGGGTGTGACGCGTGTCTTCGCAGGCGATGGCGTCAACCAGGCCCAGCAGGTACAGCGCACGCAGGCTGATGTCCGCCAGGTTGCCTATTGGGGTAGCGATGACATACAGCGTGCCCTGCGGATAATGCTGACCAGAAGCGGCCTCGGCAGAGGCGGCAAGGGCAGAAGTAAAGAGAGCGCTCATGGGATTCCTTCCAACAAAACCAGCACATGCAACCCCGGCAAAAGCAACCACCAAACAGGTGGGCGACGCCGCCGAGGAAGAAGCACTGCGCTTTCTGCAAAAGCAGGGTCTGCGCTTGCTGACGCGCAATTATCGGACGCCCGGGCGGGGCGGCGGCGAAATAGACCTGATCATGCACGCGCCCGATGGCACCACGGTGTTTGTGGAGGTCCGCAAGCGGGCCTCGGCCCGCCATGGCGGCGCAGCGGCCAGTGTGGGCGGTGTCAAGCAGCGGCGCATCATTTTTGCCGCCCGCCATTACCTGATGCGTCTGTGGGAGCCGCCGCCGTGCCGGTTTGACGTGGTTGTGGTCGAGCCCGATGGCGTGCAATGGCTGCAAGCCGCGTTCGATGCATCCTGATACTTTGCGGGTCCGACCACTCACGCGGTGATGTGCTCTGACCCCAACACTTCGAAGGTGATCCTGAGGGCGGTATCATCACCCCCCATGCTGGAACAACGAATTCAACAACACTTCATCGACAGCGCCGACCTGAAATACCAGTGCGCACAGTCCCTTAGCAAACCTATTGCCGCGGCGGTACAGGCCATGCTGGCCTGCGTGACCAGCGGCGGCAAGGTGCTGGCCTGTGGCAATGGTGGCTCGGCTGCTGATGCGCAGCATTTTGCGGCTGAATTTGTCGGGCGTTTTGAGCGCGAGCGACCGGAGCTGGGTGCCATCGCCTTGACCACCGACAGTTCCATCATCACCGCGATTGCCAACGACTACGGCTTCAACGTTATTTTCTCCCGTCAAGTGCGCGCATTGGGCTCTCCTGGTGACGTTTTGTTGGCTATTTCCACCAGTGGAAACTCGGCCAATGTGATGGCCGCCATTGAAGCAGCGCACGAGCGCGAGATGGTGGTGGTGGGCCTGACCGGGCGTGGCGGTGGCAAGATGGCGCACGTGCTGCGTGACACCGATGTCCACATTTGCGTACCGCACGAGCGCACAGCCCGTGTTCAGGAGGTGCATATTTTGGCGCTGCATTGTATTTGCGACGCGGTAGATGCCCAGTTATTGGGCGAACAGGAACCTTCCAAATGAAATTCTCAATCCGACGCGCCAGCCTGGCGCTGGCCTTGCTGGGGTGCACCCTTGGTACGCTCACGGCATGCTTTCCGCTGGCAGTGGGGGGCGCGGTGATGGGGGGTATGGTGGCCGCTGATCGGCGCACCACCGGCACCGTGGTAGAAGACGAAGGCATTGAATTGCGCTCTGCTAGCCGCATCCGCGAAGCACTCGGAGAGCGCGGCCACGTCAACGTGACCAGCTACAACCGCCAGGTATTGCTCACCGGGGAGGTTGCTTCATCCCAGGATAAGCAACTGGTCGAGCAAGTTGTGACGGGTGTGGACAACGTGCGCCACATCGTCAATGATCTGGCCATTTTGGGCAACTCCACACTGTCGCAGCGCTCGTCTGACTCCGTGGTGACGGGGCGTGTCAAAGCGGGCTTGTTGGATGCCAGTGACCTGTCGGTCAACGCATTCAAGATCACCACCGAGCGCGGTACCACTTACGTCATGGGTCGGGTCACGCCACGCGAAGTCAAGCGTGCTACGGAGATCATCAGCGCCACAACCGGTGTGCAGCGGGTTGTGCGGGTTCTTGAAACGATTAGTGAAGAGGAATTGGCGCGATCGCAGGCTTCACCGCCTCCGCGCGCAACCGTCAAGCCTTGATTTATTTTTTCAGACGCTTGATCAGGCTGGAAGTGTCCCAGCGGTTGCCACCCATGTGCTGCACATCGGCATAAAACTGATCAATCAGCGCGGTAACGGGAAGCCGAGCACCATTGCGTTTGCCCTCGTCCAGTACCAGGCCCAGGTCTTTGCGCATCCAGTCCACGGCAAAACCAAAGTCGAACTTGTCGGCCACCATGGTCTTGCCCCGGTTATCCAGTTGCCAGCTCTGTGCGGCGCCCTTGCCGATCACGTCTAGCACCTGATTCATGTCCAGGCCGGCTTGCTGGCCGAAGGCAATGGCCTCGCTTAAGCCTTGAACCAGGCCGGCGATACAGATCTGGTTGACCATTTTGGCCAACTGACCCGATCCACTGTCTCCCACCAGCGTAAACGCGCGTGAGAATGCCATGGCTACCGGCCTGGCTGTCTCGAAAGCCGCGCCGTCGCCGCCGCACATCACGGTCAACATCCCGTTCTGCGCACCCGCCTGACCGCCAGACACCGGTGCGTCGATAAAGTGCAGGCCCTGGTGGCGGGCCAGGGCGCTGAGTTCACGCGCCACACTGGCGGACGCTGTCGTGTGGTCAACAAAAATGGAACCAGGCTTCATACCCGCGAAGGCACCATCGGGGCCAATGGTGACGCTGCGCAGATCGTTGTCATTGCCCACGCAGCAGAACACAAGGTCTGCGTTGTGGACGGCCAGACGTGGCGTGTCCGCATGGGCATTGGGGCCGCTTGCAGTGCCAGCCCGGGTGAATTCGGTGCACCACGCTACAGATTTAGTAGCGGTACGGTTGTAGACGGTGACTTGGTGTCCGGCCAGGGCCAGGTGTCCCGCCATCGGGAAGCCCATGACACCAAGGCCCAGAAAGGCCACTTTGGTGCTGGGGCAGGATTCGTAGGATTTTGAGTTGGTGCTGGGCGGGGTCATGGGGTTCGGGGAAGTTTAATCAGTTGGGGTCAGAGCACATCGCTACGCGAGTGGTCTGACCCCAAGGCATCACATGATGGCGAAGTTTTCAGTACCGGCGCTCAGGTCGGTTGACTTGGCGCGCTGGCTGTTGAGCTTGATCTGCAAACGCAGGTCGTTGACGGAGTCGGCATTGCGCAGTGCGTCCTCGAAGGTGATCATGTTCTTTTCATACATGTCAAACAGGGCTTGGTCAAAGGTCTGCATGCCGGCCTGCCGGCTTTTCTTCATGATTTCCTTGATTTCGGAAACGTCGCCCTTGAAGATCAGGTCGGAGATCAGGGGGGAGTTCAGCATAATTTCGACGGCCGCCACGCGACCCTTGCCATCCTGCTTGGGAATGAGGCGCTGCGACACCAACGCCTTGAGGTTGAGTGACAGGTCCATCAGCAACTGCGTGCGGCGTTCTTCAGGGAAGAAATTGATGATCCGGTCCAACGCCTGGTTGGCGCTGTTGGCGTGCAGGGTGGCCAGGCACAAATGGCCGGTTTCTGCAAAGGCCACGGCATGCTCCATGGTTTCACGGTCGCGGATTTCGCCCATCAAAATCACATCGGGCGCCTGTCGCAGGGTGTTCTTCAGGGCGGCTTCCCAGCTATCGGTGTCCAACCCCACTTCGCGTTGGGTCACCACGCAGTTTTTGTGCATGTGTACAAACTCCACCGGATCTTCAATCGTGATGATGTGTCCATAGGAGTTGTCGTTGCGCCAATCCACCATGGCAGCCAGGGTGGTCGATTTGCCAGAACCAGTGGCCCCCACCAGGATGCACAGGCCACGCTTGGATTGGGAAATTTCCTTCAAAATCTGTGGCACGCCCAGCCCGTCGATGGTCGGCAGGACCATTGGAATGGTTCGCAACACCATGCCAACCTTGCCTTGCTGGATGAAGGCGTTGACCCGAAAGCGCCCAATCCCGGGCGGCGAGATGGCGAAATTGCTTTCCTTGGTGCGCTCAAAATCTGCCACCTGCTTGTCGTTCATGATGGAACGCGCCAGCGACAGCGTGTGTACCGCATTGAGGGCCTGTGGCGACACCTTGGTCACCTTGCCATCAACCTTGATGGCCGGCGGAAAGTCGCCCGTAATGAACAGGTCGCTGCCATTGCGCCCCACCATCAGTTTGAGCAGGTCATTGATAAATTTCGTGGCTTGATCGCGCTCCATGAGAGTCCCTCCTTGTAATTAGCCGGGGAAGTTTTCCGGAATTTTTGCTTTGCTGCGAGCTTCTGCGGCGCTGATGACATTGCGCTTGACCAGGTCGGTCAGGTCCTGGTCGAGCGTCTTCATGCCCACGCTGTTCCCGGTCTGGATGGATGAGTACATCTGCGCTACCTTGGCCTCACGGATCAGGTTGCGGATGGCGCTGGTGCCCAGCATGATCTCGTGGGCGGCGACACGGCCCTGACCATCCTTGGTCTTGCACAGGGTCTGGGAGATGACCGCCTGTAGTGATTCGGACAACATGGCGCGCACCATTTCCTTCTCATCTGCTGGAAACACGTCAATGATCCGGTCGATGGTCTTGGCCGCACTCGATGTGTGCAGCGTGCCAAACACCAGGTGGCCGGTCTCGGCCGCGGTCATGGCCAGGCGGATGGTTTCCAGGTCGCGCATTTCACCCACCAGAATACAGTCCGGGTCTTCGCGCAGTGCCGATCGCAGGGCAGCGGCAAACGAGAGCGTGTGTGGCCCCACCTCGCGCTGGTTGACCAGGCACTTCTTGGACTCGTGCACAAACTCAATCGGGTCTTCTACGGTCAGGATGTGGCCGAATTCGGTCTCGTTCAGGTAGTTGACCATGGCGGCCAGCGTGGTGGATTTGCCTGAGCCGGTAGGACCTGTTACCAGCACCATGCCGCGGGGCTTCAAAGCCAGATCGCCAAAAATCTTGGGCGCGTTGAGCTGTTCCAGTGACAAAATCTTGCTTGGAATGGTTCGGAACACGGCCCCGGCACCACGGTTATGGTTGAAGGCGTTGACCCGAAAACGCGCCAGACCATCAATCTCGAACGAGAAGTCGATTTCCAGAAATTCTTCGAAGTGTTTACGCTGCCCGTCGTTCATGATGTCGTAGACCATGCCGTGCACCATTTTGTGGTCCAGCGCCTCCACGTTGATGCGGCGCACATCGCCGTGGACACGGATCATGGGCGGCAGGCCGGCGGACAGGTGCAAGTCGGAGGCCTTGTTTTTTACGCTGAAGGCTAGTAGTTGGGTGATGTCCACGAGATCCTCTTTGGGTAAGGGCTATGTTTGGTACGCTTGCGAGATTATGACCACGATTGCCAATAATCTCCAAGGGATTCATTCCCGCATTGAAAACGCCTGTCAGCGCTCTGGACGGAATCCGGCATCGGTCGCGTTGCTGGCGGTTTCCAAGACCTTTGGGGTCGACGCTGTGGTGCAAGCCCATGCAGCGGGGCAGACTGCGTTTGGCGAAAACTACATTCAGGAGGCGGTCGAAAAAATCACCACATTGCGCGAGCTGCCACTGCAGTGGCACTGCATAGGCCCTATCCAGAGCAACAAGACCCGACTGGTAGCGGGGTATTTTGATTGGCTGCATACGCTGGACAGGCTAAAAATTGCCCAGCGCCTGAGCGAGCAACGGCCAGCGCATCTGGCGCCCCTGCAGGTGTGTATTCAGGTCAATGTGGATGGCGGTCCGACCAAGTCCGGCGTGGCGCCGGCAGAGGCTCTGGCGCTGGCACAAGCTGTTTCTGTTCTGCCCGGATTGCGCCTGCGGGGGCTCATGTGCATACCGGAACCCGCTCCTGATTTTGTAGCTGGTTGCGCAGTGTTTTCGCGGGCTAAAGCCCTATTTGATGTTCTAAATCAGGAGGGAATGGGGCTTGACACTCTTTCCATGGGCATGAGCGATGACCTGGAAGCAGCCATTGCCAGCGGCTCAACCATGGTGCGCGTGGGCAGCGCCATTTTTGGCGCGCGAAGGTAGCGCCCCCACGCTCCACCGCTACGCGGGTCGCTGCCCCCAAGGGGGCCATCCGCGCCTTGGGGCGGCCCGGCGGCGCTTGTCGCCCCCGCGCTCCGTCCTTGCGCCCACTATTTTTTGGGCATCGCCAGCGGCTTGACGCTGCCGCAGTTGCTGCCCAACCAGCGCGCGTTGTTCTGCATGTCCATTTTTTCCGGTCGTCCCTGAATGGTGGTTGTGCTGGTCATCTTCGTGGTGTAGGCCTCGGGGCTGTTGAAGGTGACCTGGCCCTCGCCGCTGCTGGGTGGTTTGCTACAGACGTAGGAAAACTTCAAGGTGTTGCCAATGCGCGGACTGTTGGTGTTGGTGCAGTCGCCCTGGTGGCTTGAGACCTCGTTGCGTTCGACCATTTCCTGCGTCATGCAAACCTTGATCGCCATGCCGCCGCCCGCGCTGGTGCCCATTTGCACCCCTTGCTTGGCCATCATGTCCTGCATCATCTTGCGCTGATCGGGGGGCATGCTCTCCATCTGTTTTTGTGCCTGGGCCATGGCGTCAGTCATTTTGCCGCCACCGCCCGATACCTGCGTCGTGAATTCCCACAGACCGGGTTTGATGTTCTGGGCATGTGCCACGCCCGCGAGGGCCAGCAGTGCCAAGGCGGCGACACAGTTTTGCAGTTTCATGGGTTCCCCCTCAAAAGCACCCATTGTGTCAAAACCTGCTCCGTTTGTGAATGGCCGAGAGGCTGCTCGGCAAATGTATAGAATCTAGCGGCGCAGTGCCCCATCGGAAGCATCGACGGGACAGGGCGCGCATTGGAATTCAAACGGCCCATGGCACACATCGATTCACAACAACCTGCGTCAGGTGAAACCGCATATGCAAGCCTGACCTCTACCGCATCTACGCGTGTGACGTCCCAACTTGCCGTGCTGTTTGCCGATGTGGTGGGTAGCACCAGCCTCTACGACAACTTTGGTGATGAGCAGGCCAAACTGATGATTGATGAGTGCCTGGACGCCTTGCGCGGTGTTGTCCTGCACTATGGCGGGCGGGTGATCAAGACCATTGGTGACGAGATCATGTGCGTGCTGCCCAGTGCCGACAACGGTTGCCTGGCTGCTACCGATATGCACCACAAGATCATGACTTTGCCCCCGGTGTCTAACGTCAAGCGCAGCGTGCGCATTGGCTTTCACTTCGGGGTGGTAATTGAAGAAAATAACGATGTCTTTGGCGATACCGTCAACCTGGCGGCACGCATGGCCGGTCTGGCCAAGGGCATGCAGATCATCACGACCGGCGCCACCGTGGCCTGCCTGTCGCCTATGCTGAAATTGTCCACGCGCAACATTGCCGCGTTGGCGATCAAGGGCAAGGGTGACGACGTGGCTGTGAGTGAAGTCCTCTGGCAGGGCTTGGATGAGCTGACCATGTCGACGGCCTCGATCTCCCTCGCGTTCATCCCCAAGCCGGTTACGTTGAGCTTGCAACATGCAGGACAGACCTTGGAGCTCGATTACGAGAGCATTGTGTTGGGGCGTGACTCTCAATGCAACGTGGTCATCAGCGACCGCAACGCCTCACGGCAACATGCGCGCATAGAGCGCCGGCGCGACAAATTTTTTCTGGTCGACCAGAGCACCAACGGCACTTTCGTCAGCTTTGTCAATGAGCACGAAGTGGTGCTCCGGCGCGAAGAGTTGATGTTGCGCGGCAGCGGGCGCATTGCCTTTGGGCGCTCGGTCGATTTGCCCGACACCGAGACGGTTTCTTTCTCCGTAAAAGGCTAGAGCCTGGGCGGCAGAGCGTTCTGCTCCGTGTCCCCCGCCCGCTGCGCGGGCTCCTCATGCTTCTCATGCGCTGTTTTTTCCGGCTTTTCCCAACATTTTCCCGCGTGCACCCGGGGCATTTTGCAGCCCAGCCGGAGGCATGTTGACCAGTTTGCTACGCACCGCAATGTCGGCGCAGGTGGCAGAGAAACTTACGTTCACTTCCGTTCCAGTGGAGTTCGCCAGTGCAAAGCAATTCTGGCCGAGTTTGGCGTTCAGTGGCTTGAGGACACCGTCCAGAATCAGGTCGCTGGCATTGCCATCGGCGAGTTGCAACTGGTAGGTGCCAGATTCGGCCGACAGTTGCGCGTCGAGCACCTGGCGGAAGCCCCGCAGTTCGCGCAGCAACTGAGCAGCGCTCTGCGGATCGGGCAGGCCGGCAATGTTCAGCCGGACTCTTTG
>CANNRR010000037.1 GCA_947508055.1 Burkholderiales bacterium
AGCCGGCGTCGACCATCACGAAATGCTTGGTGCCCTGCGCCTTGGTGGCGCGCACCTCGCTCACCAGCACGCCGGATTCGGCCACCAGATAACGGCCTGGCTCCAGTTCCAGGCCCACCGCATGGCCCAAGTCGGCGGCAATTTGCTGGCGTGCGCAATCCCACAACGAAAAGTAGTGAGCGGTATCGATCGGCGCCTCGCCCGCTCCATAGGGGATGGACAGGCCACCGCCCGCAGATACGGCCAGCAGGTCCATGCCCTGCGCCTTCACCGTGCGCACCAGGGCGACCATGGCACCGCACACCTCTTGCAGGTGCGCGTAATCCACGCCAGAGCCAATGTGCATGTGCAGGCCTTGCAGCGCCAAGCCATTGCTGCGAACCTTGGCCAAGGCTGCTTCCAACTCGCCATGCCAGATGCCATGCTTGCTGTGCTCGCCGCCGGTATTGGTCTTGTTGCTGTGGCCATGGCCAAAACCGGGGTTTATGCGCAACCACACCGGGTGGCCGGGACTGACCGCGCCCAACTGGTCCAGCATGTCGACGGAGCCGCAATTGACCGGAATGCCCAGTTCCACCAAGCGGGGCAAGGTGGTGCGGTCTAGCAGGTCGGCGGTAAAGACGATTTCAGCGTGACCGTTGTGCAGTCCGGGCGTAAAGCCCGCGACCAGGGCACGCTCCACTTCGCCCAGCGACACGGCATCCACCACCACGCCCAAACTCTTGAGCAGGCGCAGGATGTGGGTATTGGAGTTGGCCTTTTGCGCAAAGCGAACCACATCAAACTGGCGCAGCGCCTGGACTTGACGCGCAATGGTGGCGGCGTCATAGACCCACAGGGGCGTGCCGTTTTGATGTGCCAGGGATGCGAGGGTAGAAGGGGAGAATGGATTCATGGCGCAATGATCTCAGACCCAATCAATTCAATCAATGCCAATTTCTTTAGTTATGTGAATCCATATGGATATAGTTTGCACCTGCCGCTCCCATGCGTTGCCGGACCTGCTGGTCAACGCCATCGTCCAAAACATTGCGGCGAGGTAACATGGGGACGCTCCCTGCATTCAGGCTTTTGTACCAATGGCAAATCCCCTCTCTCCCCTCGTTGAGTTTCGCAACCTGAGCTTTAGCTACGGCGAACACAAGGTTCTCGAATCCGTCTCGTTGAACATTCCGCGCGGCAAAGTCACCGCACTGATTGGCCCCATGGGCGCTGGCAAGACGACTGCTCTGCGCCTCATGGGCGGTGAGCAACGCGCCCAATCGGGCGAAATGTTGTTCGACGGCCACGATGTGGGCCGCATGGACCAGCCGCAGCTATACGCAGCACGCCGGCGCATGGGTATGTTGTTTCAGTTTGGGGCTTTGTTTGCCGACTTGACTGTGTTTGACAACGTGGCCTTTCCGCTGCGGGAGCACACCGATTTGACTGAGCGACTGATCCGCGACATTGTGCTGATGAAGCTCAATGCCGTGGGCCTGCGCGGTGCCCGCGACCTGTTGCCCAGCGAGGTCTCGGGTGGCATGGCGCGGCGCATTGCACTGGCACGGGCCATTGCGCTGGACCCCGAGCTGGTCATGTACGACGAGCCTTTTTCAGGTCTGGACCCGATCTCGCTCAAGACAGCGGCCCGCCTGATTCGCCAACTCAATGACTCCATGGGCTTGACCAGCGTGTTCGTGTCACACGAACTGAAACAAACCCTGGAGATCGCTGACCATGTAATCATTCTGGCCAACGGCCACGTGGCCGCTGAAGGGCCGATAGACGTCGTGCGCAACAGTACCGACCCCATGGTTGTTCAATACTTGAATGCGCTCCCCGACGGACCTGTGCGTTTTCACTTTCCGGGACTCCCTGTGGACGAGGACTTTCGGCTGGCAAGCCCGACCGTCTGAGCAGCAGGCTATTGCGCGGGCGTGCCCATGCGGGCCAGGTCCGCGTGCTTTTCCTGTAGATATTGATCCAGGTCGAGCTCGTGCAATTGCGTTGCGTACCGCTCGGTCAGCGCAAACCAGGCGCGCAACCGCGCCTCCATCCGCGCTTCAGGTGTACCCGTTTGGACGCCCGAGTAGGCCTTCAGCGCCAGGTAGTTGCGCATGACGTTGCGCTCCAAGGAGCCGCGTTCGCCCTGCACATACTGCGGCTGTCCATCACCACTGGTGCCGATGACGGTAAATCCGACCTTGGTGCGCCCTGCGGTTGCCAGGTACAGCCCCATGGCCATTTTCGCCAGACTGCCGTACGTGTATGCATATCCAAAGTGCAGGAACGTGCGCTGGCCATCCAACGGCGTCGCTTCAATCACGGTGGCGTAGTCCTTGGTGGACAACGGACCGCTCGATGCGGACAGTTTCACACCCAGGTAATCGGCGTCCGCCGCATCCACTTGCATGGCGTAGGTCATGCTGTAGGTACTTGCGCTGTACCCTGCCTGCTTGGGGCCCGCGGACAATACCAACTGCGGCCCACTGTCGCTACGGGTCGACTTGCACGACCGGATATTGAGATGCAAGAACAACATGGCGCAAACCGAATCCGCAGAGCCGAGTACGGCAGCGACATGCGCAAAAGGCTGGTCCAACTCGGCGTAGACATCGCCTTCCAGGCGGCCGTCCTTTTCGTGTGACACCAGGTGCAACGGTTCACCAAATGCACGCGCCTTCAGCTGCAACTCAAATACCGTACGTTTGGCCAGCAATGCGGTTGCGTGCGTGGAAGTTTGCGCCAGCGCACCCGTTGAAGACAGCAGCACCCACATGGTCAGACTAGCACTACCCCAGCGCAATCGATTCATTTTCTCGTCCACCCAATGGGCACAATACATATTCGGAGCATCATTGAAGGATGCTGCTCACCAACGGGTGCCACAACTCTTTTCGTGTCAGCGGTGTCGCCCTGGGGAGGTAGGGGTTGCGAATATAAAACAGTTTTCGCTTTTCCAGATCAGCCGCAGCAATCAGCGGCCCTATGCGTTTGGCAAAAAGCTCGTCAAAACTGTGGTCCTTGATAGCTTGTTCAAAGCCATATTCCAGACGTTGTGCCAGTTCCGGGCGTTTCTTGCTGACGAAAAAATAGTAAGCCGTCGGGTAGGCAATGGCCCACTTTGAAATGGTTTTCAAATCGTATTGCTTTGCAATCGGGTCGACTTCTACGATACCCAGCGGCAACAACTGAAGGACACCGCTTCGGAGTTGCTCAATCGATGACGCAACACTTGTCAAGCGCAACACCTGCAAACCGGCCTCGGTTTGAATGGCATAGTCGGGCCAGTCAAAAACCTGCCCGAGCTTGACCTGATTCAGCGCCTCGCGGGTTTGGATACCGTCCAGCGCTGCGACAGCGGCATGCGTGCCCATGCCGATGCGAACACCCAGCAAACCTTTGTACAGGCAATAGCGGACCGGCAATCCCGACTGTTCACGCGCATAGTTGGTCATGGATGACATCAGGTCGAGCTTGCCCCGCTCCAATTCCTTGTACGACTGGCTCTGACTCCAATCATGCTGGGCACCCTTCTTCATCACGTACGGCCCGTATTTGCCTTTGGACTTCTCCAGTATGAGTGCGAGCACTTCGCCCTTGTAATTCAGGGTTCCAGTGTTTTGATCGAGGAAAAAATTGTGCCTCACAATCAACGGCTCTGCGGCAATGGCAACCGGAGCAGGACACGCAAGCAAACCCGCAAACAGCAATCGGGTGGCAGTCGATAGTAGAGAGAAGGCCTTGTTTGGCATTGGTGTGGAAGTCTTGCTTGGCAACGGAATATTCGCAACCTGAATGGTGCGCTATTTCTTGGGTTCCATGGACTTTTGCAAGATCCCCAGCACCGTGTTCATGTCTTCAATCGGCACCTGGCCGGGTGCGGATGCTGCGGCTCCCACGGCAAAGCCCATGGCGGAGCCAAAAGCCCAGCCGAACAGGCGGGTGAGCGCGCCGTAGCCACCCATGGACATGCTGACCAGCGGAATGTCGAGCTTCTGGCTTGACTCCAGCGTGGCACCGAGTACGCTGAGCACATCTTCCAGACGCTGCGGCATGACCGCAATCTTGGCAACGTCGGCCCCCAGGGACTGGGCCTGGGCAAAGTGCTGACTCAACACCTCTTGCGATGGGGTGGACTGAAAGTTATGGAAAGACAGCACCAAGCCAATGCCATGGGCCTGTGTAGCAGCACGCACTAGGGCAATGTGAGTCGGGTCGTTGTTCATCTCGAAATCGACCAGCTCCACGGTGCGGCTTGCGCATACGGCGTCAATTAGGGCCACCACCTGTTCTTCGGTCAGAGGGATAGGCTCGCCACCTTCGGTGATGGAGCGACGGGTGAACAGCACAGGTATTCCGCCCGCGGCCCGACGGATCTCGTTGGCCAGTGCGACGACTGCGGCCACATTGCCAATTTCCTGAAAGAAATCAACACGCCACTCCAGCAAATCGGGCTGTTTGGTCACCAACAATGCGACTTCTTCCAGCACCTGCTCGCGCGTGCGCCCGACCATCGGGGTGCAGATGGTGGGAAAGCGTCCGCTCCCTAAGGGTTTACCGTTGACCAGGATAGGCTTGCCAGTGTGCATGTCAGTTCTCGCTACGTGTCAGATGAATAGGGTTCGGGTGTGAACTCTATCCGACCTTCATCACCGGGTCGGTCTTTCTTTGTGGTGACTCAATGGGGCAGACCTGTCCAGCGCGAGGAAGGGGGCCTTGGGCATTCGCGTTGGAGGATAATTTCGGTCAAATCAATCGACTGCACTAACCCAGAGGTTTTACACATGCCCGTCTACCGCTCCAAAACCTCCACCGCCGGCCGCAACATGGCGGGTGCCCGTTCACTGTGGCGCGCCACCGGCATGAAAGATGAAGACTTCCAAAAGCCGATCATTGCTGTGGTCAACTCGTTCACGCAGTTTGTGCCCGGCCACGTTCACCTGAAGGATTTGGGCCAATTGGTGGCGCGCGAGATTGAAGCGGCGGGCGGTGTCGCCAAGGAATTCAACACCATCGCTGTGGACGACGGCATCGCCATGGGGCACGATGGCATGCTGTACTCGCTACCCAGCCGCGACATCATTGCCGACTCGGTCGAATACATGGTCAACGCCCATTGCGCCGATGCGATGGTGTGCATCTCCAACTGCGACAAGATTACCCCCGGCATGCTGATGGCCGCCATGCGCCTGAACATCCCCGTGGTGTTTGTTTCCGGTGGCCCGATGGAAGCCGGTAAGACCAAGCTCGGCGTCATCAAACTCGACCTGATCGACGCCATGGTGATGGCCGCTGACGACAAAGTATCGGACGAAGAAGTGGCCGAAGTCGAGCGCTCCGCCTGCCCCACCTGCGGCTCCTGCTCCGGCATGTTTACCGCCAACTCCATGAATTGCCTGACCGAAGCGCTTGGCCTGTCCCTGCCCGGAAACGGTACCGTTGTGGCCACCCACGCGGACCGCGAGGCCTTGTTCAAACGCGCGGGCTGCCTGGCGGTAGAACTGTGCAAGCGCTATTACGAGCACGACGACGCAACCGTGCTGCCGCGCTCCATAGGCTTCAAGGCCTTCGAGAACGCCATCACGCTGGACATCGCCATGGGTGGCTCCACCAACACCATTCTGCACATTTTGGCCATAGCGCAAGAGGCCGAAATTGACTTCACGCTGGCCGACATCGACCGCCTCTCAAGGGTCGTGCCCCAACTCTGCAAGGTGGCACCCAACACGCCCAAGTACCATGTTGAAGACGTGCACCGCGCAGGCGGCATCATGGCCATCCTGGGCGAGTTGGACCGCGCTGGCAAGCTGCACACCGACGTGCCGACGGTCCACGCACCAACCATGAAGGACGCACTGGAGCAGTGGGACATCATGCGCAACCCGTCTGCTGAATTGCAAAAGTTCTACAAAGCTGGCCCTGCGGGCAAGCCCAGCCAGATCGCGTTCAGCCAGGCCACGCGCTGGCCCAGTCTGGATATGGACCGGGCTGAAGGCTGCATCCGCTCCAATGAACACGCGTTCTCGCAAGAGGGCGGGCTGGCGGTGCTGGTGGGCAACATCGCGCTCAACGGCTGCGTGGTCAAAACTGCAGGTGTCGATGACGCGCTGATGGTGTTTGAAGGGCCGGCCCACGTGACCGAGTCGCAAGACGAGGCCGTGGCAAACATTCTGGCCGACAAGGTAAAAGCCGGTGACGTGGTCATCGTGCGTTACGAGGGGCCCAAAGGCGGCCCCGGCATGCAGGAAATGTTGTACCCCACCTCGTACATCAAGTCCAAAGGATTAGGCAAGGCCTGTGCGCTGCTGACCGACGGCCGTTTCTCAGGCGGGACCTCCGGCCTTTCGATGGGCCACGTGTCACCGGAAGCGGCGGCTGGCGGCGCCATCGGACTGGTCCGCAATGGCGACCGTATACGCATTGATATTCCGAACCGCAGCATTAGCGTGCTGGTCTCTGACGAAGAGATGGCAGCCCGCCGCGCCGAGCAGAACGTCAAGGGCTGGAAACCCGCGCTGCCACGCAAGCGCAAGGTGTCAGCAGCACTCAAGGCCTATGCACTGCTGGTAATGTCGGCAGACAAGGGTGCCGTGCGAGACCTGTCACTACTGGAAGACTAGCGACCCGGCGCAGCAACTAGGACATTCGGGCCAGCATCGTTTCCATGTTCTTCAAAAGGTCAGCAACATCCGGCTTATCGCAGTCTGGGCGCATGCAAACCTCCAGTTCCTGCTCCATGTAGCAGACCGTCATGCGCAGGTAGGTACTGTCCAGTGCGCTGCGTACGGCGGAGAATTGCTGGCCGATTTTCAAACAGCTCTCACCTTGCTCCACCATGCGCTGGATACCCCGAATTTGCCCCTCTGCGCGGCGCAAACGGTTCAGTATGTCGGTTTGCGCGTCTTTGGCTTTGAGTTCGGTCATTGCATTGTTCCGAATCAGTTTGCGCAACCAATCTGCGACTCTGGCACGCCCAGCTTCTTCAGAATAATGCCCAACGGGCAAAAGTTGGTGAAGCCAGATTGAAACAGGTTAACCCCCACAAAGGCGGTAAACGCCAGCGCCCATTTGCTCACAAACAATGGGCTTCCCTCGACGCCCAGCGCCAAAGAGATCATGATGAAAAGGCCGGCAAAAACAACGATATAGCGTTGAACAGTCATGGTGTTACTTTCAAAGGTTACGAAAAATTAAGCCTCGACGGGCTGGGAAGGGGTTGCATCAGGGCGCAACTCCATACGTCGCCGGTATAGCGCGTAATACAAAACCGGAATGACCACCAGCGTGAGCAGGGTCGATACCAATATTCCAAAAATCAGGGATACGGCCAGCCCGTTGAAAATCGGGTCATCCAGAATAAAGAAGGCTCCAATCATGGCCGCCAACCCGGTTAAGGCAATGGGCTGTGCGCGTACCGATGCAGACTGTAGTACAGCCTCCTTGAACGCCATACCCTGGCTCACCTGCAGTTCAATGAAATCCACCAGCAGGATGGAATTCCGAACAATGATGCCGGCCAGCGCGATCATGCCAATCATGCTGGTCGCTGTGAATTGCGCACCCATCAATGCGTGGCCGGGCATCACACCGATGATGGTCAAAGGAATTGGGGCCATGATGACCATGGGTGTAAGGTAGCTCTTGAATTGCGCCACGACCAGCAAGTAAATAAGCACCAGACCGACCGCGTAGGCGGCGCCCATGTCGCGAAATGTGTCATAAGTAATTTGCGACTCGCCGTCCCACTTGACTGCGTATTGCCGATAGGTATCACCGGGCTGGCGGATCCAGTATTCAGCTACGGCATCCACCTGGGACTTTGCGACATCTGCCAGTTTTTCGCGAATGGCGAAGAGGCCATACAAAGGTGAATCCAGTTTGCCAGCCATATCACCGTAGACATAGCTCACGCCCTTGAGGTCTTTGGTAAACAAAGGCTTGTCGATGATGCCCCGCTCAATCTTGACCAATTCAGACAAGGGTACGAGTTGCCCATTGGCAGCACGAATGGGCAGGGCCAGGATGTCATCCAGACCGACCTGACTTTCCAGCGGCAACTGAAGGCGCACGGGCACCGGATACTTGGACTGGCTGTCGTGCAGGTACGCCGCATCAGCCCCAGATAGTGCAGCAGAGACCGTCTGTGCAATCGCCGCCACCGGTATGCCCAGAGATTCGGCCCGTTGCCGACGAACGCGCAGGAACGCACGGGGCGCATCTTCACGCAGGCTGGTGTCTACACCTACGATGTCTGGCGTGTCACCAAATGATTTGGCAATGTCGGCGGCGAGTTTTTGTCGGCCGGCTTCATCAGGGCCATAGACTTCTGCGACCAAGGGCGACATCACGGGCGGGCCGGGTGGCACCTCCACCACTTTGATACGCGCAAGGTGTCTGGCGGCAATTTTTTCGAGTTCAGGGCGAAGGCGCTGGGCAATGGCGTGACTCTTGTCACTGCGGTGGTGCTTGTCGACCAGATTGACCTGCAGGTCACCCTGCTCGGCATCCGCACGCAAATAGTACTGGCGCACCAGGCCATTGAAAGTAATGGGAGAGGCCGTTCCGGCGTAAGCCTGCAGGTTCGTCACTTCAGGCTGTTGCGCCAAAAATGCGCCGAGGTCTTGCAAAGTTGCGGCAGTGTCTTCGAGTGGCGTCCCAGCGGGCATGTCCACCACCACCTGGAACTCGCTCTTGTTGTCGAACGGCAGCATTTTCAACACCACCCCCAGCATGGTGGAGGGGACGAGCGTGAGGCCAACCGACAGAAGTAGCGCAACCAGAATGCCTCCAAAAAGCATCCAGCGATGGCGCGCGCTGTTCAAAAACGGTGTAAGCAACGTGGAGAAAAGTTTCTTGACTTTTCCTTCGCCGGACCCCACGGGCTGGTGTGCACCATGCGCAGCACCGGCACTGTGTTCGCGCATCAGCTTCAAGGCCAGCCAGGGAGTCACAGTGAACGCAATCGCCAGCGAAATGGCCATGCCCAAACTGGAGTTGATCGGGATGGGGCTCATATACGGCCCCATCAGGCCCGACACAAAAGCCATGGGCAGCAAGGCAGCAATCACCGTTAACGTTGCCAGAATGGTGGGGCCGCCCACTTCATCGACGGCACGGGGGATGATTTTCTTAAGCGGAACATCGGGCGTTAGCTGCTGATGGCGGTGGATGTTTTCTACCACCACGATGGCATCGTCAACCAGAATGCCAATCGAAAAAATCAGCGCGAACAGCGACACGCGATTGAGCGTAAACCCCCAGGCCCACGACGCAAACAGGGTTGCGGTAAGGGTCAAGATGACTGCGGCGCCGACAATCATCGCTTCGCGACGGCCCAGGGCAAAACCCACCAGCAAAATCACCGACCCTGTGGCAAAAGCCAGCTTTTGGATCAGCTTGTTGGCTTTCTCTGCCGCCGTCTCGCCATAGTCACGCGTAATTGTGGCTTGCATGTTGGAGGGAATCACGGTGTTGCGCAAGGCGTCCAGGCGACTGCGCACGGCGCGCGACACGTCAACCGCGTTTTCGCCCGGCTTCTTGGTGACCTGTATCGTCACGGCCGGGAATGTTTGACCGGCGGCGATTGCTTCAGCCGCGGGTGCTTGCGGTTGCTCGGCCACCATCGCAGTGCCGGGCGTAAACCACACATACCGATGTGCTTGCTGTGCACCGTGGCTGATGCGCGCAACATCGCGCAGAAAAACAGGCTTACCTTGACTGACGCCAACCACCAGATCGCCCACGTCATCCACGTTACGCAGGAACTCACCGGCTTCCACGCTCAGCAGTTGGGCGCTGCGACGATCACCCCGGTTGTCCACCACAGCACCCGCAGGCATTCCGACATTCGCAGCAGCCAGTGTTTTTTGCAGTGTCAGTGCATCCACACCGCGCCCGCGCATGCGACCGGGGTCCAACTCAACCTGAATGGAGCGCCCCGGTCCGCCCAGGGTTTGCACCTCACGTACGCCGGCGACGGACTTGATCTCAGCCTCAATGGAGTGCGCCACGGTTTCGAGTTCAACGGCGGCTTGCGCGTCCTTGCCCCACAGCGTGACGGCTACGACCGGCACATCATCAATGCCCTTGGGTTTGATGATGGGCGTGAGCGTTCCCAAATCACGGGGCAGCCAGTCCTGGTTGGCGTTCAAGACATCAAACAGTCGAACCAGCGCCTCGGAATGGGCAACACCCACTTTGAACTGCACTGTCAGCACAGCCACTCCCGGGCGAGCGACCGAGTAGGTGTGCTCGATGCCAGCGATCTGACCCAACACCTGCTCGGCCGGTCGGGCGACCATGTTTTGCACATCCACGCTACTGGCTCCCGGGAAGGGAATCATCACGTTGGCCATAGTCACGTTGATTTGCGGTTCTTCTTCACGGGGCGTGACCAGGACCGCGAATGCGCCCAGCAGCAAGGCCACCAGCGCCAACAAGGGCGTCAGCGCGTTGGACTGAAATGCCGCCGCGATGCGGCCCGAAATCCCAAGATTCTGTTTTGCATTCATGCTCAGCTCACTTGCCTGCTTTGGCCGGAGTGGCGTTGGCAAACCCGGCACGAACAGGGTCGAGTGCAACCACATCGCCAGCGCTCAGTCCGGACAGCACTTCCACACCTTCGCGGGTCTGGTTCATGCCCACGCGAACCGCACGCAGTGAAAAGACGTTTCCGATGACTACGTACACCGCTGTCAGTTCACCCCGGCGCACTATCGTTTGTGCGGGCAGCAGCAGTTTTGCTGGCGAGTCGCCTAGTGCTTGCGAAAACTGCACCTGCACCTGCTGTCCTGGCAACATATTGACCGCATCTTGCGCTGCAAGCTCAAAGCGCCACTCGGTTGTCTGCGACACCGGGTCGGCAGATGGCACAGTTGACTTGGACACCGGAATGATGCCGCGCGTGCCGTCTTGCGACGGCCCCACCTGAACCAGCGTTTGGGTCGCCGCACGAACCACCTGCGTGCGCGATGTTGGTACTTGAACCACAGCACGCAAGGGCTGCGGCGCATACACCGTCAGCAGCGGCTTGCCTGGGAGCGCCAGGTCACCTGCTTCGGCAAAGGTCTGCAAAATCCAGCCGTCAAACGGCGCCGTCACACGGGTAAAGCCTTGCGCCAGTGCCGTCTGCTTGGCCCCCGCGACCGCCTGCTCGCGCGCAGCGGCGGTCACGTTGAACTGGGAAAGCGCCGTGTCCAACGCGGCTTTGCTAACAAAGCCTTTACTTTGCAAATCTTTGGTCCGCTCCAGTTGTGCCTTTGCGTTGCCCATCTCGGCATCGGCCTGACTGATTTGTGCCTGGCTGCGCTGCGCTGCGGCATTTGCGTCGCGGTCGTCAATGGTGGCCAGTATTTGACCGGCGCGCACCTTGTCTCCTGCCTTCACCTGCAACGTAGCGACACGCCCTGAAGCCTGCGCCGCAATGGTACTTTGTTTGACCGCCTGGATGACACCATCGAGCGAATAGGACGCCCCCACTTGCCGGGCTTGCACAACCACGGTAGGCACTTCTGCAGACCGTGCAAAGGTCGACAAGGCCATCAGGCAAACCCCCACCAGAAAAACACTGTGGCGGGTACGGCGGTCATTCAAGCTATGGACGAGGTAATTCATGCTGCTCCTTAGATACTGGCCCTAGTATATCAAAATACTAGGGGGTGTATGCAAGTGCGTGCAAAAAGGTAGCCTGCTGTCAGACCGATGCCAACGCAGTCGTGGGCTAACTACCCCTTTGGAGTTGCTTCAACTTGCAGGAATACAACACGACACAAACTGACAATCTGCTCGTTTGCAATGCGGTAATGAATCTGGACGCCGTCGCGGCGCTTGGCCAGCACGCCAGCCTTGTACAGCGTATTGAGATGCTGCGACATATTGGGCTGGGTCGTCGCTATCTTGCCCAGGAGATACGTGACATTCTGCTCTCCGTCACACAGGCAACTGATAATCTTCAGCCGCATCGGCGCTGACATGACCCGAAACATCTCCGCCGCCTTGTCGAAGACATGGTCTGGCTTGTCGAGCTCGGCTAACTTATTTTTGATAGTGCGAGTAACCATGATCAATGTGACAGTGCGCGCGCGGGGCCGACCGGCAATAGTTTTAGTTCCGGAAGTGGGCCAGTGTAATGCAGTCCGGCCCGCACCCGCTGGCTCGACACATTGCCTAGTTCGATGCGGTTGGTCGATGTGCACAACTAGAGGCAAACCATGCCGAAGCGCGCAGAACCGGGACTACGGGACATGAAAACCTTCAAAATGTCGAAAGCTGGGCCACCGATTAGACTTAAAACAGCAATCCCTTGCAAAGGACATCCTCCCACAATCTCTGCGATTTGCCCCTGGCATATCCGACCCCACACCGCCCCATGCACCAAACTGAAAAAACCCGACTTTCCATGCTTGACCTCGTTGCCGTCCGCGAAGACGGCACGGTGGCGCAGGCGCTGGCATTGGCCCTGCGTACCGCCCAACATGCTGAAAAGCTTGGATTCACCCGCTATTGGCTTGCAGAGCACCACAATATGCCGAGCATTGCAAGCTCGGCAACGGCGGTATTGGTCGGCCATATTGCAGGGGGGACCCACCGCATACGTGTCGGGTCCGGCGGCGTCATGCTGCCCAACCATGCCCCGCTGGTCGTGGCGGAGGCATTTGGGACGTTGGCAGAGCTGTACCCTAACCGGATTGATCTAGGGCTGGGTCGCGCACCCGGCACCGACGCCCACACCATGCGCGCGCTGCGGCGCAACCAGGTTGAGACGGAACAGGACTTCCCCAGAGAAGTGGCGGAGTTGCAGGATTTGCTGGCAGACGCCCGCCCGGGGCAGCGACTGGTGGCCAACCCAGGTGCAGGAACCCATGTACCGATCTGGCTACTCGGGTCCAGTCTGTTTTCGGCCCGGTTAGCAGCCGAACGTGGGTTACCCTATGCCTTTGCATCGCACTTCGCACCTCAAATGTTGATGCAGGCCATTGATGTGTACCGAAACAACTTTTGCCCTTCTGCAACACTTGCAAACCCGTATCTGGCCATTGGCGTGCCGCTGGTAGCCGCCCCTACCGATGAAGAGGCCCAATTTCTAGCCAGTAGCGTGTATCAGCGCGTACTGGGCATTCTTACGGGTGAACGGAAAAAGCTGCAGGCCCCAGTGAAGGACTTCGCCTTGCGCCTGACTGACCGCGAGCGATCAGCCATAGCCGAGTTCTTGGGAATGGCGGTGATTGGTGGACCCGAGACCGTGAGCGCCTCCTTTGCAAAACTGCAAGAGATGACCGGAGCCGATGAATTCATTCTGGTCTGTGACGTGTATGAGCCCGAATTGAGATTGCGTTCACTCGACATCGCGCACAAGGCGTGGGCCTGAGGCCCCAATCGAACCACCAGAGAACGGGTGACTCCCCGGCGGTGGTGTTTCAGCTTAGGCCGTTTCAGGCCTTTGCGCCTTCCAGTACCGCGTTGAACGTTGCGCTGGGACGCATGACCGCCGTCATTTTCTGGACATCGACCATGTAGTAGCCGCCAATGTCAACAGGCTTTCCTTGAACTGCCTTGAACTCTTCTGTGATCTTCTGCTCGTTGTTCGCCAGTGCCTTTGCCAACGGCGTGAAATGGGCTTGCAGCGCTTTATCCTGCGTTTGCGTGGCCAGTTCCTGAGCCCAGTACATGGCCAGGTAGTACTGGCTGCCACGGTTGTCCAGCTGACCGGTCTTGGGCGACGGGCCCTTATTGTTGTCCAGCAGCTTTCCTGTCGCGTCATCCAGGGTCTTGGCCAGGATCTTGGCCTTCTCGTTCCCGGTTTTGATTCCCAGATCTTCCAACGACACGGCCAGAGCCAGGAACTCACCCAACGAATCCCAGCGCAGGTGGTTTTCTTCAACCAGTTGTTGCACATGCTTGGGTGCCGAGCCGCCAGCACCGGTTTCGTACATACCGCCACCCGCCATCAACGGCACGATGGACAACATCTTGGCGCTGGTGCCCAGTTCCATGATGGGGAATAGGTCAGTCAAGTAGTCGCGCAGGATGTTGCCAGTCGCGCTGATAGTGTCGAGCCCGCGCACCACACGCTCCAGGGTATAGCGCATGGCACGCACCTGGCTCATGATCTGGATGTCAAGGCCCGTGGTGTTGTGCTCGTGCAGGTACATCTTGACCTTGGTGATTAACTGCGCCTCATGCGGGCGGTAGGCGTCGAGCCAGAACACCACCGGCATGCCGGAGTTGCGGCCACGCGTCACAGCCAGTTTCACCCAGTCGCGGATCGCAGCATCCTTGCACTGACACATGCGCCATATGTCGCCCGCTTCCACGTTCTGGCTCAGCAGTACTTCACCCGTAACAATGTCGGTGATGTTGGCCACGCCGTCTTCCGTGATCTCGAATGTCTTGTCGTGCGAACCGTATTCCTCAGCCTGCTGTGCCATCAGACCGACGTTGGGAACCGTGCCCATGGTTTTCGGGTCGAAGGCACCGTGCCATTTGCAAAAATTGATGATTTCCTGGTAGATGCGTGCAAAGGTGCTCTCGGGCATGACGGCCTTGACGTCCTTCAGGCGGCCGTCCGCTCCCCACATCTTGCCGCCGTTGCGAATCATGGCAGGCATCGATGCGTCCACGATGATGTCGTTGGGCGAATGGAAATTGGTGATGCCCTTGGCCGAATCCACCATGGCCAGTTCAGGACGGTGCTCATGGCAGGCGTGCAGGTCGCGCTTGATCTCGTCCTGCGTGCTCTGCGGCAACGCTGCGATCTTGTCGTACAGATTCACCATGCCGTTGTTGACATTCACACCGATCTCTTCAAACAGCTTGGCGTGCTTCTCGAACGCATCTTTGTAAAAAATCTTGACACAGTGGCCGAACACGATGGGGTGCGAGACCTTCATCATCGTCGCCTTGACGTGCAGCGAGAACATCACTCCGGTCTTGTAGGCGTCTTCGATTTCCTTCTCATAGAAGTCCATCATGGCCTTCTTGCTCATGAACATGCTGTCAATGACCTCGCGGTCCAGCAACTTGGTCAGGGCTTTGAGCACAACGGCTTTTCCGCTCTTGGTGATGAGCTCCATCTTCACATCACGGGCGCGGTCCAGCGTGATGGACTTTTCGCCGTGGTAGAAATCGCCAGAGTGCATGTGCGAAACATGCGAGCGCGAGGCCTGGCTCCAATCGGCCATGCTGTGCGGGTTCTTGCGCGCGTATTCCTTGACTGCACGGGGGGCGCGGCGGTCAGAGTTACCCTCGCGCAACACCGGGTTCACAGCTGAGCCAATGCACCGGGCATAGCGGGCGCGGATGGCCTTGTCTTCGTCGGTCTTGGGTGCCTCAGGATAGTCGGGAATCGCGTACCCCTTGGACTGCAGTTCCTTGATACACAGCATCAACTGGCCCACAGAGGCGCTGATGTTGGGCAGCTTGATGATGTTGGTTTGGGGTAGGTGCGTCAACTTGCCCAGCTCAGCCAGGTTGTCTGTCACACGCTGTGCCTCAGGAAGGCATTCCGGGAATGTAGCTAGAACGCGCGCCGCCACCGAGATATCAGACTCTGCCACTTCAATGCCTGCAGGGGCCGCAAAGGTGCGGATGATTGGTAAAAACGCCGCAGTGGCGAGCATGGGCGCCTCATCTGTCAGCGTGTAAATGATCTTTGATGGTTCTACGGCCATGGCTGTCGTCCTTCAGTTGGTTGATTGGCAGAAAATCAAACAACTGTATTCGATGTCGGCATCCATGTGGCTTACGAGTCAAAAACAATTCTTTGACTGGCATCAAAGAATGGAGAACTACTGGGGCGTTGGCGAAACCAGTTGCCAGCCTTCCGGACAGTACTGGGTGTAGGGGTAGTACTGCCCCACCGATTTGCAAAAGTACCAGGCGTTGGCGGGCTGTGGCGGCGGCGCTTGGGTCACGATCGCCGGGACAGCGTATTCGGGCGCCACATATACAGGGGCAGGCCGCGTGTAGGTGACGCCCGGCTGCACATACGTCGGTGGCGGGGCGCTCTGTTGGCTCGCAGCAGCACCGATAACGGCGCCAGCAAGGCCCAGAAACAACAGCGGCGCAACCCAGCCAGAATCATGACCCCGACCCTGGTAGCTACGATGCTGGCCCTGCGGGTAGTAACCCCTCGGAGAATCGGCAATGGCACTGCTGCCCATGGCGCCAATGAGAAGGGCAACCGTGATGGATTTGATGACTGTTTTCATATGTGACCTGTACGTTTTTACACAACGTTTGTGGCACCCAGCGGTTGACCGAACATGGCAAAAATTAGTGCAATCTGAAATATTGCGACAATATGGGGCCGGCACAACATCTGCGCCGGTTCAATAAAAAGGAAAATTTGAAATGGCAACTGCAAAAAAGGCGGCTCCAAAAGCCGCTGTGAATCCAAAAGCAACAACCCCCGCAAAGGCAACTAAGCCCGCAGTCAAGGCAGCGCCTAAAAAGGCTCCCGTCTCCAAGGCAGCCAAAGCTATTGCAAAAATCAGTGCAAGCATTGCAAAGCTGACCGAACGCAAAGACAAGATCAATGCCGAAATCAACGCCCTGCGTGATCAGCGCACTGCGCTGAAGGCCGCTCCGGTGGTTGCTGCCAAGGCCGCCCCAAAAGCTGCCGCTCCGGTAAAGAAGGCCGCAAAGCCAGCAGCCAAGAAGTAATCTTGCTGGCGACACTGTCGCAATTGAAAAAGGGCCCTTCGGGGCCCTTTTTTTGTATTCAAATAGTTTTCATGCAGAAATATGTGGCCAACGGCACCAACCTAGAATGAGTGTCACGATGAAATTGCCGCACCACTTGCTGCCCGCCTGCGCCATGCTGCTGGCCTTATCGGTCCACGCGGAGAAAGTCACCGTTGCGGCGGCAGCAGATCTGAAGTTCGCGCTGGACGACATCGTCGCCACCTTCAACGCGGTCAACCCTGGTGACGAAGTCCATGTTATCTATGGCTCGTCGGGAAAGCTCCTGACCCAGATTCAGCAGGGTGCACCCTACGACATTTTCTTTTCTGCCGACATGGCCTTCCCACGGACTCTGGCAAGAGCGGGCTTCGCCGCCTCCGAGGTCAAGCCCTACGCGGTCGGGCGTATCGTGTTGTGGAGCACCAGCAGGGACGCCACCAAAATGACTCTGGGCGACCTCGTCGACCCAAAAATTGCCCGCATTGCCATCGCCAACCCGAAGCACGCGCCCTACGGCAAACGCGCCGAAGAAGCGCTGCGGGCATTAAACCTGTGGGAGAAGATTAAGCCCAAGCTGGTGTATGGGGAGAACATCGCACACACCGCGCAATTCGTGCAAACCGGCAATGCGCAGGTGGGCATCATCGCGTTGGCGCTGGTTATAAATCCAGAGTTGGTAAGCAAGGGCGGGTACTGGCTGATTCCCGACACTTTGCACGCTCCGCTGGAACAGGGCTTCATCATTACCAGGCGTGCTGCAGGCAATGCTGCGGCACTGCGCTTTGCGGACTTCATGGGCGGCAAGTCCGCCCGTACGACAATGGCCCGGCATGGTTTTGCACTGCCCGGGGACGGCGGCAACAAGTAAGATCAGCAAATGCTCTTGACCGACAGTGATCTTCAGACCGTGTGGCTGACGGCCCGCCTCGCGGGAACGGTGACACTGATTCTGCTGCTGGTCGGTACACCCATCGCGTGGCGGCTTGCACGCAGCAAAGCGTGGTGGACGGGGCCGGTGGGGGCGGTGGTGGCTTTGCCGCTGGTGCTGCCGCCTTCCGTCATCGGTTTTTACTTATTGTTGGCCATGGGCCCCGATGGTCCGTTGGGACAACTTACGCAGGCACTGGGCATAGGGGCTTTACCGTTCACGTTTTGGGGCCTGGTGGTGGCATCGGCGTTTTATTCCCTTCCGTTCATGGTGCAGCCTTTGCAGACCGCGTTTGAGGCCATTGGTGATCGACCGTTAGAGGTCGCAGCCACCTTGCGAGCATCCCCACTCGACGCATTCTTCACCGTGGCAGTGCCGTTGGCGTTACCCGGCTACTTCACTGCGGCCGTGCTGACGTTTGCCCACACGGTGGGTGAGTTTGGCGTAGTCCTAATGATTGGCGGCAATATTCCCGGGGAGACCCGCGTGGCATCGGTGCAGATCTACGACCACGTGGAGTCCCTCGAGTATCTGCAGGCGCACCGACTCTCCGTGGTGATGCTGATGTTCTCATTCGCGGTGCTGCTGGCCTTGTACGCGTGGCGGCCGGCCCGCAACAAGAGGCTCTGACATGACCGGAATCCAGGCGCGTTTTCACCTCGAATGGCCAGGCTTTGCGCTGAACGTGGACCTGAAGCTGCCTGCGCGTGGCGTGACCGCCTTGTTTGGCCACTCAGGCTCCGGCAAGACTACGCTGCTGCGCTGCATGGCCGGGCTCGAGCGTGCACCACGCGGGCGTCTGGTCGTCAATGGTGATGTCTGGCAAGACGATGGGGCCAACGCAGGCCACTGGTTATCCACCCACCAGCGCGCACTGGGCTACGTGTTTCAGGAGGCCAGTTTATTCCCGCACCTGACCGTGCTGGGCAACCTGCGCTATGGCATGCGGCGCACGGCACACGCGCACCAGCAAGGGCTGGATCAGGCCATCGGGCTGTTGGGCATAGCCCACCTGCTGGAACGCAAGCCCGATGGCCTTTCGGGCGGTGAGCGCAGCCGTATTGGCATTGCGCGCGCTCTGGCCGTTCGGCCGCGCCTGTTGCTCATGGATGAACCGCTGGCGGCGCTGGATTTCAAGCGCAAGCAGGAAATTTTGCCCTACCTGGAGCGACTGCACCGTGAACTGGAAATCCCCGTCATTTATGTTAGCCACGCGGCGGACGAAGTTGCGCGGCTGGCGGATCACATCGTGGTCATGGAGGCCGGTCGTGTCAATGCCGTCGGAGCGCTGACCGAAACCCTGGCCCGACTCGACCTTCCGATTCAAATGGGTGAGGATGCGGGCGTGGTGCTGGACGCTGTGGTGGCCGAGCGCGATGTGAGCTGGCACCTGGCCCGTGTGGAGTTTGACGGTGGCAGCCTGTGGGTGCGTGATGGCGGCCAGTCAATAGGCCAGGCGGTACGGGTGCGGATTCTGGCGCGCGATGTCAGCATTGCCCTGCAACAGGTCACCGGCACCAGCATCCAGAATTGCCTGCCGGCAACCGTCGTTCAATTGGCAGATGAACACCATCCAGCCTCGTCGCTGGTGCGTCTACAAGTTGGCGTGTCACCCATGCTGGCCCGCCTGACCCGGCGTTCTGTAGCAGGTCTGAGCCTTGTGCCAGGAATGGCGGTCTGGGTACAGATCAAGGCCGTGGCCTTGATTGGTTAAAAGGCGCTCCGATTAACGCGCACGCGACTTCTTTGATGCCGGTTTGGCGCCCGTGGCCTCAATGCCCGTATTCAGCGCAGCCAGGACGCCACTCTCCAGTGCCGAAGCGGCCTTCTTCATACCATGGGCAACCGGGGCAAATGCATCCGGCGCCGGGTGACGTTCCTGTAGCAAGTCCACACCCGCATTGAACTGATCAATGCTCAATGCCATTGCTTCCTGAAGGTGGGTGGCGGTCAAAGCCAGCATTTTTTGCGTGTTGGTCTTGAATGCTTCAACCGCAGCCATGGGATCTCTAACGCTTTTAAACTCCTCGGCAGCTTCCATGCTGGCCACCTGTGCCGCTTGCGCCTGTGTTTGCACCAAATCACCCCAGGCGCGCAGACTGTCCATCATTTCCTTCGCCGCCCCCTGTGCGTCGTCGGATGAAAGCTTTCCCGCGCCATTGAGCAGGGCCTTGGTTACGGCTTCAAAAGGGTTGTTGGTAAGCATTCAAATCTCCTGTCAGGTTAAGTGTGGAAACACGGGTCCATTATCTCTCCTGACTACCTGGACCGGCTTGTGTCTTATGTCAATACCTTGCGATACCTTGTTTTTCGTCAAAGTACCACGTCCGCACCAAGCCAACACTATTCGCTAGCGATACAGCACGCACTTCCGCGATGTGAGCGGCGGGTAAACAGCAGCGGAATGCCGCCAGCACCGGGGTTTGCCAATATGCATGTCAACTCTCTACTTATTGCCAAAAACCCGATCCACATGGTGAGGTTGTGCTAGCGCCACCAGTATCGCCACGAGTGCCATGCCCAACAGCACAATCCAAATCCAGAACGTAATTGACTGATTGAGAAAAGTCCAACTGACCGAGCCACACATCGCCCGGGGCTCAAACATGTTTGGTAGCCACCGCTCCAACGGCATCCATTCAGGAAACCCCTTAAAACGTGCGCAGCTGGCCTCTGCGCCCTCGCGTACCTTCTGTTCCAGATTCAACAGTAGATGTCCACGGTACAGACTCCAACCCAAGCCCGACAACCACAGCGCCAGCGCGCTCCATCGAAGCACCAGATTTCTGGGTGCCGCTGCACCTATCAAGCCTGCCACGGCGACTACGAGAACGCCCACCCGAATGTAGATGCATTCATTGCAAGGCTCCACGCCCTGCGCATGCTGCATATACAAGGCAAAGCACTCCAATAGCGCGGCAGACAATGTGAGTAATAGCCACGGCCAACGCTGCATGGAAGCGAATCTGATGGTGCTGAACATGATGTTTCCGTTGATGAGGTGCCTGTTCGAATCAGACCTGCCCCTATTTGCGCGCCAGATAGACGCCCCACACCGTGAGTGCCATACCGACAAGAGCCAGGCCGGAGAATGCCTCATCAAACAAAAGCCAGGCAACAAGCGCGGTGCACGGAGGGACAAGGTAAAACAAACTGGCAATATTGACCGCATTACTGTGTCGGATCAACCAGTTCAAAAGACTGATCGCCCCAAATGAGAGCACCAGTATGAGCCAGCCCAAGGCAAAGACAAACTCTCCAACCCATTCAACCCGGAAGGACTCCGTGAACAGGGCAAAAATCCATGTAGCCACCGCGGTAGGCAGAAACTGTGCAATGGCCCCGGTACGCCAGTCAAATGGTGGGCAGAACCGTTTCTGATAGAGCGTGCCTACCGTGATTCCGAGAAGAGCCGCAACCGCAGGCCAAAGTGCATCCACCTCGAAACCTGATCCAACTTTGCCGAACACCACCAGACCAACTCCAAGCAAGCCAAGCAGCAAACCCAGCCATTGGCGCTTCAGAACGGTCTCGTGCAATAACCAACCCGCACCCACTGCCGTGAGCAGTGGTTGCACGCCGACCACGAGGCTGGCAACACCTGCGGGCAGTCCTTTTGAAATCGCAATGAACACCCCGCCAAGGTAGGCGCCGTGCAGCAGCAGACCAGCAACGCCAATATGAAACCAAGCCTTGGGTGTCGATGGCCATGGCGCACGGGTGGCGACAGCAAGCATCGTCATGCATCCAATCACCGCGATGTAGCGGATCAGCAGAAAGGTCAACGGCTCGGCATGCGGCAAGCCAAGTCTGGCGCCGATGAACCCTGTTGACCACAGCAGAACGAAGACTAACGGGAAGGCTCTTGAGTATCGATTGAGCATTGATAGGCTTTATGAGTCAACCCAAAATAGCTGTAAAACTACAGTGACCGCATCCAAATTTCACCAGAGTTTTAGCCAGGCTCTAGTCGAATAAATGACTTAGCCGCGCGCCCTGTCACAAGACTTTCACAAGCTGGACGCCGTCGGGCAGGGGCTATCACACACCCCAAACGAACCACCCTTTCGTCAACGCTTGTGGCATTCTATCCCACCCAAATATCAGGCCCTCCACACGCGCGGCACACGCACACAACCACTTCGTCAGTGGCCGTCCGAACCTCCACCTCAACGTTAGTGGCTCGGTGATTGTTGCCGCCAAGACCATGCTTTCTGCAAACGTTGGCCGAAACGCCAAGGCGTCAGTGGTGTTGAATTCTGCCTCGGCAAAGTCAGCCCTGAGTTCAGATCTTTGCAAAAACTCGGTGCCATGCTCTTTACATGCGTGTTGAAGCCCGCTGGGACCGTAGATGCTTGATTGAGGCGGTCAGCGGGCGTGGTTACCGAGCCGGCTCTGAAGGTGGCTTGCTGCGAGCGAATTCCAGCACGCCGTCGTCGATGGGGTCGTCAAGAAGAATTTTTCTGTCGACCTCGTAGGCGTGGGTAACCCGCCACGGCTCGCTTAGCCCTTGGCGTGGCAGCTCGTCGATGTCCCGCTTCACATATCCCGATGTAAGTGAGCTCATGACGTTTCCCTGACCCGGTTCCTCGCCCAGATTCCGAGGTATCGCGCTGCCAATGCCCCTGGAATCCATGTAGTTGAGCAGCCGACAAACATAGCGTGAGGCAATGTCTGCCTTTAGCGTCCACGAGGCATTCGTGTATCCAAAGATAAACGCCATGTTGGGGAGGTTCTGCATCAGAACGGCGCGATAGCTCAGCAACCGATTCGTGGCGATTGGCTTGCCGTCCACGCTGATCTCGATGCCCCCAAATGTTTTAAGCCGTATCCCCGTCGCAGTGACCACGATATCTGCTTCAAGCGTCTCACCAGATTTAAGCAATATGCCATGCGCAGTAAACGAAACTATCTCATCGGTCACTACCGAGGCCTTGCCAGACTTGATGGCTTTGAACAAGTCGCCATCCGGCACTACACACAAACGCTGATCCCAAGGCATGTAGCTCGGTGTGAAATGGCGCATGTCGACGGTTTCCCCAAGCGCTCGTTTGACCGTTCCCAAAAAGAATTTGCGCATGGCCTTTGGCCAGCGTTTAGCGCTCTTGTAGAGCGCACGTTGCAGCGAAATGTAGACACCTCGCAAGGCCGCATAGATCAAGTGAGCTGGTATCACCTTGCACATTACACCAATGAATTTCTCCAACTTTGGAACGCTGAAATAGTAGGTGGGTGTCCGTTGCAGCATGGTGACATGGGCAGCGCCTGCAACCATAGCGGGAACAATTGTCACTGCAGTGGCGCCACTACCAATAACGACCACTCTTTTGCCCGTGTAGTCCAAATCTTCGGGCCAAAACTGTGGATGGATGGTTTGCCCCTCGAAGGATTCAAGCCCCGGAAATTCTGGCAGGTATGCGTTGTCGTAATCGTAGTAGCCGGTGCAACTCACGAAGAAGCGGCACGTATAGGTCTGTGGTTCTCCAGTGGCTTCGTGCAAGGCGTTGATGGTCCAAAGTTTGAGCGTATCTGACCACGCGGCCTTCACGATTTTCAAACCAAAGCGGATATGGCGGTCAACCCCAAATTCGTGCGCAGTCTGCTTGACGTAGTCGCGCACCAACTTACCCTCGGCAAGCACCTTAGGTGACATCCATGGCCGAAAAGCGTAGGCGAAAGAAAACATGTCAGAGTCAGAGCGAACGCCAGGGTATCGAAACAAATCCCAGGTACCCCCAATGGCGTTGCGCCGCTCCAGGATCGCGTAGCGTTTAGCAGGAGATTCCTTTTGCAAATGACAAGCCATGCCAATGCCGGAGATTCCCGCCCCCACAATCAACACGTCAAAATAATGACTCATAGGTCCTTGCTATCGATTGGCAATAACGTGGGGGTGCCAAAGCAATTCGTTTTTTCAACGTGCTCTCCCACTTACGCATTTGACGGTGAAATCAGCTAACCTTCGAAGCGCACTTCTCGCTGACAGCAGATAAAAAGCTTGCAAGTGAAACACGTGCCAACGCTGCTCGTGGACTTCCAATTGGCACTCAACACCATGGGCAATTGCCCGCTCTGCAAAACGGGTCGAATCCGACATGAGAATTTCCTGATCACCGACTTGAATCAGCATGTGCGGGAGTCCGCGCAGGTCTGCCGTCAACGGGTTGCTTACCGAATCGTTCGGGCTTGCACCATACGATTCGAGACCTTGTCTAATCCACCCTTCATTGACCATAGGGTCCACACGTGCATTGCTGCGCACAGAGTCGCCGCTTATTGACGGATCTGTCACGGGCGAAATCAACACGAGACCTGCTGGCATCGAATCACCCCTGTCACGCAAAGTCAATGACAAGGAGATCGCCAGTGCGCCGCCGGCCGAGTCACCGCCAATTACGATTTGCTTGCTTGGCGTCCCACTACTGATCAGGAAGTCATAGCATATCAATGCATCCAGCAAGGCGGCAGGACTGGGGTGCTCCGGAGCCAGCCGGTAGTCGGGGACCAATATGGACAACCCGGAGTACGCAGCCAGTCGAGTCGTGATGCTTCGGTGAGACTGGGGACTCCCCAGGCAATAGGCCCCGCCATGTAAATACAGCACGACCCCCTTTTCGTTTTTGCCGTTTGGCATCACCATTTCAGCCGGAACGCCATCGGCAAGAATCTTTTGTCTGCTAACGTCCATCACGCCGGGCATCAGGGGTGAAAGCATGCCCACCCACAAGCGCTGGAATTGGATTCCAAATGATGGTCGAATCAACGCGCGAAAGGCCACCCTCAGAAAGTTGCGTTGAAAACTTGCCGAAATAATCTCAAGCCAGCTGTTCGGCGGAGCAATCCTGATTTTAATAAAGTTGCCCTCAGCAGACTGCACATCCATTGGCTCGACCCATCTCCCTGACTTGGTGTTGGCTTATCCAGGAAATCTCATCGAACTGTCGAACTTGCGCTGTGCTCAGCCCGAAGCGCCGCTGCAGTCCATGCCGCACCCAAAATATCCGTAAGACCAAAGACCTTGATGGACAGGACCGACGATTTCATGTTTGCGCCTTTCATGCAGGGCAGGAACCACACCCGCTATAGGCTGTGGGGTGTCTGGCTGCCATTCTTGCAGTTTTTTGGTTTTGCTGCTGCAGCAGTTGATTACCAATCCCCGCCAAGTGCCTTGATCAAAAATACAGTTGTCACCATTTGCTGACCGTTCACCTGCGCTGCTTGCCGCTGCGCCGCCAGCAGCGACTGCTGTGCAGTGATGACGTCTAAATAGGCCGACGCACCGCCTTCATAACGCGCAGTCGTCATGTCGAGCACCTTGCGTGCCGCGCGAACGGCCGTACGGGCCTGCTCCCCGGCGCGGCCCAGCACCGCGAGGCCGGTGATGCCGTCCTGCGCCTCCTGCATGGCCACCAGCACGGTACGCCGGTAGAGGGCGACCGTGGCCGCATATCCACCCTGGGCGAACTCTACGTTGGCACGCGTACGCCCGCCATCGAACAGCGTCTGCGCGGCCGAAAGGCCGATGGACCACAAGACACTGGGCGCCTCAAACAGCATGGCGAGTTGGCGGCTGTCGTACCCGGCTGACGCGCCTAACACGATGCTGGGGTAGTAGGCCGCAGTGGCCACGCCGATTTGGGCATTCGCCACGGCCATGGCGCGCTCTGCAGCCGCAATGTCTGGCCTGCGCTCCAGCAAATCCGATGGCACACCCAAGGGGATTGCCAGTGTCGTCCATTCGCGCTCCTCAGGCGCCAGTACAAACTGCGCCGCGGGTATGCCGGCCAACGTGCCAATGGCATGTTCGAACAGCGCACGCTGCCGGCGCATCAATTCCAATTGCACCTGCGTGGTCTCCAGCAACGCTTGCTGCTGCGCCAGATCCAGGCCGGTTGCAACACCGAGTTCGTGGCGCGCGTTAACAAATTCCAGTGCGCGCTGCTGCAACACAATGGATTGACTGAGCACACGCAATTCGTTATCGATGGCGCGCAAATTGAAGTAGTTGGTGGCGATGTCGGCGCTCAATACCAGACGCGTATTCTCCAAATCGGCTGCTGATTGTTCTGCCGAGGCACGTGCGCCTGCCATGGTTTGCTGCACACGACCGGCAAGATCAAGCTCGTAGCTAACGGTCATCGCCACGCTCAGCTCGTTTTGCACCGTAGCGAAGTTCGGGCTCGCGTAGTTGCTGAGCGGCCGGTTGGCCGAAATCTGCTGGCGCGACACGCGCTCGCTCAGCCCCACCTGTGGCAAGGTACCGCCCTGCGCCGCCGCAAGTGCCGATCGTGCCTGCACCAGCCTTGCAGCGGCCAGCTCCATGGTCGGGCTGTTGAGCGCAGCGCGCTGTTCCAAAGCGTCCAGTTCAGCATCGCCAAAGCGCCGCCACCACGCGTTTTTGGGTGCGGCGTCGCTAGGCGTGGCCTGGCGCCACGGCGCCTCGGTGCTCCACGCGGGCGCCATGTCCAGCGCCGGCTTTTGGTATGCGGGGCTGGTGGCGCAGGCCGACAGTGCGCACCCGACAATCGCCAGAAAGACACTGCGCACAGCGGTCACGGACGCTCCTTGTTGGGTGCAACCACGACGGTTTGCCCGTCCGCCATCCAGTCCGGTGGATTGAGTACCAGCTGCTCAGTCTCGCTGATGCCGTCCAGCACCTCAAAGTCGGCTCCATAGTTGCGCCCGACACTGACCTTGCGCAGCGTGACGCGCCCCTGCGCATCCACAACGGCAACCATGGTGCCACTGGCTCGAAACAATAATGCATTGGTGGGCGCCACCAACGATTGGCTGGCCGTCAGCGGCAGCGCTACCTGCACGTAGGAGCCCGGCATCAACTTACCCTCCCGATTAGGCAGGGCCACCTCCACCTGCATGGTGCGGGTCACCGCGTCAACCGATGCCGACGTGCGGGCCACCTGCCCCATGAAACGTTGCCCGCGCAACTCCCCCTGTGTGACCACCACTTCCTGCCCGGTTTTGATCAGTTGTGCATACGCCTGGGGCACGCTGATGTAGACGCGCAACGGATCCGTTTGCGACAGATTGAACAATACGCGCGAGCTGTCGATGAGGTCGCCTACATCCACATTGCGTCGCGTAATCACGCCCGCAAAGGGGGCCACCACGCGCTTGAATTCCTCCAACTGGCGCAGGCGCTGAACGTTGGCTTGCGCTGCCTC
>CANNRR010000038.1 GCA_947508055.1 Burkholderiales bacterium
ATCAGCGCTGGGTGGCGTGTTATTCCACCTTGAATTACCCCGCCTTGGAGATGAAGCCGTATGACTGACACGCCCTCGCGCCGCGTGCTGGTCGTTGAGGACGACCGCAAGATATCCGACCTGCTGCAAAACTATCTGCGTGCCAGCGGCTTTGAGGCTGAGGCAGCTTACGACGGCCGCGACGCATTGCGGATGATTCAGGAGCATGCGCCCGACACAGTCATCCTGGACTGGATGCTGCCTGGGTTGGACGGTATTGGCGTGTGCAAGGCGGTGCGTGCGTTCAGTGAAGTTCCCATCCTGATGCTGACCGCCCGCATCGACGAGGTGGACCGTCTCCTGGGCCTTGATACCGGTGCGGATGATTACGTTTGCAAACCCTTTGCCCCGCGGGAGGTGATTGCACGCGTTCGCGCCCTGTTGCGCCGTGCGGAGGGAAGGGTGAAGTCTTCAGGCAGACCCTGGGAGATTGACGACGCCTCGTTCAGAATCAGCTGGCGTGGCCAATGGCTGGCGTTGACACGCATCGAGTTCATGATGTTTCGCCTGCTGCTGAGCCGCCCCGGACGTGTTTATTCACGTGACCAACTGCTGGCCACTGTGCATGACAGTCAACACGACATCAGCGACCGCGCCATTGACACGCATGTCAAGAATCTGCGCAAGAAGGTACAGGCGGTAGAACCTGGACGAGATTGCATCACCTCGGTTTACGGCGTGGGGTACCGATTTGACATTCCCGACTGATGGCGATTTGCTCCAGGTGTGGGTTGGAAATGCGCGGCAGCGACAAGCGTGGCGCCAAACACTCCTAAATTAATAGCTGCCTACGCATATTCCACGGGGCCTACAGGTCATTTCTTGCAGTGAGCTCAGAAACGTTCATCCAGCCACTGCTTGAGTGCACCAAACACCGGCGCCGCATCCAACTCATTAAATATCTCGTGGTACATGTCCTTAAAACACACTGCGGTTACCACGTTTTGGGGCGCATGGGCCGCAAACGTTCGGCTACCCTCGGGGTTGAGCAGATGGTCGGCGCCCGCATACAGGAGCAGGGTCGGCACTTTCCATTGACCCGCCATGGCTACGGTTTGCGCACTGGCTTCGGCAATGAAGCGGGCGAGCCGCGCTGAAATGCGGTCGTGCACCAGCGGATCGGCACGGTAAGCGGCTACTACCGCCGGGTCATGCGAAATGAACTGCGGCTTAACCCCGTTCCCCACGCGCAGGTTGGGGGCAATTTTGGGCAGCACCGAAACCAGAAATTTTTGAAAACTGCTCAGCCCCGGATCCAGCGCCGGCGATGACATGATGAGCGCCTCCACCGGCCGCATCGCCAACGACACAAACCGTCCCACTACAAGTCCGCCCATGCTGTGGCCCAACAAAATCAGGGGCGTCGTTTTGCCCATGCGCAGCCGCGTGCTGTCCACAATATCCGCCAGGTCGTCGAGCAGACGGCTATCGGTGGGCAGGCTTCCGCGCGGACCACCCGACTCACCATGGCCGCACTGGTCATAACCACGCACCGCAAAACCCCACGCGTTGAGCTGGCGCGCAACATGATCGTAGCGTCCGGCATGCTCACCCAGACCGTGCACCACGATCACGACACCCCTCAGGGCGACGCCGGGCTCCAGCGGCCAGTCCTGGATCATGACGTTGTCTCCGTCACCGGCGACAAAAGTGGAAAGTGTGGATTCAGCTGTCATGGGGCTCTACCGGTCGGTATCGAATCAGGGAAATTGCGAGATGACCTGCGCGACGGCGGCGGTCAGTTTCTTGGCATAGGCAATGTGCAAGAACTCATTGGGGCCGTGGGCATTGCTCTTGGGGCCGAGCACGCCGCACACCATCATCTGCGCTTGCGGGAAGCCCTTGGACAGCATGTTCATCAGCGGAATGGTGCCGCCCTGGCCGATGTAGCCGCAGGGTGCGCCAAAATGCACTTGCGATGCACCGTTCAATGCGGCTTCGAACCACGGGGCCGTATCGGGGGCGTTCCATCCGGTGGCGCTGGCTGCACCTTCAAAGGTCACTCTCGCCTGATAAGGTGCGTTGTCTTCCAACAGCTGCTTGAGCTCCTGCACCGCCACGTCGGCCCGCACCAGTGGCGGCAAGCGCAGGCTGAGCTTGAACGCGGTGTAGGGTCGCAGCACGTTACCGGCATTTTTCAGCTCCGGGAATCCCTCGGCCCCGGTCACGCTCAGGGTGGGCAGCCAGGTGCGGTTCAGCAGTGCCTGTAGCGGGTCCGTGGTGGTGGGCAACGCGAACGAACTGGCACCGCCACAGTCGTTGTGGGCCCAGGGAAAGCGCTTGTAAATTTCGTCACCCAGTATGGCCGCAGTGGTCCGCGCCTGGTCGAGGCGGTCTGCTGGCACCTCGCAGTGGAAACTGGCGGGCAACAGGCGCCCGGTGGCGCTGTCTTCCAGGCGGTCCAGAACCTGGCGCATGATGCGAAAGCTCGATGGCACCAACCCACTGGCGTCACCCGAGTGAATGCCCTCGGTCAGAATTTCCACCTTGAGTACACCACTGGCCATGCCGCGCAGACTGTTGGTCAGCCACAACTGGTCATAGTTGCCAGCACCCGAATCCAGGCACACCACCAGAGCTACGTCGCCCAGTCGGGTCCTGAGCACGTCGATGTAGGGCAGCAGGTCATAGGAGCCGCTCTCCTCGCAGGTTTCAATCAACCCCACGATGCGGGGATGCGGCGCGTTCTGGCTCTTGAGCGCCCGGATGGCCGCAATGGCCGCATAGGCCGCGTAGCCATCGTCCGCACCGCCGCGACCATACAACTTGCCATCGTCGACTTTTGGCGACCATGGCCCCAGGTCGCTGCGCCAGCCAGAAAACTCGGGCTGCTTGTCCAGGTGGCCATACATCAGCACAGTCTGGGTTGAGCCCGCTTTGGTTGGCTCCACTTCAAAGAACAGCACCGGCGTGCGCCCGGGCAAGCGCACCACTTCCAGTGTGAGTCCGCTCACGTTTTGCGCGTCAATCCACGCAGCAGTGTTGCGCACGACGGTGTCGATGTAGCCATTGACCGCCCAGTCGGCATCAAACATGGGGGACTTTGCAGGCACCCGAATGTAGTCCTGCAACTGGGGCACAATTTGCGCATCCCACAGGGAGCTGACCTCACTCAAAGTCTGGGCGGCATTCAGCAGCGAATGGGATACACGGTCATTCATTTGGCATCTCCTCAAACGTCAAGTTTTTGATTCAAGCGCGCATCATGCCACGCTGGGTCGACAAAAATATTGCTACAGTGGGGCAAGCAGTTGTCCAATTTATTTAGCGGAGTTTTTATGAGCCCATTTTTCGCCAATCCATTCGCCTACACGGCGAGGCGCCGATTCATTCAGGGCGCGGTCGCCAGTGCTTTGTGCCTCAGCGGGTTCGCGCAGGGGCAGACCGGCGGGATCAAGATCATGGTGGGGTTTCCACCTGGCGGTGGCACTGACGCAATCGCACGGGTTCTTGCCGACAAGCTCAAAGACCAGTTGGGCACATCCGTTATCGTGGAAAACAAGGCAGGAGCGGGTGGACAAATCGCGGCTCAAGCGCTCAAGGCCGCACCGGCCGACGGAACGACACTTTTTCTCTCGCACGACCACACCGTTTCAATCTTGCCGCTGGTGGTTAAAAACCCGGGCTTTGACCCGGCGCGCGACTTCGTCGCCGTTGGCGGTTTTGCCACCTTTGTTAATGCTTTGGCGCTCTCCGGAGGAACACCCGCCAAGTCGGTTGCAGAGTACGTGGGCTGGGTGCGCACCCAGGGTGCAGGCAAGGGCACAGTCGGAGTGCCGGCGCCCGCATCCGTGCCAGAATTCTTGGTCAAGATGATCGGGCAAAAATACAAGCTCGACCTGCAGTCCGCACCCTACCGGGGCAGCGCCCCCATGATGGGTGACATGTTGGGCAACCAAATTGCCGCCGGAACGGGTTCGATCCCCGACTTTATTGAAAACCACAAGGCAGGCAAGATCCGGGTGGTGGCCGTCATGGGACCCACGCGTCAGGCCATCCTGCCCGATGTGCCCACATTCGCCGAACTGGGTCTGACCGGGTTTGAAGACCTGCCGTATTACGGTCTGTTTGCACCGACCGGAACGCCAGTTGCAACGATTGAAAAAATCTCCGCTGCGCTGGCCAAGGTGGTGGCTTTGCCCGAAGTGCACGAGCGCCTGACAGCCATGGGCCTGACGGTGGGCTACATGACCGCGCAGCAGTTGACCGCGCGTGAGCATGCATACAGCCAAACCTGGTCACGCATCATCAAAGACAGCGGGTTTGTGGCTCAATAGCCAAATCGCTTCATAAATCATAGCGCTCCACGCTGCGTTAGGGGCTACAGGCCGTTGTCTATAGAAGCACCTAAAGGTCGGCCAGTGCGGCTTCGATCTTGTTTTTCAGATCAGCCAGGCGGGGAGGCTTCACGATGTATGCCACGACGCCCAGAGGCAGGGCTGCGCTCAACGTCTCCCGACTGCTGTCCGCACTCATAAAGATGACCCGGGTGTGATTGCTGGGTGAACTATTCAAGCGCTTGACGAACTCCAGGCCATCCATGGGTTTCATGTGGATGTCCGTCAAAACCACATCGGGCCGGAACGTACTGACCGACTTCAGCCCAGCTGTTCCGTCAGCGCTCTCGTGCATATGCACGATTCCCAAACGCTTTAACAGGCTAACGGTAAAGCTGCGCATCAGCGCGTCGTCCTCGACTACCATGACTCTTGCATCAGAAAGTTTCATGATCTCAGGCCCTTGAGTCAAACTGCAAAATGGCGCGTGCCACCTGCTCCAAAGGCAAGATATCGTCTACGGCCTGCAACTTGATGGCCTCCTTTGGCATTCCGAACACCACGCAGGTTTCTTCATTCTGCGCAATTGTGCGGGCACCACCATCGTGCAAAACCTTCATACCACGCGCCCCGTCATCGCCCATCCCGGTCAGTATGATGCCTAGCACATCGCGTCCACCGCATTCGGACGCCGAGCGGAACAGTACGTCGACCGAGGGCTTGTGGCGATTCACCGGCGGACCGTCCACAACGTGCACGTAGTACTGGCCCGCGCTTTTGCGCAACTGCATGTGCAGACCACCCGGTGCAATCAGCACCACACCGCGCTCCAGGCGGTCGCCGTCTTTGGCTTCGCGCACATTCATTGCGCAAACTCCATCCAGCCGCTTGGCATACATCGCGGTAAATTTCTCTGGCATGTGCTGGGTGATGGCAATACCAGGGGCATCGGCTGGCAAGCTCGTCAGCACCAGCTCCAGCGCCTGGGTGCCGCCAGTTGAACTGCCAATGACCACAGGCTTGTTCATGGCAAACGCGTGAACCGAACTGAGAACCGGCGCACGCGTCGCCCCGGCAGGCCGCGCGGCAACCGGTTCAGTGCCTGCAACACGCAGTCTCGGCTTTGATTTGGCAGCCGTCTTGAGCGTTTGAATCATCTCGCGGCGTGAGTCTTCCAGGTGTTGCTTCAGCCCCAGCTTGGGCTTGGCCAGCACGGCCACCGCACCGGCGCTCAGTGCCTCCAGCGCGACTCGGCTGCCCTCTGTAGACAGGGTGGAGCAAATGACGGTTGGAATGGGTGTGCCCGACATGATCTGGCGCAAAAACGTGAGGCCATCCATGCCGGGCATTTCAATGTCCAGCAACAGCACATCGGGCGGATTTTTACGAATCATTTCCATCGCCAAAAGCGGATTGGGCGCACTGCCAATCAGCTCAACCTCCGGGTTACCTGAGAGCATGTGTGCCAGCGCCTGACGCACCACAGCAGAATCATCCACCACAAAAACTTTAACGACCATTGCAACTACCTTGTTCTAGAAATACGGTTCTACCAACAGCCCGCTGTGCCGCGAATGCGGGCCCGTAGTGGGCGCGTGTTGTCATCGTCACGCCGTTTTTCGGAATGCGCCCGGAATGACGGTTGTGATCGGTGTACTGCACGGAACGCGCCCCTCGGCCGTACCCAAAAAGAACAGTCCACCCGGCTTGAGTGCGGCCAGCACACGATCGACCACTTCGCTCTTGGTTGGGGGATCAAAATAGATCAACACATTGCGCAAAAAGATGACATCAAATGGCCCCATGCCACTGAACGGCTTGCACAAGTTGAGTTGGCCGAACTGCACCCGGGAACGGATTTTGTCTTGCAACTGCACTTGCCCCTGCGATGGGCCGTCGCCGCGCAAACAATAGCGGCGCAGGCGCTCAGGGCTAACCGCCCGCAGGCGGTCCTCCGGGTACACCGCTTCCTTGGCACTGAGCAAAACCCGGTGACTGATGTCGGTTGCCAAAATGGACCAATCCGGCCCTATCTTGCCCATCACCTGCATGTCAGACATCAACATGGCGGTGCTGTAGGCCTCGTCACCAAAGGACGAGGCGGCACTCCACACCGCTATGGAACTTCTGTTGCCGAGTCGAGCCAGTTCTTCTTGCAACAAGTCGTAGTGCTTGGGTTCGCGGAAAAAATAGGTTTCGTTGGTGGTCAGGAGGTCCACTGCCATTTGAAACTCGGCAGCCTCAGACTCGTCTTCCAGAATGGCGATGTACTCCGGAAATCCGCCCAGACCCAATTTTTGAATACGCGGTGCCAGGCGGGAATGAATCAGCGATTTTTTTGAGTCGTTGTACGAAAGCCCAGCGGCCTCGTACATGATGCTGCTGATTTTTTTGAATTCCTGGTCGCTGAATGGAAGCGTAGCCATAGTCAGTGCGGCAAAACGCCGCGAATAGTGGCAGCCAGCTCGCGTGGTGCAAATTTGGCCACATAGGCGTTGGCGCCTACGCTCTTCACATGGTTTTCGTTGGTAGTGCCGGTAAGCGATGAATGAATAACCACCGGTATGGTCTTGAAACGCGGATCCTGCTTGATCAGGCGGGTCAGGGTAAAGCCGTCCATCTCCGGCATTTCCAGATCGGTCAGCACCACCGCGATCCGATCTGCGGCACACTGCCCGGCAGCGATGGCGTCGTCCGATATCGACTGCAATCGCTCCCAGGCCTCCTTGCCGGTCTTGGTCATGATGTAGTGCACGCCCATGGCTTTCAGGCCCAACTCAATCACCGAACGCGCAACAGCTGAATCGTCGACCGCCAAAATCACGGAGCCCGGGGGCAAAACCAGCTCGGGCCCAACCACCTCCCGGTTAATCTCTTCGGTGGTGACGGGCATGACCGTCTTCAATATTTGCTCGACGTCGAGCACCTGAGCCAAGCGGGTGTCAGCGGTGGCACCGTCAAGTCGGGCAATTCCAGAGATCGCGGCGCCGGCGTGGCTACTTTCAGCGGGAAGCACCTGGTCCCAATCCAAACGCACAATCTCACGAACGTCTTCCACAGCAAAGGCCTGAACCGTTCGCCCAAATTCAGTCACCATCAAAATGTTCAAGCCCTTCTTGGGGGCACAACCCGCGACTGCTGGCAGATTGATGACCGGAATAATCTGCCCCCGAATATTGGCCACACCCATCAGATGTTCGTGGGCATTCGCCAACTCGGTGACAGCAGGCATCACCAGCACCTCCCGAACCTTGAACACGTTGATACCAAACAGTTCCCGCTGGCCACTGCCAGGCGATTCGCCGAGATTAAACAGCAACAACTCAAATTTGTTGTTGCCAGCCAACCGGGTTCGTTCTTCAATTTCTTGTTGCGCGGTTCTCATGGGAAAAATCTCTGGCTACTTCATTAATAAGGTTTGAAATTGGAACTGCTGTTGCGCACTGGAGCAGCCCTGAGAGGCGCGCCCAACCGGGGTGCGGGCCGACCAACGCCGCCAAGCCGATTATTGCTACCAATCTCATGTCGACTGGCTGGAGTGGGGGCACCGCCGCCAATGTTGAAGAACGCAATGCTCTGCTGGAGTTGCTCGGCCTGACCGGAGAGCTCTTCGCTGGTGGCAGCCAACTGCTCCGAAGCTGAGGCGTTTTGCTGTGTGGCTTTGCTAAGCTGTCCCATGGCACCTCCGATTTGCACCACTGACTCGCTTTGCTCTGCACTGGCTGCGGCAATCTCCTGCACCAACTCTGAAGTTTTTTGAATGCTGGGAACAATCGAATCCAGCAACTTGCCCGCACGTTCGGCGGTCGACACGCTGCTGCCCGCCAAGTCACCAATCTCCTTGGCCGCCAACTGGCTGCGTTCCGCGAGTTTTCGCACTTCGGCCGCCACCACGGCAAACCCCTTGCCGTGTTCACCCGCTCGGGCGGCTTCAATGGCAGCATTCAGTGCCAGCAAATTGGTCTGGTAGGCGATGTCGTCCACGATGCCGATCTTGGCTGCAATTTGCTTCATGGCCACTACGGTTTGGCTCACTGCGCCGCCGCCGTCCACCGCTTCTTTGGAGGTCTTGGTCGCCATGCCATCGGTCACCCTGGCGTTGTCGCTGTTCTGGCTGATCGAAGCCGACATGACATTGACGGATTCCGTCGTCTCTTCCACGCTGGCAGCCTGCTCGCTGGCGGCCTGGGACAAGGATTGAGCGGTTGCACTGACCTGATTGGCGGCACCCGTCAAGGCGTCAGCTGCGGCCCGAACCTCACCCATCACGCGTGACAGGTTCTCCGCCGTGGAGTTGGCACTGTCCTTGACCTTGCCAAACAGGCCTGAGTAATCGTGCTCGATGCGTTTGGTGAGATCGCCTTCGGCAAATGCAGCCAGTACATCGGCTACATCGGTCAAACCCCGTTCACTGGTGTCGAGCAACTGGTTCATGCCAGTGCCCAGATTTGCAAAGAAACCGGTTTTCCCTTCGGTACTCAAGCGTCCGCTGAAATCACCCTTGGTAGCGGCCTGCACTAAATCAGCTACTTCCTTTTCAACAGCCACTTCCTGCGTTCGGTCGGCCCACTCCACAACGGTGCCCATGCGGATTCCACTGGCATCATGAATCGGACTGGCGTTCAAGCTGAAATGCAGGTTTCCAACAGGAATTTGGGTCCGGTAGGTCCCTTTCAAGCCCGCAAGCAAGCCCTGCTGGTGTGCCGGATTCTTGTGGAATACATCGATGTTCTGACCCATCAGTTTATGAGCGTCAAATAAGGGCAGTGCTTTACGCAGTTCGGATTCATTTCGCTGCATCATCGCCGTCACGGTCTCATTCATGTAAATGATTTCGTTGGAATCATTGGCAATCATGACGTTGGTGCTGCACTTGTCCAACGCGTTGCGAATACGCAGATTTTCATTGGCAATGCGCTGCTCACGTTCTTGGGTCGCCAGCTTTTCTGCGGCCGCCTTTTCCTCTTCCAGAGTTTTTTGTTCGATGGCTTTGAGTGACACATTGGTCCGGTTCAGCGACTCGTGAAAACTGCCGCGCAGACCACCGGCCTGAGCCAACCGGTAATATTCGCCGCTGCTGGCGCATTGCAACGAAGTGGCCTGTTCGCGAAAGCAGGCTTCCAGTTGGTCCAGCATGTCATTCATGTCCCAGCACAGGGCATGAAATCGTCCGTCGGATGGGATGTTTTTAATGCGACGGTCAAACTTGCCATGCGACACGTCTTGCGCCATGGCCTGAATATCCAGCAAATACCGCTGACTGCCTGCGTCACTGCGCATCCACAATGCCAAGCAGCCCAGCGATGGAATAAGCCACAGCAAAGGCAACAACCCAAATCCATCGTGCCACCAATGCGCCGTGGCGCCGCCCACCAGCAGCACCCCCAGGGTCCAGGCAAATTTCGCCGACTCAGATCGAAAGGATGAATTGGTCATAGCTAACTTCTTTCTGTTTCAACACGCTGGTCAGCAGACCAATGGAGGCGGCACACGCATCACGAGGTCCGGCGCGGCGCTCTTCCTCGAGCATCAGCTTGTACACATCCGACAGGGCCGACACCGCACCCCGGCCGGGCTTGCGTCGCACCGAAAAATACCCTTGAGGAACACCATGAGCGTCCATATCAGGCGTGACATTGGCAAACACCCAGTAAAAACCGCCATCCCTGGACATATTCTTAACATAAGCAAAACACTCTTTCCGCGCACCCAGCGTATCCCACAAAAACTGGAACACCCCACGTGGCATGTCGGGATGGCGGATGATGTTGTGCTGCGCGCCCAGTAACTCGTGCTCGGCATAACCGGAAAACTCAATGAAAATCCGGTTGCAATAGCTGATACGTCCTTTGAGGTCGGTTTTGGAGACGATGAAGTCATCATCGCGCATCAACCGCTCTTGCGCGTTAGGTTCAATTTTGTTTTTCATCCATTTCCCTTTGCAAACTTGGTCCTTAAACAGTGCTTTGAATCAATACGGTTTGAAATTGGACTGACCTGAGCGCACGCTTGCAGTAAGCAGCGGTGCGCTCAACCGCGGCGCTGAGCGACCTGCACCCCCGCCACGCACATTGCTTCCCAGCGCCGCATGGCGACTGCGCACCGTCGGTGGCTCGCCTCCGGTGTTGAAGAACGCAATGCTTTGTTGCAGTTGCTCGGCTTGCCCCGACAGTTCTTCGCTGGTGGCTGCCAGTTCTTCCGAGGCCGATGCGTTTTGTTGGGTTGCCTTACTGAGCTGCCCCATGGCTCCCCCAATTTGCACCACTGATTCGCTTTGCTCGGAGCTGGCAACAGCAATCTCTTGCACCAGTTCGGATGTCTTTTGGATGCTGGGCACAATTTCATCCAGCAATTTGCCTGCACGCTCGGCAGTCGATACGCTGGAGCCCGCCAGGTCGCCAATCTCCTTGGCCGCCTCCTGACTGCGTTCTGCCAGTTTGCGTACTTCAGCCGCAACAACGGCAAAGCCTTTGCCGTGCTCGCCCGCTCTGGCGGCTTCGATGGCGGCGTTCAAGGCCAGCAGGTTGGTCTGGTAGGCAATGTCGTCAACGATGCCGATCTTGGCGGCAATTTGCTTCATGGCAACTACGGTCTGGCTGACCGCCCCGCCGCCGTCGGTGGCTTCTTTGCTGGCTTTGGTGGCCATGCCGTCGGTAACGCGGGCGTTGTCGCTGTTTTGGCTGATGCTGGCCGACATGGCGTCAATTTGTGAGCTGGTCTCTTCGACACTGGCGGCCTGTTCGCTCGCCGCCTGCGACAGCGACTGTGCTGTGGCGCTGACCTGATTGGCCGCGCCGGTCAGGGCGTCGGCCGCGGCGCGCACTTCGCCCATCACGCGGCTGAGGTTCTCGGCAGTGGTGTTGGCGCTGTCTTTGACTTTACCAAACAGGCCCTGGTAGTCGCGCTCGATGCGCCTTGTCAGGTCGCCTTCGGCAAACGCTGCCAGCACCTCTGCCACGTCGGTCAAGCCTTGTTCACTGGTGCCCAACAATTGATTCATGCCGGTCGAGAGGTTGGCAAAGAAGCCTTCCTTTCCTTGCAGCCCCAGACGCTGGCTGAAGTCGCCTTGGGCGGCGGCTTGGACAACGGAGGCCACTTCTCTTTCGACGCCCACCTCGGCTGTGCGGTCCGCCCACTCCACAACACTGCCCAACCGATTGCCTTGCGCATCCAGGATGGGGTTGGCCATCAGGTTGAAGTGCAGGCTGCCGACCTGAATCTGGGTTTGGTAGGTGCTCTTTAGCGCTGCCAACAGCTGGCGTTGGTGCGACGGGTTCTTGTGGAACACGTCAATATTTCGCCCAATCAGCGTGCGGGCATCAAACTGGGGCAGCGTCTTGCGCAACTCCGCTTCGTTGCGTTGCATCATCGCCGTGACGGTTTCGTTCATGTAGATGATGTTGAGATCGACGTCCGCAATCATCACGTTGGTGGTGCATTTGTCCAGCGCGTTACGAATGCGCAAGTTGGTACGCGCCGCTGTAGCTGCATCCTGCAATGAACGCTGTACCTTGTCCATCGCTTCACTGATGCGGGCTTTTTGGCCAGGCAAGCGTTCCATGACCGTGTCGAGCTTGCCTTCCGAATACTGGGTCACCACATCCAGAATCTTGCGGGTGCCACCGATGTGTGATTGGACCAATTGATTCAGCGACTGACCCATGGTGCGGTATGCGCCCTCAAGCTGGTCGACCGGCATGACATGGTCAATCATTCCAGCGTCATGGCTGCGCGCCATCTCTTGTTGGGCGGCCTCAAATTGTTGGAGCGTGCCTTGCATTTTCGCCAGCGGGCGGAGCAACTGACCGATTTCGGTGGCATCCGCCTCGATACGGGTATCGAGTTGACCTGAAGCCACCAGGTTGGCAACCCCCAGTGCTTTGGCCAGCGGTTGCGTGATGCTGGTGGTCACCGCATAGGCCACCACGATGGCAACGACAACCGCCATCGCCACGATCCACATGGCCGTCTGCGAGATTTGATCTGCCTTGGCCTCGGACGCACTCAGGTCAGATTTCATTTGGTCAACCTGGGATTTGACAAATGGTGCCAGCGCCTTTTGCAGCGTTTCGCTCGCACCGTCGAACCCCGCCATCAGCTTGTTGCCCGCTTCTGGGCCACTAGCAACATAGGCCTTTGCCATGGCCTGCCCGGTAGTGAAATAAGTGGTAGCGCTGGCTTTGATCTCGCGCATTTGCTGGAGCGACCGGGTATCACCCAATGCTGCAAAATGCTTTTCGAACTGCTCCAGGGACACATTCAACGCGTCGAAATTTTCTTGCGCCTTCTGGAATCCATCGTCCAATCCGTCTTTTCCGCGTGTTGCCGAGATATCCGACAAAAACTGCTGGATCTGCACCACGTTTTTGTCGAGCTGCGTCGCCAGCAGCGCATACTGCACACTGTTCTCCGACACATTGGCCATGCTCTGCTTGACCTGCGCAAGTTGGCCGCCGAGCCAAACCGTAAAACCAATGAACAGCACAATCGGCAGGGCAAACCCCAACAAGATACGCGCTTTGATGGATAAATTGAAACTCTTCATGACGACATCACTTTGATCGGCAAAGGAGATAAACCGGCGCGACAGACCCCATCGTTAGTGCCGGATGTTGATTTGAATCTGTGTCTTGATTTGCATGTGTGTCATATCAATCCACAGCGGACTTTTCTGCCAAGAGGGCCATGTCGTCGACATTCAAGGCGCGCTCAGGTTCCAGAATAACGATGAATTCGCCGTCAACCTTACCCATGCCACGAATGAATTCCCGCTGGATTGAGGTGCCAAACTGAGGCGGTGGTTCGATCTGCGAAGGTGCGATTTCAATGACTTCGCTTACCGCGTCGACCATCAGGCCGAGCTCCATTTTTTCACCCTCACTGCTCGCGTCAAAAATCACGATACAAGTCTTTTTTCCCACTAGCGTGGTGGAACGCCCAAAGCGCGACTGCAGATCAATCACAGGGACCACGGCACCGCGCAAATTGATGACACCTCGCACAAAGTTCGGCATTAAGGGCACGACGGTCATGGCCGCATGCTGAATAATTTCGCGCACGGTGCGTATGTCCATCGCGAACACCTCCTCACCCAATGTAAAGGTGAGGTACTGCGCAGGAGCGGTATCGGTGGTCATAAAGCGAATTTCAATAGGGTTTGAAGTTGGAGCCGCCTGCGCGCACGGCGGTTGGCCGCAAAGGCGCATTGAGCCGCGGTGCAGGAGCCCCCCCTCGCCGCTCATTACCACTAATTTCATGGCGGCTGCGCACCTTGGGGGTCTCGTCACCCAGGTTGAAAAATGCCACGGATTGCTGCAGTTGCTCAGCTTGGCCCGAGAGCTCTTCGCTGGTGGCGGCCAACTCTTCTGAGGCTGATGCGTTTTGTTGGGTTGCCTTACTAAGCTGCCCCATGGCACCCCCAATTTGCACCACCGATTCGCTTTGCTCGGCACTGGCAGCTGCAATCTCTTGCACCAGTTCGGATGTTTTCTGGATGCTGGGGACGATCTCATCGAGCAACTTGCCTGCACGTTCGGCGGTGGAGACACTATTGCCCGCCAGTTCACCAATTTCCTTGGCCGCCTGCTGGCTTCGCTCGGCCAATTTGCGCACTTCAGCGGCGACGACGGCAAAACCTTTACCATGCTCACCCGCACGGGCTGCTTCAATGGCGGCGTTCAGCGCCAGCAAATTGGTCTGGTAGGCGATGTCATCAACGATACCAATTTTCGCGGCGATCTGCTTCATGGCGACCACCGTCTGGCTAACCGCGCTGCCGCCGTCGGTGGCTTCTTTGCTGGCTTTGGTGGCCATGCCATCGGTAACCTTGGCGTTGTCGCTGGTCTGGCTGATGCTGGCCGACATGACATCGATAGACGCCGTTGTTTCTTCGACGCTGGCAGCCTGCTCACTGGCCGCTTGTGAAAGGGACTGGGCGGTGGCACTCACCTGATTGGCAGCGCCAGTCAGTGCATCGGCAGCTCCGCGCACCTCATCAATGATGCTGGCCAGCTTTTCAGAACTGGCGTTGGCATCTTGTTTAACCTGGTCAAAAACTCCCTGCGCCTCGCGGGTGATGCGCTGCGTGAGGTCGCCCCCGGCCATGCCTGAAAACACACGCCCGACATCGTCAATGATTCCGGCCATCTTTTCGCTGGTCTCATTGGCATCTGCCTTGAGTTGCCCAAAGGTACCCGCATAGTCGCGGGTAACACGCTGCGACAGGTCACCCGCCGCCAACCCACCAAACACGCGCACCACATCGGAAAAAATGATGGAGGTCGTCTCCATCAGTGCGTTGACTCCACCGCACAGCGACTCAATGGGACCGCTCTTGCCTTCCAGAGGAATACGTTGTGAAAGGTCTCCCTTCATCGCAGCGGAAGTCACCGCCTGCGCCTGCTCGACCGCATTGCGCAGCATGTCGTTGGCATTGACCGCAACGCTTACATCCGTGGCAATCTTGACGATTTTCACGACCCGCCCCATCTCATCCGTAACGGGCGCGTAGACGGCTTGCAGCGAAACCTGTTGACCCGCTTTGTTGACGCGTTTGAAAACGTCATTTTGGGGCTTGCCGTCGTTCAAATCACGCCAGAACTGCTGATACGCAGGCGCGTTGCACACAGTGGGTTCGCAGAACATGCGGTGGTGCTTACCGACGACCTCATCGCTCTGGTAGCCCATTACCTGAAGAAAGTTCTTGTTCGCCTTGATCACATTGCCGCCGAGGTCGAATTCGATGTAAGCGTAGGACGCATCAATGGCGTTGATGATGCCGCGTGCATTTTGGCGCTCGATTTCCGCTGCAGTGATGTCATAGCGCACACCCAGATACTTCATCGGCTTGCCGTTGTCGCCCAGAATGGGCGCCACCACCGCATCAACGTAATACGGTGTGCCGTCTTTTGCTCGGTTCTTGATAATGCCGCGAAACATCTCACCCCGGCCAATGGTGGACCACATCGCTTTGAAGGTCTCCTTGGGCATATCCGGGTGACGCGTGGTGCTGTGCGGTTGTCCGATCAATTCATTGCGGCTGTACTTGGAGACCTCAATGAACTTCTCATTGATGGTGACGATGTCACCCTTTTTGTCAGCCTCGGAGACGATGCTCGTCATGTTCATGATGTCGGTGCGCACCTTGAGCTCGGCTTCGAGTTCAGTGATTCGCCGCTCGAGGTCAGCCCCACCGAAGAGTCGCGTCAACCAGGAAGTGGAATTTGCTGCCATGGGAATACTCCGTTTATACGTATGAAATAGGTGACTGGGAAAAACCAGGTGTTGCAGGCAACGCTCAATGCACTGCCTGCGGGGATTCGCTGCCGGTCACCAGTTCGCCCAAAGAATTCACATCCAGAATCAGAGCAACTTCGCCGCTGCCCAGGATGGATGAACCAGAAATTCCACGCAGGGTCTTGAACAGGCGGCCAAGCGGTTTGATAACCGTCTGCTGCTGCCCCAGTAAAACCTCGACCTCGATTCCATACTGGCCGCGGGTGGAGTGCACCACCACCACACTGACACGGTCAGCGTGGCTGGACTCGACGCTGTAGAGCGTGCGCAACCGGACCACCGGTAAGACTGCCCCGCGCAGTTCCAGACAGTGGCGACCATTTTTATCGACCTTGACTTTGTCACTGCCAGCCTCAATGACTTCAACCACTGCCTCCAGTGGCAACACAAACTTGGACTTGCCCACACCGACCAGGAAACCATCGATGATGGCAAGGGTCAGCGGCAGGCGAATGTCGACTTGCAGGCCTTGTCCAGGGTTACTGGTCAACCTAAGTGAACCGCGCAAAGCTTCGATATTGCGGCGAACCACATCCATTCCAACACCTCGTCCAGACAGGTTGGTGACTTGCTCGGCAGTTGAAAAACCCGGCTCAAAAATGAGCATGTTGATGGCGTCGTCACTGGGCACCACGCCCGGCTCTACCAACCCGCGATTCCAGGCACGTTGCAGCACCCGCTCGCGGTTGATGCCTCGGCCATCGTCTTCAATGCGAATCAAAATGGCGCCAGTCTCATGCTGAGCACTCAAAACCAGCTTGCCCGCGGCGGACTTGCCGGATGCCAGGCGCTCCTGGGGTGTTTCCAGACCGTGGTCCAGCGAGTTGCGAACCAGGTGCATCAGGGGGTCAGCAATTTTTTCGACCATGGATTTGTCGAGCTCGGCGTCGCCACCGACAATTTCGAAGTTGACCTCTTTACCCAAACTCGAAGCGGTATCGCGCACCACGCGCCTGAAGCGGCTGAAGGTCTCGCCCACGGGCACCATGCGAAGGCCCAGCGTGCCGTTGCGAATCTCTTCGATCAGACCGTTCATATACAGGTTGGCTTCTATCAATGCAGAATCATGGGTCTCACGCGCCAACAAGGTAGCGCCGGCACCGGCAATAACCAGCTCACCCAACAGGTTGATGACGGCATCCAATCGATCCGCCTGAACCCGGATATAGCGCTCTTCACTGGGTGCGTTTTCCCGGATTTTTTGCTGCTTGCCCAATGCGGCGGCAACCACTTCTGGTGCCACACCGGCCTGTGTCTCCAGCAAATCGCCCAACTTGGGTTTGCCAACCAGCGGCATGCCGCGTGACTGTTGCTGGTTGCTGAGCACCTGGTCAAGCCTGACCTGCGACACCGCGCCCACCGACACCAACATGTCGCCCAGCCGTGGGGTCTCCGGCATTTCTTCAATTGCGCGGGCCATTCTTTGCCCGTCGGTCTCAGGGGCAACGACGTCGAGCTCGCAATCCTCCAGCACAAAACTGAAAGCCCCTTCAATGTCTTCCCGGTTAGCGGTGGTCTCCAGCTCCATGAAGAAGCTCAAGTAGCAACTCTCAGGGTTGAGGTTTACCAGCGGTGGCACGGTTTCGGCGCCACAGCGGACGCTGACCACCCGTCCCATGTCGCGCAAATAGCGGGCAATTGACAACGGGTCCATGCCATTGCGAAATGTCTCTGCCCCAAAGCGGGCAGAAATGGTCCAGATGCGCAGGCCTCCGACGTTCGCTTGAGAGCCGGCAGGGCCGGTTGCGGGAGCACTTGCGGTGGCCGCATCTACGGGGGCCGAAGGTTCTGTCAATGCCTTGAGGCGAATCACCAAATCGGCCCGTTCGGCCTTTTGTTCTGGTGTATCGGCTCCTTCGTCTGCCGCGGTGTCAACCAGAAACTTGATCTGGTCATTGCATTGCAGCAGCAGGGTACTGATGTCGGGTGTGAGGGCAATATCACCATCGCGCATTTTGTCGAGCAAGGTCTCAACGTGGTGGGTGAACTCCACCACACGGTTGAGGCCGAAAATGCCGGCAGAGCCTTTGACGGTGTGGGCACACCGAAACAACGAATCGAGTAGCTCGCGGTTGTCGGGCTGCTCTTCAAGCTCCAGTAGAAGCGTCTCAATGGCCTCGATTTGTTCAGCCGCCTCGCTGATAAAAGCAGGCATGGCCTGCGCGATGAAATCCTGGTCGGCGTCGCTGTTGTAGCTCATGTGTTGCCCCCCACTGTGCTTTCTTTGAGGTATCGCTTGTCCAGCCAAGCACCAAAGCCCATGGTGCGGCACGCCTCGGCAAACGGCTCACTGGTTTCCACCAGATGCCACGTCTGCTCCATGTTGCTCAGGGCGGCAAGCAGTTGCAGACCTGAGCCATCAACCTCGACCACGTCACGCGCCGAGATCTCGAGATGACCTTTAGCCTTGGTCATTTGCTCTGTGGCCCACGCCAACAGCGCGTCACGCGACTCGAGCGCGCTATAGATATTCAACTCGGATGGAAGCTCGAACCGATCACTCATGGAATTCTCCAAACTGGATCAACAAAAATAACAAACTCCGGCGGCTTCACCGCCTTCAACGACGCCTAGGTGCAAAGCTTGGCGACCGCACTGACCAGTTGTGTAGGAGAGAACGGCTTGACCATCCAGGCCTTGGCTCCTGCGGCCTTGCCCTCTTCCTTTTTTGATTCCTGGCTTTCTGTCGTCAGCATCAGTATCGGCATGAATTTGTAGGTTGGCAGTTGCTTGGCCGCTTTGACAAACTCAATGCCGTTCATGACCGGCATATTGATGTCACAGACTGCCATGTTCACCTGTCGACCATCTAGCAAAGCCAATGCGGCCTTGCCGTCACCCGCCTCCAGAACGTCATACCCGGCGCCAGTAAGAGCCATTCTTACCACCTGACGCAGACTTGCAGAGTCATCAATTACCAAAATTGTCTTTGCCATTTCAACCTCTTAAAAAAAAGTAGTTTCGTTATTGCCATTGTCGGCAGGGTCACCGGAATGTGTCGGCTGATGGTCCTGGTGCTGCTCGCTCATGGCGTACTGCGACTCCAATCGCGCCAGCCATCCAGCCAACTCCGGAACACCCGATGCCCGATCCAAAAATGCCTGTTGCAAGCGAACAATATCACTCTCAATCAAGGCCAGCATCTGGCTGATGCGGTCCTGGTATTGAAAGCCCATGTACATGCGGTCCACTTGCGCAGCAACCATCTGCGTCTCATGCTGGAAGGGCTTGGATATTTGCTCCATCGCACCCACCGCATTTCGCACCATGCCCAGCACCTGCTCGATAGCAGTCCGGTTTGACGCAGACAAGTCAGCATCGCGTAGCACGGGATTGAGCACCCGCTCGCAAGACTCCACCAAGCCGGTCATACCTCCATGAGGCTGGACCAATGCATCATTGATTTGCTGCGACTGACGTTCAGCCATATTGATATGCGGCCCGATGTCGGAAAAAGCTTGCAGCATTTCCGTGACGGCGCCCTCAGACTGCACGCGTGAGGTAGACAAGTGGCGCCCCCAAACGGGCAGCAACCCGGCACACAGCGCAAGCAAAGCCGCGGTGGACCTGACGTCTGTAGTGTCCTCAGAGGCAGGTGGAATTGCGTTTTGCATAGGTGACTTTTATGCGAATGTAAGGACTAATTGGTCCATTGTGCGTTAACGTAGCAGCCACATCCTATCAAGCGGTCCTGATCGATCGGCACGACATAAGACAACTTGGTTTGCACCTCTTGGGTGAGCGGATTGGACATGGAATAGGTCACCCATCCACCGGTATCACGGTCACACACGTTCCACGCGTCTGTCGTCAACTGGTCCCCCACTTCACCGAGCAAGTCGCCCAATTTGACACCCACGCGAGTGTCATCGGAGCCGCAGGCTACATACGCCCCTTGCCGATCAAGGATAAAAATGTACAGATCCTTCCAGTTGAATCGCCCCTGTTTGTCATGGAACACGGCAATCGCTTCGTGCAGACCCAGTCTGCCAATTTCGACCAACGCGTCAAAGACCATCTGCCGGGCTTCATCGGCTGAGCCCTGGCGCAATTGAATATGGCTGACCGAGATTTCCAGCTCGGAGGCCTGAAGGGTCATACCGTCCGAATTGGCGCTCGCGCGCACCACCAGTGCGGCATTCTCCTGGGTCAAGACATCCAGATCACCCACCGCATGCACCACGTCTTGCAAGGCGGCACTTTGGCTTGCGCCCCCCTCTGCCATGACATTGACATTGGTGGCAATTTCACTGATGCCGGCCACCAAACTCGCCATGACATTGTTGATCCGCTCAATTTGCGCCACGGTGCTATCAATTCTGTCAGATGAGTCCCTGATCAGGCCTCTGACTTCACCGGCTGCAGTCTGACTGCTTTTGGCCAGCCGCCGCACTTCGGCAGCGACAACGGCAAAACCGCGGCCTTGCTCACCCGCGCGCGCGGCCTCCACAGCGGCGTTGAGCGCCAGCAAATTGGTCTGAAAGGCGATGGCATCTATGGTGCTCACAATCTCATTCATGCGGCCAGAGGTCGCCTGCAACGGACCCAGACCCCCCACGGTCAGCTTCATTTCGTCACCGGCACCCGAGGCCTCCTTGTGCAGCATGTCGGTCATGACACTGATCTCTTGCGAAGCTTCTGCATTGCGCGACACCGTTTCGCTTACCCGTCTAACGTGCATGGCGGTTTGCGTCAGGTGCTCCCCTTGCGCCTGGGCGCGCTCGGCCAGGGAGCGCGTATCGTCCACCAGTTTCTTGCCCGTGTCACCCAGCTGAACCGCGGCACTGCGGATATTGGCCACCATTTCCGACATACGCCGCGTGACCAACTCGAATTGCCGGCCAAAGTTTCCCATGCTGTCAATACCCAGGGAGCCCGAGCTACCCGTAAGGTCACCGGTGGCGGCCTGCATCATGACGTCGTCAATCTGCTGGCGGTCCGCCTGGTTACTTTTGAAGAAGCTCGCTACGGCGTAGGCCCACAGCGACACACCTGAAAGGGCGATGGACAGGGTGAGCCACAACTCCCAATTTGCCTGTGGCAGACGGACCCCGGCCACATCGGATGCCGCGTACGAATCGAACAGTGCCATGACGTGCATAGCGGTCAGAGCCACGACGGCAGCCAGCAATGGTGCTGCGATAACCCAAAATTTGCTGCGGCCGCTCAGTTTTGCCATTAGCGACAAACCTGGCTTGAATAGTCCACTAGCGGGCTCCGTCGTAGGCAAGTCCTCTCCTCGTACTTGTTATAAAAATAGCTGACAGCGGCAACCGCGCTACAGGTTGTGCAGCCGCTGACAGGGAATCTGAAATGACTGTAGCAGAGTCCTTGGCGAATTTTGTCAAAATTGCCGGCTGTGTTTGGAGCCTCTAGCGCCACCCGCGCCGGCAGACTCAAGCAGTCGCAGGAGCCCGCTTGGGCGCACGTCTGGTGCGCTTTGCTTTGACCGCGTTCCCAGCGACTACTGGCAATTGTGGCGACTGAACCGCAGTACTGCGAGACTTGCGGCGCGCAGTCCGTTGGGCCAATGCCAGGTAGTCCTGAAAACTGTCCCGCAGGCACTGGGCAAGCACCTCTGGGTCAGGCAACTGTTCCGCGCAGCTGGTAAATGAGACAACGATGGTGTCGTTGTAGCCGGTCACGGAGAAAACCAGTCCCATGCCGTCCGAGATTGGCATGATGGCGGACAAATAGGTCAACCGCGCGCCCTGCAGATACAGCGGCACACGCGACCCCGGCACATTGGTAATGGCACAGTTGGCCAGGGGTGCCCAATCGCCCAGCAAAGCCGATGCCGAGCGCAGCATCTTGCTGGTCGCCGCAATGGCCAACGAGGGCGCATTTTGCGCCAGATTGGTCAACTCACGGCCGCTAAGCGCCTGTGCCATGACAGCAGACGAAGAACTCGACGCTTGAATGGCCGTGAGCCGCTCCACCGGGTCGGTAATATCCGTCGACAGTGCCACACGAACCCATGAAAAACTGGTCTGCGGGTCAGACTCCAGGTCGCTGTGCACGGCAATCGGCGCCGCCGCCAGCAAGGTTTTACCAGGCAGTTCTTCCTGCATACCAAGGTAGCTGCGCAAGCCTCCTGCACACACCGCCAGCACCACGTCATTGACTGTGGCGTTGGGCACCAATGCCCGAATGGCCTTGAAATCTGCCAGCGCAAAGCGGCGGGTGTCAAAAACGCGCTGGGCGGACACCTCGGTATTGAACCGCGTCATGGGGAACGCGTGGGGCAGGCCCATCATTTCACCAGCAAACGTCTTCGCAGTTGCCTTTAGTGCAGTCCAGCTGGCGCGCATCGGTTGCGCCATGCGCAATGGAAACATGACCAGGTTAACGCCTGCCAACCAGAACAACTGCAGGTTGCCCGGCGCGTTTTCAGGAAACCAGGGCGCAGCAGGTGCCGGGACCGGTGCAGCGGGCGTTATGTCATGCAGCAGCTTGGTGATTTCGTTTCCGTTGGCCACATCGATGGCTGCGTGGTGAACCTTCAACAACACCGCGAAGCTTCCGACCGGCAAGTCAAGAAAACTGTCCAGCCCTTCGATCACGTACATCTCCCACAGCGGGCGATTCAGGTCCAGCGGTCGGGCGTGGATGCGCGCTGACTGGATACAAAACTGGCGCCAATCGCCCGGCTTTGGCAGCGCAATATGGTGAACATGGTGTTCAATATTGAAGTTGTCGTCTTCGATCCAGTAGGGGTAGTCCAGGTCCATCGGAACCCGAAGAATTTTTTCGCGAAAATTGGGAAGTTGATCGAGCCGGCTTTCCACGTGGGCAAGAATCTGCTTGAAGCGAACGACGCCACCCGGGGCCGTGGACTGATCATAAATGTGCAGCAGCGTCACGTTGGAATTGGCGTGCGCCGTATCTGAATAGACAAAGGCGGCGTCATGTTCACTCAATTGGCGCATGGTTGAATCTCTCTATTCAGGTTGCTGCTGCAATGGCCTGGGCAACCGGTGCGGCGCTGCCCGTTACGCTCAAAGCACGCTTGAGAAGGCCCTGGGCCGAAAAGGGCGTCCAGTCATTCTCGGGCTGCGACAGTCGCTCGGCCACAATGGCCAGCACAATACCATTAAAACCCAGACCGATATGACTGCCGGGCACCCGAATATTTTCGTGCAATGCCGGGTCGCCGTCGATAGTGGCCTCTTGCGGGGGCACCACACCGTCGAATAACGAATACAGGCAACTGGTTGGAACGGCCAGACGGCGGCGCTCCCGCATGACTTTTGCGCGCGGCATCATCACGTGGGCTGAAGCACCCAGACGGTGCGACACCATGCGGTACAGTGCCTTGACCACATTGGGTGATTGGCTGCCCGTAGACTCAACGCTGACCGGACTACCCAGCGTGATGATGGAACGCACGCACTCCAGCGCATTTTGGGCACCATACATCGAAAAAACACCGCCTAAGCTCCACCCTACCAGGCTCACCTTCTTGCCCGTGATGTGGTGCAAATAGCGAATTTTTTGCGGCAGGGCATTTGCGTGTTTGCTACGAAACCCCATGTTGCGACCCATCCCCCACGTATGCACGTTGTAGCCCTTGTTTTGCAGGTACAGCTTCAGGGCGAACAGGGATGATTCACTGGCCATAAACCCCGGCACCAGCAAGACCGGGTGACCGTCACCGGCAGGCGCCTCTAAAAGCAAGGGCAGTGACACTGGCAGCAGCGCCATTTCCAGCAGTCCCCGACCCTCCAGCAGCGAAATCAAGGCATGCGGTGCTCCGACATGGGTATGGCGAACGACGGGACGACGAGTCATGGGTAACACTCCTGAACTGCGACTATGCAGCTAGTTTTGCAGTCTACGGTGATTTTTCAGCCCCGTGTTTGAGTGGTTCGCCTAATGCGATGCATTGGAGACACCCCTTGACGTTGCGCAAGGTCGCGCTCGGTCAGGCCAAACCCGCGAGTCGCGCCACCAACCCTGCGAGACCACACCCCGCTATGACCGGGATGACACCCGCCTTGAAGCGCAGCAACGCGACTGCAACCGCAACTGCCAGCGCCAACGCCAACCAGTCAACCTTTGAGGAAAATGAGCCTCCAGCCCTCGGTATTATTGCGATATGCGCTATAAAAAAAAGAGCAAGACTGGCAATCACGCCCACCACTGCCGCGGTGATGGCGGTCAGTGGTGCGGTCAGGTGCAACTTGCCGTGGGTCGACTCGACCAGTGGTCCACCGGCCAAAATAAAGATGAAGGACGGCAAGAAAGTGAACCAGGTCACCACCGTGGCAGCCAGCGCGGCACCCAGAAACTGCGCCTCCGGCCCCAGTACCTCCTTGCCCCAGCCACCGACAAAGCCGACAAATGCCACAACCATAATCAACGGCCCCGGCGTGGTTTCGCCCAGAGCCAGTCCGTCGATCATCTGAACACCGGTGAGCCAGGCAAAATGGTCGACCGCTCCCTGATAAACGTAGGGCAACACCGCGTAGGCACCACCAAAGGTCAACAAGGCGGCCTTGGTGAAAAACCATCCCATAGCGCTAAGCGTGCTGCCCCAACCCTGCCAGGCCACCAGCGCCCCCATGGGCAGCAGCCACAGAGCCGCACCGATGGCCAGCACGGCAGCCAGTCGCGCGGGCTTGAAGCGGGCATGCGCCGGCGTGGGCGTGGTGTCGCCAATTAACCAGTCAGCCTCACCGGGCTTCAGTGCAACGGACTTGGCCCCGCCGTGGCTCCCAGTACCCGAAAATTGCCCGGGCGCCCAGCTCGACCCCACCCAGCCGATGATCGCAGCACCTAGCACGATCGATGGAAAGGCTACTTTGAATGCTTGTACAGCAGATCCGCCACCCAGGGCACATTGCCAAACGCCACGTAGACCCAGCTCAAACCAATCAGGATGAACAGCGAAGGCAGCACAAACAACGCGCCGGCCACCACACCGCCCCAGCTGCGGTGCATCAACCAGCCGATATAGGTGGCCAATTGCTGCGCCTCGGGGCCAGGCAGCAGCATGCAGTAGTTCAGGGCGTGGAGAAAGCGGGCTTCGGAGATCCAGCGCTTTTGCTCGACCAGCTCACGGTGCATGATGGCAATTTGTCCGGCCGGGCCGCCAAAACTGATAAAGCCCAGCTTGAGCCAGAAACGCAGGGCTTCGGCAAACGGGACCGTGCGTGTTGATTTAGGCGAATTTTGGGTGTCCACGGATTCCTCCTGTTGCATTACCAGCAATTGGATGGGACACCATCTTGGGGCCAAATAAGCCCGACACCGTGGAGCTGATACCCCGATGGGCGAAATGTAGCATGGGCGATGGCGACCTGATTCTCGACAAGGGCGTTGCGTATTTTCAAGCATTCAGAACAATTGGGGCAAAATGGGCGTTGAGCCTTGGCTCTGGTTGTGCAGGTCCAGCCGTTACTGCCTTCCATCAGGGAAATGAATGCAATGAATAAGTACAAGATTGGCCAGCTATTCTTTGGTCCGCTTCCAAAATGGTTAAAGACCTGTCCGCCCAAGCGCTGTTCAAGGCGGCAAGCGCCTTCAACGCCGAAATCATTCTCAAACGAGATGACAACGGCGATGCCCTGGTAGACAGAGTGCTATTCGTCCAGAAACCGAAATAGTAAAGAATAATGACAAAGCAGGCTGCAACCCCCGTAGGCATAGCGCATAGCGCTATTCATTCAATAGCAATTGCGGTTGCAATCCTGTGTGCCACCGGTTGGCAATCGGGCATGGCGCAGTCGAGTCCGAGCAAGACCAAAGCGCTGGCACCCGGCGAGCGCAATTTGCAGGTGCAAGCAGCGGCATCAACAGGCGTCAACAACCACCAACGGGTAGCCCTGGTGATTGGTAATTCCGCCTACACCGACGCGCCGCTGACCAACCCGGTGAACGATGCACGTGCGATTGTGAAGGCGCTGCAGGAGTCCGGGTTCAGTGTCATCGTCCGCGAAAATCTTGACCAGCGCGGCATGCTGGGGGCGCTGCGCGAGTTTGGCGACCGACTGCGCGCTGGAGGCACCGGACTTTTTTACTACGCCGGCCACGGCATGCAGATCAAGGGGCGCAACTACCTGATTCCGGTGGGCGCCAACATCGACCGTGAGGACGAAGTGGCCTACAGCGCAGTGGACGCACAGGCCGTGCTCGACAAGATGGAAGCTGCCGGCAATGTGGCCAACATCATGATTCTGGACGCCTGCCGCAACAACCCGTTCACGCGCAGCATGCGCAGCGGCCAGGCCGGCCTGGCGCAAATGGATGCGCCGGTGGGCACACTGCTGGCCTATGCCACATCCCCCGGCGCCGTGGCCAGCGACGGCAATGGCGCAAATGGTCTGTACACACAGCACCTGCTCAACGCGATCGCCCAGCCCGGCATCAAAGTGGAGGACGTCTTCAAGCAAGTGCGAGCCAATGTACGCCGCGACTCGATGGGCAAGCAGGTCCCGTGGGAGTCTACTTCGCTGGAAGGCGACTTCTATTTCAGGGCGGCCCCTGTAGCGCTGGTGCTGGTGGCGCCCCCGCCGGTGGATCCGAGTGTGGCGCTGGAGGAGGCTCTGTGGGACGCAGTCAAGGGCAGCAACCTGCCGATTGAAGTCCGCGCCTATCTTGGGCGCTACCCGACTGGCAGGTTTGTCGTCCAGGCGAACGCACGGTTAGCGCAGTTGCAGCCGGTACCGGCCGTGGTCCCGCCGCGCAAGCCGGTTTCCACCCCGACCCTGGCTGTGGCAAGTCAGGCTACCACCACCAGGGATCAAGCAGAAGTTGACAAGCGCACCGAAGAGATATTGGCCAGTCTGGCAAGCAGCGGCCCGGGCCCGGGCCAGTTAGTGAAACCAGCCAAGGTCAGCGCAGCACGACCTGCTGCCAGTAACAACAGTTTTGGCTACACCGTGGG
>CANNRR010000039.1 GCA_947508055.1 Burkholderiales bacterium
AACGACCTCTCTAGCGTGGTCCGTCAGTTGGAAACAGGACTACCCAGACTCGCGTCCAACGCCAATGGCTTGCACAGCTTGACGGCATGGCCTTGGATAGTTAGTCTCAACTTGAACGCTACTTAGAATGAGTACCAAAATTGTTCGAATCCACACCCCCCGTCCGACCCACGTCTCCCGTCATCAGATGGCTACTAAACGAGCGAGCCATGCTTGCAGGTGAAGTCGAGCGCCGCCAGGAGCGAATAGCTGCGCTCCAACTTGAGGTAGACCAGCATTCCCGGAAAATTGATGCCTTGGACAGCGCCATGGCCTTGGCGGACGACCGAATCAATCCAAAAGCACTGGGAGCAGTAAAGGCCACATCTGAGCGGTATGGCGGAAGGGGCGGGTTAACCAAGTTTCTAGAGTCTGAGGTTCGTGCAGCGGGTGCTGCAGGCATTGACTCCACCCAATTGACTTTGCGTGCGGCCTGCAGGTTTGACATTCCTCTGGATGGGCCAAGTGACTTTAATCGGTACCGGGACACGGTAGGCTGGACGCTTCGGGCATTGCGCGAACGAAGAGCAATTGAGCCCATCTATCTCAGCCTAGTTGGGGACAAGCCTGCAATTTGGCGGCACCGTGAGAGACACGACTCCTTTGAAGAACTGTTGGGCCAACGGGATGCCATTGAGTGTGCAAAGAATGCCCGACCTTGAGCCTCCCCGCAGGAGCACCCCACCAGACCTCAAGTGGCTGCTCAACGAGCGCGCCAGCGTTCTCGGTGCCGTCCAATCGCAAGAGGAGCGCCGCGGCCAGCTCGAAGCAAAGCAGCAAAGACTTGAGCACCAGCTTGAAATCGTCCAGCGGGACTGTCAGCGTACGGGAGTAGCTATTGGGCGCCTACAAGGCAACCTACAGGCCTTGGATACCGCAATTGCGATGGCCTACAGCCAAGCCAATCCGAAAGTCGCTGGAGCCGTACAGGCGTGGGCGGGTCGATATGGTGAACGAGGTGCTCTGACGGCCTTCGTCAAGAGCACGCTCCAGAGCTGCGCGCCGGGAATGCTAACGATGACCGTATTGATGGACCTGGCCGCCAAGCAATTTGGGCAAACATTTACCTTGCCAAGCGAGCGCCGGTCATTCAGAAAATCTGTTCGCAGCGCGCTGCACGCCCTGCACCTTAAAGGCTACGTCGAGCCCCTGCATAACGGCCAAAGCGCAGAACACGGCCAATGGCGCTGGAAGGCGCCTTTCAGCTCGTTGGATGAGTTGCGAGAGCAGGCGGGAGCAGAAGGTTTGTCATGGCGCTGACTCGGTCTCGCACCCGCAACCAGACCACCCTGACAAAACTGGTCAAGATGCTTGCGGGGCTCAACGGTGAACACGCGTTTTGCACTGCCTTGCTCGAGGCGGCTAAGTTTGATGCCGCTGACGCTGAGCGTCTGCGAAATCACGTCGGGGGATTGCAGGTAAAAAGTGAGGCATTGCGGCTGACGCTACTGCAATTCGACCCGAAACTGGACGTTGGCTCCATACGCAACCTCGACAATTGGCGCAGCAGGCTAGGCAGTAAGCGCCTGTCTGCTGCCACCCTACAACGGCAGCTCCTCGCGGAGCTTCAGCGAACGCCTACCTAGGCAACCGATGCTGATAGCCTTTGGGCTTTCCACGGGTTGCCACCGGGCGGTTCCCCTCAATCAACAATTCGCACTCGCGGTTTTCACCATGGGTGTAATTGCTCCACCATTGCGAAGTCCCCACCGATAAGACTTTGCCAAATAAGTGCTCAAGGCGTTTGCCTGTATTGAGCTTGCGCACATCCTGGCGCCACGCGTTTTCACAGGCATATTCCATCAGGTACTTGTGGGAGGGGTTCAGGTAAATCCCTTCAACGCTGCGGCGCATGCGGGCATTGAAACTTTCGGCCTGGTTGTTGCTCACCCCCTTGCCATTGCTGTATTCCTGCGAGTGGTTAACCGTGTTGTGGGCCGCAAAGAGTTCCGAGAAGGCTCCATAGGAGTTGTCCTCGTCGGTCATCATGATGGACTCAGCGGAGGCGTGCTTGCGAGCAAAGGCCGTAACGGTGCGACCCTCTTCACGCACAGCAATAGTGACGCGCGTTGCGCTGGAGCCAGTACCGGCACTCACACCGCGCTGGCACATCACCAACATCAAGCGCCGCTCCGGGTTTTGACGGGTGTTCTTTTCGTGCTTCGGGGGTAGTTCTTTACCGTTTTCGTCCACCTTGGGCTTTTGCAGCTCCGGCGGAATTTCGGTAGGCTTAGCCTTGTCCTTCGGGTTGCCGCGCTTCGCGTAACCCCGCCGGCCAATGACGTCCATGCCGTCCATTTCATTGACGCCGGCAATGGCTCCAATGTTATTGCCGCGCACCAGGCCTTCGCGCATTTTGTGGACCAACGACAGAACCGTCGAATAGGTGTGGTTCCAATTGCGGCGAAGCTGCAATGCTGGCATTCCGGATGCGCCGTTCGACCAGTCAAAGACAATGCGCAGAATCTTGGTAAGCGGCAGTTTGTGCCCGGACAGCACGGTGTCCGAGGTCACGGAAAAGCGCTTGGAGCAGCACTTGCACTTCCAACGCAAATCTGCGCGCGTGAAATAGTGCTTGTCGAAAGTGCCGCAGTGCGGGCAGGGCATCTCGGTCTTTGAGCCCCAACGGGCAACAGCCACCCAGTTCACCGCGTCGCGGTCTGTCATGCTTCCGAGGTCCTCGCTGTTCAGACCCACTGAGGCCTTGGACATATGGAATGCTGCGCGAGGGTTTGCTCGGCGTTTGACCCGCTTTCTCTTTCTGCGTTCTTCCTCAGGGGTGAGCGCCTTGGCGTTGTCCTGTTCTTCGAGGGCTTTCAGGTCCTTGACGGCCTGCTCGGCATCCTGCGACTTCTTGGTTTGATTGGTTGACATGGGTTAGCCCTTGCTCAGGAATGCTGCGTATTCGTCTGCGCCGGCTGTCGCAGGCAAAGCTACCATGGCAGGCTGATTGGCAGCACGAAAGCGATTGAAACCCGTCTTTGCTGGCTCAGGGAGTCCATGGGTGTCGAACGTGGGCTTGCCGTCCACCTCCAGGGTTGTTGGAAGAATGAGGGCAGGCCGCTCACCCAATGTGTCCTTGCCGCAATAGGCATAGCAGATGGCGCGCAGTAACAATTCGGAATGCTGCAACGACTTTAGGCCGTAGACGAACGTTGCCTTGCGCTCGCCCAGAATATCTTCTTGAAAGGTCGCGATGTAATGCCCGCGTTTCTTGGCTTCCATGCGGATTTCTACAGTGGCCAGTTCCACGTGGTTGTCCTTGGCTGTGGTGCGTTCGACTACGGCGCACAGCTTGGTAGCGTAGGCGCAGCGTTTGTCGGCCGGCAGGGCCGGGTCAAACTGTTCATTGCGAAACAGCACCAGTGCCAAGGCACGGGCAACCAGGTCCCAAATGCTGCCCGCCCAGCGTGGGTAGCTCAATAGTTCAGCCGGTTCGACTTCTCCCTGGCCCTTAAGAGAGAACTGGATGGAGTAATCGGCCCAGGCCTTTTGCACTTTGTACGCGATATCCAAAGTCGCCAGAACGTTATTGGGATTGCGGTCAGCGAGCAAGCCGCCGTGAAGTTTGACAGTCAACATTACTGCACCTCCACAGACCACGTTTGCGCGTAATCAGAGCGGTCGATTTGCTCCACACCCGTAAACCGCATGGCATTGCCTTTGGCCCATAGGAGGGTGGCTGACTTGAGCTGGGGCAGGATGTCGTTGTTAGTGGCCTCGTCCAAGAGACGGGCACGGACGGTGCTGCGACCCAAATCGGTGTCGCGCTGCTCGCTGACTTCCCGAACGCCGGCACGCGGGGGCACTCCTTTGACCTCGGCAGCAAGTAAATTTTTGCCGCATTGGCGCAGCAACCTGACGTAAACCTTCATAAATGACCTCTTGTATAAAACTTGCCTAACTTGGCGAGCAGTACATGGCTGTGGTTTAAATAAATAAATCAATTTAGAGTTATTTCGGGTAAAAAAAGAGAGCGGGCTTTAGGATTCGCAAATCAATTTAGAGTTATGGCCAAAGCGACCGACGTACGCAATTTCTATGAGGCTCGTGCCAAAGAGCTCATTAAAGACCTGCGATTGGAGCGCGGAATGCTCTATTCGGACCTTGCGAAAAAGCTCAAGGACTACGGGGCTACCCGAACAGAACAGGCGCTGATTAACCGAATCAACCGGTCGCATAAGCAGTTCGCCTTTGCTTTGATGGTTCTTGATGCACTTGGCGCAGAGTTTTTGGAAATTCCCAAGCCCAAAGAGCTGTATCCAGAAGGTCACAAGCCCGGGGAAGCACTGACCAAGGCTGGCGCTGCTAGGCGCATTCAGAAGTTGCTCAAGAAGTAACAGACCGCAAAAGCTGCTCGGTAGCAGGGCTGTGATGGTCGATGCGTGACCGGCCATGCGCTTCATATCCATGCTCCGGACAAGGCCCGCAGCGCCTTGTAAAAGCTTGTCGTGATATCGCGCTCTAGCTTGACGCCGCTGAGCTTTTTCCATTGTGTCCACTTGCCCAGCGGCCCGGTTTCAACAGCCGGCGCACCCATCAAATGGAACACCTTGCCCGTCTGTGAAAGCCCGAGTGCGTCGTCCGCGTTGAACTCAAGAGTTTGCGAGGTGACCTGCACAAGTCCTGACGATTGCTCGAACCCGACAAAGTGCGTGGACCATTGCCTGTCGATGCCATGCAGAGGGACCTCGTAAACTGCCCAATGGGTAAGCCCGACAGCGGGGGCTGGGAGATGGTGGAAAAGGTGCATGGTTGCTCCTTGGCGAAAAGTAAATGGCAAAGCTCCCCCAGGGCACCGAACGGGCGATGCCGGGAATAGGGGGTTGACGGGAGGGTTTAGGGCTCGAGGGAGGTTGTCAGGTGCTACCTCCCGATGCGTCTTGCGACGCCAACAACCACGCCTAGGAGTTCCAGCGACGCTTTGGGGTGGATGGGTGCATAGGCAGTGTTGGCGGCTTCCAGAAAGTACTTGCCGTCTGCGCCCATGCGCAAGGTCTTTACCGTGAGTTCTTCGTCAATGACGGCCACCACGATGTCGCCGGGCTTGTTTGGGCTGTTGTGTTCGACCGCCAGCAGGTCCCCTTCCAGGATGCCGACGTCTTTCATGCTGTCGCCTTTGACGCGATGCAGGGAGGTGCGGTTGGGTGCCTCAATGAGGTAGTCGTCCAGCGTCAGCAACTCAGGCTCTTCCTGCGTGGCAGGTTGGGGCAGCCCTGCACGCACCGGGCCTAGTAGCGGGCGCGCAAAGAATTTCTTCGTGGGAGCAATGCGGCCTTCCAGCCGCTGAATGTACCCAGCCTCAGTCAGGCGGCTGACCAATCCGAACACGCTCGACTTAGAACTCAGGCCCACCACGCCGCACAGCTTGGCCATGGACGGGAAGGTGCTGTTGGCCTTCCAGTAGGTCCGCAGCGCCGCCAAATACCGCTCGTCGTTCATCGCACTCTCCTTCGAACATTTGTTCGCTTTCTAGGACTGTATGGAATATCAGCTTTTTGTGCAAGTTTGAGGGGGATGGCCCCTGAATTGATTCAGCTATTTCAAAGTCAACTGGTGGAACGTGTGGGTAAGCCAACTACGTTTGGAGGTTTGACCTGGTTCGAGAGCCGCCGATTTGCAGCGAAGGACTTTCAAGATGTGCTCTCCATACTTGAAGTCAGCTTGCTTGAAGCCTAGAATCGACCAAATCAAATCCTGGGTTTTGCGGTTTGCGTGGCGTTGGCCTTCAATGCAACTACGGAAGCGACAAAGCATGAATAAATTCACTGTTTCAGTCTTGCTGACCGCGTGTTTCCCAGTCCTGGTGTGGGCTACCATTTACGACGATGGCATCCGCCTCCTGAACGCGAAGTCTTATGTCAAGGCCTCAAAGGCCTCAAAGGCCTTTGCGGCTGCGGCCAAAGACGGTAACTCGGCTGCCGAACGACAGCTTGCGTTCATGTACTACCGCGGCCTCGGTTTCAAACAAGACAACGCAAAGGCAGTCGCTCTATTTGAAATGGCCGCAAATCACGGGGACCTGGAATCTCAAGTGAACTTGGGGACAATGTATGAAAACGGACTCTCCGTCGAGCAGAGCGACGTTCAATCTGGTCACTGGTTTCGTCTGGCCGCCGAACAAGGGCATCGCAAGTCTCAGTTTCGCTTCGGAGAGATTTGTTTTTTGGGACAAGGTGTTCCGCGCGATTATGCGGAAGCGACGAAGTGGTGGGATTTGGCCATGCGAATGGACGATGACACTACCCGCCAAATGCTCGCAATGATTCAGCCTGTTATGGCAAAAATCACTACGGAAACTTTGGAAGAAGGTCGCAGACGGGCGAATAGGTGGGTGGCTGCCCGCGCGAGTGGGCTTTGATTGGACAGTCAATCAAGCTGTACCTATTGAACGCGGACAGTGAGGGGCCGTTGTCAGAATATGAGGGCGTCGGCTTCCAGCCCTAAGCAGGCATTATTTTTTCCTAAGCCGACCAAAATTCACCTGAAGAACCGAAAGGGAAATTTACATCTTCGCAACGGTGTCATGGGGTCCGGATTGGCGGTCGGCTGTACTAGAAACTGGCCATTGCGTTGGTGTGCAGAGTGGACAGATTGGAAGTAGAAACCAGTGCGGTCTAATTTTTCTTTTTTGCGGCCCACAATTCATGTAAGCCATTGATTCTTAAGGGTTTGTGCCACCAGCTGGATAACTCCCTGCCGGGCCAAAAAAAAGGCCCCGTTTTGCAACGAGGCCCTGAAGGGATCCCTGAACCTGATGGTTTCGAAAGGACCCGAGGAGACAACTGGCAGAAACAGCAATAAGCGGTTTCGATAATTTAATTATGTCAGGGTTTTCCCTTGACTGCTAGAGAGAACGCTCCAAAAGGGCAATGGACTGCGTTCAGTCTGCAAATTAACGCTTCTTGGCAGCTTGCTTGGTTGCGGTTGTCGCAGTAGCGGCCACGGCATTGAAGTTGGCTTCAGCCATTTCAGTCGCTTGTTTGACAGCCTTTTGCACGGATTCCAGTGCGCTGTTGGCAGCAGTAACAGAACTCTTCATGATGGCTACAGCGGACTCAGAGCCAGCAGGCGCGTTCTTGGCAGCGGTGTCAACCATGCCCATGAATTTCTTCTGTGCATCGGCAGCTTGGCCTTCAAAGTTTTTGCCCAAGTCAGCAGTCGCTGCAGTAGCGATGTCATACAGGTGACGGCTGTAAGCGGCGGTCTTTTCAGCCAAGGGCTGGAACAGGCCGGATTGAAGGGCCAACAGTTCTTGTGCATCTTTCACGCTCAGCAGGGACTGGGTGTGGCTGTTGGCTTCAGACAAAGCTGCTTTGGAAGCGGTCAGGTTTAGTTCTACGAGTTTCTCTACGCCTTCGAAAGCCTTGCTGGTCAAGCCAAACAGGGTTTCAACGTTTGCTTTGTGGGAAGCCATAACTTGTTCAACGGTCATCATGTCAATATCTCCAAGAGTTGAGGTAAAAAATTTACTATCTGCCCCGAGACTGCGCCTGATGGCTTGTCTATGTTGCAGTGCAGCATGGGTTGAATTATATGGATCTGAAACCGCTGCGCAAGTCTTTTTTGCTGCAATGCAACAAATTAGAGCAATTTTTCTAAAACGTGCTTGTTTCATACGGACGTCACGTAAGTCAGTCTGGCCATGTGGAAGCAGGCCGTACTCGGGGTTACCGCCCCAGTGCTGGCAAAATGAAGCTATGCAGGAACATAAGCCCACGCCCGAGCCACGCAGCGCCTACCGCGTCTTTCGCTCCATAGCGACCCGCTGGATGGACAATGACGCCTATGGCCATGTCAACAATGTTGTGTACTACAGTTGGTTTGATACGGCCGTCAACGCCTACCTGATCGAACGCGGTGTGCTGGACATTCACGATGGCGAAACCATTGGGTTGGTGATCGAGACGAAATGCAACTATTTTGCCGCGCTGGCCTTTCCCCAAGCAGTGGACGTCGGCATTCGGGTGGCCAAACTGGGGTCATCGAGTGTGCGGTATGAAGTGGGCGTCTTTGGCGCATCAGACATGACTGCCGCTAAAGGACATTTTGTGCATGTGTATGTGGACAAGATCACCCGCAGGCCGGTTGCGTTGCCTGCGCCTTTGAAAACTGTTTTGGAGACTTTGTTATGACCATGTCAGTGGTGGATGGGGCGATTACCTCGCGCATGTCGACTCGTGCGTTTACCAATCAGGCGGTGCCCCGCGACCTGATCGAGCAGATTCTGCAGGTGGCGAGTCGTGCGCCGTCGGGTACCAACAGCCAACCCTGGCGCGTCTATGTGCTACAGGGCGCAAGCCGGGACCGGCTGGTGGAGAAGGCGTGCACCCTGCACGATGCGATGCGCACTGACCCCGAACTGGCAGCACAGTACACCGACGAATACGACTATTACCCACAAAAGTGGGTCAGCCCTTTCCAGGAGCGACGCCGCGAGAATGGCTTGGGTTTGTATGGACTTTTGGGCATTGGCAAGGGCGATCGCGACCAGATGCATGTGCAGCAACAGCGCAACCTCCGGTTTTTCGACGCCCCGGTGGGCCTGATGTTCACAGTCGACCGGGCCATGGGTAGGGGTTCGCTGTTGGATTACGGGACATTTTTGCAAAGCATCATGGTGTCCGCGCGTGGCCATGGCCTGCACACCTGCCCGCAGGCCGCCTGGCTCGCGTTTTCCAAGATTATCATGCCGTACGTCGGTGCTGGCCCTGGCGAGATGATGGTCTGCGGCATGTCATTGGGCTATGCGGATGCGTCAGCCTTAGTTAACACTTTTCACACGTCACGTGTGCCGGTGCAAGAGTTCACGACCTGGCTGGATTAAGGTGCGCGGGCTAGGTCCTGCGCTGGCCCATTTGCAATGACATTTTTTGCGCTCCAGTTTCTCAACGGCCTGAGCTACGCCACCACGCTGTTCCTGATGGCCGCGGGGTTGACGCTGATCTTCGGCGTGACACGCATCGTCAATTTTGCGCATGGCAGTTTCTTCATGTTGGGCGCCTTGTTTAGCGCCCACTGGCTGGTGAACTGGCATCCGTCGTGGGGCGAGAGCGCGTGGTTGTACGCAGTTGCTATGTTTTTGGGAGCTTGTTGCGCAGCATTGGCGGGGGCTGCAGCAGAATTTCTCCTGCTCCGCCGGCTGTACGGCGTACCCCAGTTGTACCAGTTGGTCGCCACCTTTGGCCTGAGTCTGGCCTTGCACGATGCCATGCGCTGGGGCTTTGGCCCGGACGAAGTGTTTGCGCCGCGCTTTCCCGGACTCAAAGGCGCGATCGAGGTGGGTGGCGAGTTCTTTCCGCAGTACCAGGCTTTCACCATTCTGCTGGGACCCCTGATATGGCTAGGGCTGCATCTGCTGCTCACTCGCACAGCGTTCGGCACGCGCGTGCGGGCCGCCACGCAAGACCGGGGCATGCTGGACGCGCTGGGCATTAACCCCGCACCACTGATGTTTGGCACCGTGGTGCTGGGTTGTGCGCTGGCTGGATTGGGCGGCGCCTTGCAACTGCCGCGTGAACCCGCCAACCTGCAGATGGATGTGAACGTGGTAGTGGAGACCTTCGTGGTGGTGGTAACGGGTGGCTTGGGCAGCATTAGCGGTGCGTTTTTCGCAGCCTTGCTGATTGGACTGGTGCATGCCTTTGGAATTAGCCTTATGCCGCAGGCTACGCTGGTGCTGGTGTTCGTCACCATGGCGTTGGTACTGGCGCTGCGACCCCAAGGCTTGCTGGGCAAGGCGCTGGATACCGGCCCGAAAGAAGTTGCCCATAAATTTCACCGGGTACCCGGTACGCGCAGCGGCTTCCTGCTGGTGTCTGCCGGTGTGATTGTGCTGGCGAGCCTGGCGTGGTGGGCGGGAGACTATTGGCAATCCCTGGCCAGCGATGCCTTGATCATGGTGATTTTGGGTGTCAGTTTGCAGTCCATGATGGCCTTGGGGGGGCTGGTCAGCTTTGGCCACGCAGCCTTCTTTGCGCTGGGGGCCTATGGCGCGGCACTGGCGCACTCCATTTTGGGTTGGAGCTTGGCCGGCGCGTTGGCCGTGGGTTGCGCCGCAGCCTTGGGCGTGGCGGCCGCATTGGGAGGTGTGCTGGTGCGCAGTGCCGGTGTCTACCTGGCCATGCTGTCGCTGGCGCTGGCTCAGGTGGTATGGGCTACAGCCAGCCAGTGGGTCACGTTGACAGGTGGCGACAACGGGCTGATTGGCTTACAGTTGGTCAATGGCGATACGCGAAACCTGTTTTTTGCGCTCCTGGTGGGGTTGGCCCTGCTCAGCATCGCGGCGCTGGGGCGGCTGAGCCGCTCGACTCTGGGTGCAGCTCTGCAGGCGGTGCGGGATGCACCTCAAAGGGCTGCCGCCAGCGGCTTGCCGGTGCAGTCCATCAAATATCGCATTTACGTGGAAAGCGCCACGCTGGCGGGCTTGGCGGGCGGGTTGTTTGCAGCGCACCAGGGGGCGGTGTTCCCGTCTGTGGCTGCAGTGTCTACTTCGGTGGATGCACTACTGGTGATTTTATTGGGCGGTGTGCACCAGTTGTGGGGCACGATCGCCGGGGCCACCATCCTGGTGTGGGCTGCTGCCGAACTGGGGCGAGGTTTTGATTACTGGCGCGGTGCCCTGGGCGTGCTGGTGATGGTCATCATGGTGGCGGCACCCTCAGGACTACTGGGTTTGCGTTGGACTTCACTAGTGCGACAGGGTTCGGCGCATGCCACGGGAGTGCGACCATGAGCTTGCAGGTGCAAGGCCTGGTGAAGCACTTTGACGGTGTCAAGGCGGTCAATGGCGTGACGTTTACCGTCGAGCCGGGCGAATGCGTCGCATTGATTGGGCCCAATGGTGCGGGCAAGTCCACCACGTTTGCCTGCATAGCGGGCCAGCACCCGCCGACTGCCGGGCAGGTGCTGTGGAACGGCGAGCGCATCGATGGGCTGCGCCCGGCGCAGCGCCTACAGCGTGGCATTGCCCGTACTTTTCAGGTGGCACAGACCTTTGAAGCGTTGACAGTGCTACAAAATGTGCAGCTGCTTACGCAATATCCACGAGGGCTAGCGGCCTATAACGTATTGGATTCTGGTGATAGTCAGCCGGCCTCGGCGCTGTTGGAGCAAGTGGGTCTGCACAATCTGGCGCACGCAGAAGCACAAGACTTGCCTTACGGCGCCAAGAAGCGGTTGGAGCTGGCCATGGCGCTGGCTGGGCGCAATACCGGGTTGCTATTGCTGGATGAACCCGCCGCCGGTCTAGCCACTGAGGAGCGCGCAACGCTGATGGCCTTAGTGAAGTCGCTCACCCAGCCGCAAGCTGGCCGGGCGGGCACCGCGGTGCTGTATACCGAGCACAATATGGACGCCGTGTTTGGCGTGGCCGACCGGGTTCTGGTACTGATTGATGGCGCCATTGCCGCGCAGGGCACCCCCGACGAGGTTGCAAGCGACGCTACGGTGCGACAGTGCTACCTGGGTCAGTGGTGGGAGAAACCTCTGCATGCTTGAGATACGTGACCTGCGGGCTTGGCATGGCGCGGCGCAAGCGCTGTTTGGCGTGTCGCTCACGGTGGGCCGCGGCGAACTGGTGGTGTTGCAGGGCCTCAACGGGGCTGGCAAGTCCACCCTGTTACAGGCGATTATGGGCATAGGCCCCCGTACAGAGGGCGTAGTACGCTATCAAAACGAGAGCATGCTGGAATTGCCAACGCACCAGCGCGCATTGCGCGGACTAGGCTACGTGCCGGAGGACCGACGCTTGTTCACAGCTCTGACTGTGCGGGAGAATTTGCTGATCGCCGCTCGGCAGGGCACTGCATCCGTTCTGGCGCAGCGGCAGGAGCAGGTGCTGCAACTGTTCCCGGCCCTCAAGACCATGCTCCAGCGCAGCGCTGCCTACATGAGTGGAGGCGAGCAACAAATGCTCAGCATCGCCCGCACCCTGATGACCGGCCCCAGCCTGTTGTTGCTGGACGAGCCCTGCGAGGGCATTGCCCCGGTGCTGGTGGCGTCTATTCGCGATGCCTTGCTCAGTCTGAAGGCGCAGGGTATGTCCATGCTGGTGGCGGAGCAAAATGGCATATTGACAGCACGCGCCGACCGGGTGATTACACTGACTGCGCAGACCGCGCTTGACGCTTAAACCATGATCATTACCAGCCTACTGGACACCGACCTCTACAAGTTCACCATGATGCAGGCGGTGCTGCACCAGTTTCCCGGTGCGCAGGTGGAATACCGCTTCAAATGCCGCACACCCGGCGTTGATCTGGCGGCTCACGCCAGCGACATCCGGGAGGAAATTGGCTTGTTGTGCAGCCTGCATTTTCAGGACAGCGAGTTGGCCTACCTGCGCTCCATGCGCTTCATCAAGAGCGACTTTGTCGACTTCTTGGGCCTGTTCAAGCTCAACGAGAAATACATCACCGTCACGGCAAAGCCCAGCGGCGAGATCGAGATCGTCATCATCGGACCCTGGCTGCACACCATCCTGTTCGAGATTCCGGTGCTGGCCATCGTCAACGAGGTCTACTTTCGAAACACCCAGCCGGCGCCGGATTTTTTGGAAGGGCGCAAACGTCTGGACGTGAAGATTAGCCAGCTGCGCTGCGAGGGCCTGTCCGACCTGAAGATTGCCGACTACGGCACCCGGCGCCGATTCTCCAGGGCCTGGCATGACGAAGTTCTGCGTGTGCTGGTGGCCCGCTTGGGCACGGTGCAAAGTCCAGGCAAGAATGCAGGCGCACCGGGTCAGCTGGCCGGTACCAGCAACACGCTGGCCGCCATGCGGTTGGGCCTTACGCCCCTGGGCACCATGGCGCACGAGTACCTGCAGGCCACCCAGGCGTTGGGACCACGCCTGCGCGACAGCCAGATTTTTGCCTTTGAATCGTGGGCGCGTGAGTACCGGGGTGACCTGGGCATTGCCCTGTCGGATGTGTACGGCATGAGTGCCTTCCTGCGCGACTTTGACCTGTTCTTTTGCAAACTGTTTGACGGTGCGCGCCACGACAGTGGGGACCCGTTCAACTGGGGTGAGCGCATGCTGGCCCACTACACCCGCAACCGGGTCGACCCGCGCACCAAGACGCTGATCTTCAGCGACAGCCTGACCGTGCCGCGCACCATTGAGCTGTATCAGCAGTTCAAGGGCCGCTGCCAACTGGCTTTCGGCATCGGTACCAACCTGACTAATGATCTGGGCTATGAACCGTTGCAAATCGTGATCAAGATGGTGCAGTGCAATGGCCAACCGGTTGCCAAACTGTCGGACACGCCATCCAAAAGTATGTGTGAAGATGAAAAGTACCTGGCCTATTTGCGCCAGGTGTTCGACATCGCTCCACCAACCTGAGACACCGCCATGGCTACATCCCCATCTCGCCCTCGCATTTTGATCACCCGCGCTATTTTTCCGGAAGTTGCGCAGCGCCTCTCACAGCACTTTGAGGTCGAATCCAATACGGATGACGCTGACTGGAGTGCTGACGAAGTCGCACGTCGCTTGCAGGACAAAGCCGGCGCGCTGACCTTTGGCCTGGAGCGCATCAATGCCGAGTTGTTGGCCAAGTGCCCGGCGCTCAAAATTTGCGCCAACATGACCGTGGGCTACAACAACTTTGACCTCGACGCCATGAGCGTTTGCGGCGTGCTGGGCACCAACGCCCCCGACGTGCTGACTGAGACCACGGCCGACTTCGGCTTTGCGCTGCTGATGGCCACAGCCCGGCGCGTGACCGAGAGCGAGCATTTCTTGCGGGCCGGCAAATGGACGCGCTGGAACTACGAGATGTTCTCGGGCGCCGAGGTGCACGGCAGCACGCTTGGCATCATTGGCATGGGGCGCATCGGCCAGGCCATTGCACGGCGCGGTGCTCTGGGCTTTGGCATGAAGGTGATTTATCACAACCGCAGTCGCCTGGATGCGGCCACCGAGACTGCGTGCCGCGCAAGCTACGTGAGCAAGCCAGAGTTGCTGCAATCCGCCGACCATGTGATGCTGGTGGTGCCGTATTCCGCAGCATCGCATCACTCCATCGGTGCGGCCGAGTTGGCCTTGATGAGGCCCAGCGCCACACTGATCAACATCGCCCGCGGCGGTGTTGTGGACGATGCAGCGCTTGCTACCGCCTTGCGAGACAAACGCATTGCTGCAGCTGGGTTGGACGTGTATGAGGGGGAGCCCAAATTGCACCCCGATTTGCTGACCGTGCCCAATGTTGTGCTGACGCCCCACATTGCCAGCGCCACGGCGGGCACGCGCCGCGCCATGGCCATGCTGGCGGTGGATAACCTGATTGGCTATCTGGTGCACGGCAAAGCGGTGACGCCGCTGAACGCGGCCGGGCTGCAAGGACGGATTTGACGTGAATGATGGATTGGTTTGGGCGCTGTTGGCGCTGTCGGTGTTGACGCTGCTGCTGGTGGCCTGGGTTGGTCTGGTGCAGGCCCGCGCGCGCAACAGTGGCGTTGACGCAGAACTACAGCGCAAAGAGTTGCAAGACCTGCGCGCCCAGTTGCAGGTGGGCCACGAACGGCTGGAGCGCGAGTTGCGCCGCGAGATTGCTGAATCATCACAAGGCGCGCGACAGGAGCTGACGCAAAATCTGGCCACCTTCCAGCAAACCCTGACCCAGCAAGGGGCCGAAGCCACTCGCACGCAAAACACGCAGATCGACGCCTTTGGTCAGCAACTCACCTTGCTGCAAAAAAGTCTGTCGGACACGTTAACCACCCAGCTATCGGGTTTAAGCGAATCCAACGCCCGGCGCATGAGCGAGGTGCGCCAGACCCTGGAAGCGCAACTGGCCCAACTGCAAACCACCAACTCCGCCAAGCTCGACGAGATGCGCGCCACGGTCGACGAGAAGCTGCAGACCACCTTGCAGGTCAGGTTGGGCGAGAGCTTCAAGCAAGTGGCCGACCGGCTGGAACAGGTGCACAAGGGTCTGGGCGAGATGCAAACGCTGGCGCAGGGCGTGGGCGACCTCAAGCACCTGCTGACCAACGTGAAGACGCGGGGCATTTTTGGCGAAGCCCAGTTGGCCGGTCTGCTGGAGCAGGTATTTGTGCCCGACCAGTACGCGGTGCAGGTGGCCACGCGCCCTGGCAGCAAGAACGTGGTCGACTTTGCCATCAAGCTGCCGGGCAAGTCTGACACCGGCGAGCCGCTGTGGCTGCCTATTGACGCCAAGTTCCCTAACGAAGACTACGAGCGCCTGCTGGACGCGCAGGGTAGGGCTGATGTGGCCGGGGCAGAGGCAGCAGGCAAGGCGCTCGAAGTGCGTATCCGCCTGGAAGCCAAGTCCATGGTCGAAAAATATGTGGAGCCGCCATACACCACGGACTTTGCGATTCTGTTTTTGCCCACCGAAGGGTTGTATGCCGAAGTGCTGCGCCGCCCGGGCTTGATGGAGTCATTGCAGCGCGACCACCGCGTCACGCTGGCCGGGCCAACAACCTTGCTGGCCATGCTCAGTTCGCTGCAAATGGGTTTTCGAACGCTGGCGCTGGAGAAGCGCTCCAGCGAGGTCTGGCAGGTGCTGGGCGCGGTGAAGACCGAGTTCGAAAAATTTGGTGGTGTATTGGCCAAGGTCAAATCCCAGACCCAAACGGTGCTCAACACACTGGACAACGCCGAGACCCGCAGCCGCGCCATGAGCCGGGTGCTCAAAAAGGTCGATGCCCTGCCCGACACGCAGGCACAGTCCCTGATTCCCATCGACAAAGACTTCGACCGGGCAGATGGCGATGTAGATGGGGATGCTGGCTGCGCATGAGTTTGCCTCACGCTGATTCGACTCCCCAAGCCAAGCGTGTCCAGACCTGGGCTCTGTTGCGTTTAATCTGCGGCCACATCTGCCTGCACAGCAGCATGGCCGGCTTGCGCATGGCGGCCCCACTGTTGGCGCTGCGACAGGGACACAGTCCATTTGCGGTCGGCGTGCTGCTGGCGCTGTTTTCATTGACACAGGTGTTTTTGGCATTGCCGGCTGGCCGCTATGCGGATCGCCATGGTCTGAAGCGTCCCATGGGCATGGGCGTGGTTGCGGCGTCGACCGGCGCCATGCTGGCCGTACTGTGGCCCCAGTTTTGGGTTTTGTGCCTGAGCGCGTTGCTGATGGGTGGATCCACGGGGTCTGCTTCAATTGCTTTGCAGCGCCATGTGGGGCGCGCCGCCCGCGATTCCACTGAGCTCAAGCAGGTGTTCAGTTGGTTGGCGATTGGCCCGGCTGTCTCCAACTTTGTCGGCCCGGTGGCGGCAGGTTTGCTGATTGACCACGCAGGCGTCTGGATGGGTGGCTCCGCCGGGGACGACACCGGTTTTCGTGGTGCGTTTGTCATGCTCACCTTGCTGCCCTGGTTGAGCTGGTTGTGGGTTCGTCACACGCTTGAGTTGCCACCCGTTGCGCAGCCGCCCGGTGCGACACACCAGAATGTGTGGGATCTATTGCGCGAGCCGCGTATGCGCCGACTGTTGATGGTGAACTGGCTCTTGGCCAGCTGTTGGGACGTACACACTTTTGTGGTACCTGTGCTGGGTCACGAGAATGCTTTCAGCGCATCGGTAATCGGGTCCATTCTTGGCGCCTTTGCTATTGCCGCCGCCGCCGTGCGTGTCGCTATGCCACTGCTTGCAGCGCATTTGCGCGAGTGGGTGGTGGTGAGCGGCGCAATGGTGGTCACTGGCTTGTTGTTTGCCATTTACCCGCTGATGGTGTCGCCCTGGTCCATGGGTTTGTGCTCGGTGTTGCTGGGGCTGGCGTTGGGCTCCGTGCAACCCATGATCATGAGCACACTGCACCAGATTACCCCGCATGCCCTGCACGGTCAGGCGCTCGGGCTGCGACTGGCCACCATCAACTTGTCCAGCGTGCTGATGCCCATGCTGTTTGGCACAGCGGGCATGGTGGTGGGAGTGTCCGTGGTGTTCTGGACGCTGGGCGCAATGGTGGGTATGGGGTCGCGCGTGGCGTGGAAGCTGCGGCCCTGAAAGCGCAGCAACTTGTTGCGCCTACCTGGCCTATCGGATTACCTGGTCCATTTCAGCACGCATCGATTGGCACATCTTTGCATATAGCTTCAGCTTGCGCGCAGTTTCCCTTAAACGCTCGGTAATGCGGATGGACACTCCTAACATCAGCTTTGCGCCAATGGCCGGTTCCTTGACCAGCAAGGTGTAAAAATCATTTCGACTCAGAGTGGCACAATAGAGCTCTGTAGCGGCAGTGCAAGAAGCGGAGCGCGGTCCGTTGTCTAGCAGGCCCATCTCTCCCACTAAAGAGCCAGGGCCAAGGATAGCTGTCGTAATTGGAGAAAAGCTGTCGACAACGATGTTCTCAACAATGACCTCCCCCTCAATAATCAGCGCCATGAAGCCGGTATCGGCGGCATCACCCTCCTGAATAAAGCAATCGCCGCTGTCGTACTGAGCAGGTTTCATGAAATCTACTATCCTGGCCGCTTCGCTCAGACTCAATGATCCGAAAACAGCGGGGGAGGTCAGGAGTTGTATGGCCAAACTCACTGACAGCGGGGCAGAATCATTGTCGGTTTGACTTTCCATCATTTCCATCACTTTCATCATCATTGCGCGATATGTGCCGGAATGTGGTCACCCTAACTCAGGTGCCATAGAGCACAGTGGCGATCTGTAATCCTACAACTTGTAGAACGCCTGGATCGTGTCCCACGCTTCCTGTGGGTCGTCTGTGAATTTGAAGAGTTCCAGATCAGACTCAGACACCGCGCCTTCTTCGATCATGACATCCATATTGATTAGCCTTTTCCAGTAGTCCTTGCCAAACAGGATGATGGGAACCGGGTCAGACTTTTTGGTCTGCACCAGGGTGATGACTTCAAAAAGCTCGTCGAGTGTGCCAAAGCCACCCGGGAACGCCACCATGGCCTTGGCGCGCATCATGAAATGCATCTTGCGGACCGCAAAATAGTGGAACTTGAAGCTCAAGGATGGTGTGACAAAGGGGTTGGCGTGTTGTTCGTGTGGCAGGGCAATATTCAGACCGATGGTTTTAGCGCCTGCCTCCTGCGCACCCCGGTTAGCCGCTTCCATGATGCCGGGCCCGCCGCCGGTGCATATGTACAGGCGCTCATTTTCCGGCAATGCGGCACTGTGGGTGGCCACGATATGTCCAAACCGGCGTGCCAGATCGTAGTAGCCCGCATTGCGCAATTGGCGCTCGGCTTCCTTCAATGCCAGTGCATCACCGCTACTGCGGGCCGCGTCCAGCATCTGTCGGGCCGCTTCGGGTGAGCTAAAGCGTGCGCTGCCAAATACCACTACGGTGTTGTCGATGCCTTGTTCTTGTTGGTCCACATCGGGTTTGAGCAACTCCAACTGAATGCGGATGCCGCGGGTTTCACGGCGTGCCATGAATTCCGGGTCGGCAAACGCCATGCGGTAGGCGTTAGGGCGCAGCGGAATGCCTGCGTCAGTGTGTGCTTTGAGGTAGGCCCAGGCGTCTGCCAGGGTGTTTTCGTCGAGGTCGTGCGGGGTGTCCAAGCGATGGTGTCCTAAGTGGTGTGTGACAGAAGGGATTGAGCAATCAGACCCGACATGCTAACGGCATTGCTGGAGTGGGCGATGCAGTCCGTACTCCAGATCTGGCCAACACCTGCTAGTCTGATCAATTTCACGGCGTCGCCAGCAAACAGGGCATGTGTGACGGCCACGTCAACCGAAGCGGCACCGGCCGCCAGCAAGAGGCGCGCGGCCTCCGTCAGTGTGTGGCCGCTGCTGGCTACGTCGTCCATCAGAACCACGTTGCGGCTTGTGACAGGGGTGTCAGGCAGCGCAATTTCCACGTCGCAGTCACCACGGCGAACCTTGTGGCACACCGCGTGCTCGAAGCCATGGCGAGCCGCCGCTTGCGCGACCCATTGTGCGGACTCTTCGTCAGGACCGACCAGCAACGGGCGCGGGTAGTGCTTTGCAATCAGGTCGGCCAACAGTGGTGCGCCGCTGAGCACAGTGGCTTGTGCGACGGGCACCGCTTCGACCAGGGTGGCCACGCGGTGCAAGTGGGGGTCCACAGTGATGACAGCATCAAACAATTCCGCCAAAAAACGACCGACGACCCGCTGGCTCACTACTTCGCCGGGCTGGAACGCGATGTCTTGCCGCATATATGCCAGGTAGGGTGCCACCAGGGTGACATGGCGCGCTCCCAGAGTGCGTGCGGTACGCGTGACCAGCATCAGCTCCATCAGTTTTTCGTTAGGGTTGTCCAGCGTTCGCAGCAGCGCCACGCGCGCAGGCAGGTTGACCGGCAGCCGAAGCCTGATCTCGCCATCCGGGAAGCGATGGCGCTCAATGACGGCTTGATTGAACCCCGCAGCCTCGGCGATGGCGCTTGCGCTGGACAGGTCTTCGGCAAAGTGCAGTAAAAGGGGCGCGTCGTTCATCAAAACTCCACAAAGGCATGCAGCATGTCGGCGGCATTGCCAATGGCATAACCAATGGATTTCTTGCAGGCCTGGTGGGCAAACTCCAGGTCAGTCGGATAGCTGGCGTGCACCCGGTAGAGCAGTGCGTCGGCCTGCACTTTATCGCCTAACTTGCACAGCAAGTCGACTCCGGCATTTTTCACCTTGGGTGCCCCGGCCAGACCGGCAATGCGCGCCAGTTGCAGGTTGTCGATGCTGGTTACCGTGCCGGCCTGGGGCGCGCGCACCTCGAAAGTCAGTGCGCCGAGGCCGGGCTGGTTATGGTCAAAAAGTTTGCTGCCCTGTGCCTGGATGACGTCGTTCATCTTGGCTAAGGCGCGGCCGGAATCCAGAATGTCGCGTGCAATGGCAAAGCCGTCGCCGCCACGCACATCGGGGTCGCATTCAATCAGTCGCCCGGCCAACCGAAGAGATTTTTGCCGCAGGTCTATGGGCGCACGCGGATCGTTCTCCAGCACACGCATCACGTCGCGGGCTTCAAGCACCGGGCCAATGCCAAAGCCGATGGGCTGTCGACCGTCGGTAATGATGACATCTAGCGACAGTTGCATGCGCCGCGCGACATATTCAAACAGGCGGCGCAAGCGCTGCGCCTCGGGCATGGAGCGCACCTTGGCGGTAGGACCAATGGGAATATCCAGCACCAGGTGGCTGGAGCCGGCAGCGATCTTTTTCGACAAAATGGATGCCACCATCTGGCCTGGTGAGTCCAGTGACAAGGGGCGCTCGACCGAGATCAGTACGTCATCTGCGGGTGATAAATTGGCGGTGCCGCCCCAAGCCAGGCAGCCACGGTGAGCACGGACAATGTCTTCCAACTGCTCAATTGGCAACTCCACATTGGCCAGTACTTCCATAGTGTCCGCGGTACCTGCGGGCGATGTGATGGCGCGTGACGACGTCTTGGGACACAGCATTCCGTGTGCCGCGACGATAGGCACGATCAGCATGGACGTGCGGTTGCCCGGAATGCCACCAATGCAATGTTTGTCTACGACCAGGTTTTCGTGCCAGTTCAGGTGGCGCCCGACGTCAATCATGGCCTGGGTCAGAAAATACACTTCCTCGCGGTCCAGTTCATCGCGGTTGGTGGCAACGACGAAGGCGGTGAGTTCGATCTTGGAGAAATGGTGCTCGGCAATGTCGTGAACAATGGCTTTGAAGTCTTCCAGATTGAGACGTTCGCCGCCTAGCTTTCGGTGCAGTGCGCCGATGGATTCGGGCGGTTCGGCTTGCGATACGGTGACGGTGTGGCCATCTTCGACACCCATTTGGGCGAACGCTGCCTTCGACAAACCCAGTTCGCCGCAGGCCACGATGGACGGGTCGTCCACCACATTGAGTGTTGCCAAAATTCTGCGGCCATTGGTGCGTATCTCCACTTTGGAGAGTGCCTTGAAACCTTCTGCCCGGTAGATGTCGCACTCGCGGTGCATATAGGCCACGTTCTCGTGGTAGGTGTCGATCAGCACGCGTCGCAAGGCGAGACGCGCTGGATTGGCGTTGTCATTGCATGGAGTAAGCGGGCTGACGGTTGTTTCGCTGGTCATGGCGATAGCCTACACCCAAATCGCAAGGTGGATGGGCAAACAAAAAGACTCCCGAAGGAGCCTTTTTCATGGAGCGTGGGGGTTTTGTTTTTTTACACCCGCTTGCGGTATTCGCCGGTGCGGGTGTCGATTTCGACCTTGTCGCCTTGAGCCACAAAGATGGGCACGCCCACTTCAAAGCCGGTAGCGATCTTGGCAGGCTTCAAGACTTTGCCTGATGTATCACCCTTGACTGCGGGCTCAGTCCAGGTGATTTCGCGCACGACGCTGGTGGGCAGTTCAACAGAGATGGCCTTGCCGTCATAGAACACCACTTCGAGTTCCATGCCGTCCTCGAGGTAGTTCAGGGTGTCACCCATGTTCTCGGCTTCAACTTCGTACTGGTTGAACTCTTCGTCCATGCACACGTACATCGGGTCGGCAAAGTAGGAGTAAGTGCAGTCTTTCTTGTCCAGAATGACCTGGTCCATCTTGTCGTCGGCTTTGAATACCACTTCGGTGCCGAAATTGGCGATCAGGCTTTTGAGCTTCATACGCACGGTGGCAGAGTTGCGTCCGCCGCGACTGTATTCGGTCTTCAGAACGACCATGGGATCTTTGCCGTGCATGATGACGTTGCCGGCGCGGATTTCTTGAGCGATTTTCATAAGCTAAGTTGTTGCGGTTGTTGCCGCCAGCCTGTGCTGTCAGCAAAGTTAGGCCGCAAACTGCGGCGGAGCGTGATTTACCCGTCAAATGCGGTCAAGTCAGCAAAGCCCAAGATTTTACCGTTTTTTCAGGACGAAATCGACCAGTTGTGTGACCAGATCGTCCAATTGGAGCAAGCCAGCGCGTGCCGCCAACACGGTTTGCGACCATTCCTGGAGGTCGGTCAATGTAATGGCCGGTTCACTCTCGCCGCCGGTGGTGGCGTTCCAGGTATGGTGAATGCCACGCAGTGATGCACTGGCGTTCAGGGTGTTGAGAAAGGCGTCGAGCTTGCCGATGTGGGCTGCGTCCTGCTGCGGGTAAATCTGCCATAGGAAGGGCTTACTGGCCCAAATGGCCCGCACTACGGAGTCCTCGCCGCGCACGCAATTCAGGTCGCAAGTCCACAGCAGCTGGTCGTATTCGACCTGCGTCAACGCTGGCAAATAGGCCAAACGGACGTGGTGCAGCGGTGCGGTTTGGACTACTGCCGCCTGCACTGCCGCCGCAGCGCGTCCTGCGGTGACTAGCACCAGGGTGTCCTCGGGAAGGACGTCAAGTCCGGCCAGCAGTGCGGGCAGGGCAGTGGGCTCATAGCAAAACAGCGAAACCAGCCGCTCGCCATTCCAAGGGACGCCATGTTGCGCCAACCACTGCACACGCTGACCGCTCTGAATGAATGCCTGTTGTCGGTCCATCAGATCGGGTTCGCGCAGCAAACCACCGGTGCGCTCAGAGAAGCCGGGATAAAAAAAGTGCTTGGTCCAACCCCGTGCCTGGCCACGCGTGACGGGAGAGGGTAGTCCGTGGGAGCGCTCTACATAGGCTTCTGCGGACAGGTATTCCAGGTTGATCCACACCGGATGCGGATGCTCATTATTGCCTAAAGACCCCGTGTAATATGCGTATGCAGCTATGAATTCAGTAGCAACTTCACAACCAAAACCCTCGACCCAGACATTGGCGGGAGCTAGTGTGGCCAGCACGACCGCATCGCAGGACTGAGCCCACCGCAGCACTTGCACGCCGGGCCAGTCTCCAATCAGCGCAGCGGGAGCCATCCAATGCAGTGCTGAGGGGTCGTCCACCCACAGGCGCACCGTGTGCCCCCTTGATGCCAAATCTGCACTTAAACGCCAACACACGCCAATATCGCCAAAGTTGTCTATCACCTTGCAAAACACGTCCCACAGCAGCGGCTGGACTTGCGATGGCGTGTTGTAGGGCTGCATGGAGCGATTGTCCACCGGCGCAAAGAAAGGACAATAGCGTCCCATGTCCGAACACCATCCTGAAGCCCTGTTGCGTGAAGTGGCTGCCCTGCCGTCGTTGCCGGGTGTGTACCGCTACTTTGACGTCCAAGACCAGTTGCTCTATGTGGGCAAAGCCATTAGCCTGAAGAAGCGGGTTTCCAGCTATTTTCAGAAGAACCATGGCGGCACCCGCACTGGCCACATGGTAAGCAAGATTGTGCGCATGGAGACTACCGTGGTGCGCTCCGAGGCAGAAGCCCTGCTGCTCGAAAATAACCTCATTAAGACGCTCAATCCCAAATACAACATCCTGTTCAGGGACGACAAAAGCTACCCCTATCTCAAGATGACCGGTGTTCCGTTTCCGGCCAAGTTGCCGACCGAGGCTCCAGTCACGCCGGTTGCAGTCCGATTTTCTCGCGTTTCCTATTACCGCGGCGGCGTCGAAAAAAAGCACCACTACTTTGGCCCGTACCCGAGTGCCTGGGCGGTCAAGGAAGCGATTTTGCTGATGCAAAAGGTGTTTCGCCTGCGCACCTGCGAAGACCCGGTTTTCAATAACCGCAGTCGACCTTGTTTGTTGTATCAGATCAAGCGCTGCTCAGCTCCCTGTGTGGGCCACATATCCGCGCGAGACTACGCCAATGACGTCGCCGACGCCGAGAAGTTTCTGCGCGGTGATGCTCAAGGGGTGATGAAGCAACTGGAAGCGCGCATGATGGCCCACGCCGACAAGTTGGAATTTGAACTGGCAGCAGAATTACGCAACCAAGTGGCGGCCCTGTCCAACGTGCTGCACCAGCAGTCCATGGACAACGTGGAAGACCGCGATGTGGATATTCTGGCCGTTAAGGTGCAGGGCGGCAAAGCCTGCGTGAACCTGGCCATGGTGCGCGGGGGGCGGCATCTGGGCGACCGGCCGTATTTTCCGGTGCATGTTGAAGACGCGGCGGGTTTGTCGGATGACAACGAGACGGATGGCGACGGGGATGCAGTGTCGTCGCAAGTTGGGGTCGAGGTCCAGGTGCTGGAGGCGTTCTTGTCGCAGCACTACATGGATGTGCCGATGCCGCCGACGCTGATCGTGAGTGAGGCGGTCAGCAGGCATTTGCTCAAGGTCTTGTCCGAACAGGTAGGCTTCAAAGTCACGGCCGTGCACCAACCGCGTGAGCAACGCCGGGCCTGGCTTGACATGGCGCAGACCAATGCCGCGCTGCAGCTGGCTCGCCTGTTGGCTGAGGAGGGCTCGCAGCAGGCGCGAACCCGAGCGCTGGCTGAGGCCTTGGACCTGACTCTGGAAAATCTGGAAGCCTTGCGGGTGGAGTGCTTCGATATTTCACACACCGCCGGTGAAGCAACCCAGGCCTCGTGTGTCGTGTTTCACCACCACAAAATGCAGAATAGTGAGTACCGTCGCTTCAACATTGAGGGCATTACGCCGGGTGACGACTACGCCGCCATGCGACAGGTCCTGACGCGGCGCTACAGCAAGTTAGCGGAGGCCTTGAATGAAGCCAAACAGGCTGGTTCGAGTCCCGTGGGCACCGCGCGCCTGCCTGATCTGGTGCTGGTGGATGGCGGTAGGGGTCAGGTCTCCATGGCGCGCGAGGTGTTTGAGCAATTGGGGCTCGATCTCTCGTTGATCGTCGGCGTGGAGAAGGGCGAGGGCCGCAAAGTGGGTCTGGAGGAGTTGGTGTTTGCCGATGGGCGCGAAAAGGTCTACCTGGGTTCGGATTCGGCGGCATTGATGCTGGTGGCGCAGATACGCGACGAGGCGCACCGGTTTGCCATCACCGGTATGCGTGCGCAGCGGGCCAAGGTGCGCGTGGGCGGTGGCAAACTGGAAGAGATTCCCGGCGTTGGACCCAAGCGCAGGTCCCGGCTGTTACAGCGTTTTGGCGGCGTGCGTGGTGTGGCTTTGGCCAGTGCGGAAGACATCGCGACGGTCGAGGGAATCTCCAAGGAACTGGCAGAAGAAATTTACCGGGCCCTGCATTAGGCATGCCACAATAACACGATGTTTTTGACCATCCCCACTATCATGACGTGGACGCGCATTTTCGCGATCCCCCTGATTGTGGGCGTCTTCTACCTGCCTGAGACCATGGCCTCGCAGGGAGAGAAAAACCTGATTGCCACGGTCATGTTTGTGGTGTTCGCTGCAACCGACTGGCTGGATGGCTACCTGGCTCGTAAACTGAATCAGACTTCATCTTTCGGCGCTTTCCTCGACCCAGTGGCCGATAAATTTTTGGTGTGCGCCTGCGTGCTGGTACTGGTCCACTTGCAACGGGCCGATGTGTTTGTGGCACTGATCATCATCGGGCGGGAAATTGCAATTTCTGCTCTGCGCGAGTGGATGGCGCAAATCGGTGCCTCCAAGAGTGTGGCCGTGCACATGATTGGCAAACTGAAGACCGTTGCACAAATGGTTGCAATTCCTTTTTTGCTGTTTGACGGCTTGTTGTTTGGCGTGATCAATACGCACCAGTGGGGCGTCTGGCTCATCTGGGCGGCGGCGGTTCTTACGATATGGTCCATGGTCTATTACCTGCAAAAGGCCTTGCCGGAAATTCGTGCGCGGGCCCAGTAGCCGGCTCGTGTTTGGCTCTGCACATCGTCTGGTTTTGACCAAATTTAAAACTAACGCCTATCACATTTATTCTTCAATTTGACGCCACGTTTGACCCTTAAATGGGACTAGAATCTGCCTCCTCACTGTTGTAATGCTGTTTCGTGTATTGACATGTTGAAGGCCGGTGGTTTTAATGGGACGCAGTCGCCAAGGCTGCTTCCAAGGTGATCGTGGTGCGGTTTCAGACCGGTAGCGCAACGCGCTGGTTTCTGATCTTTGCGTCAGGTAAAAATAAGATTTCAAGAGACAATTCGTTTAATTCTGCTTCCATACAAGGGGTAAATGTGAATAAGACCGAACTGATAGAGCATATTGCTAAGCATGCCGATATTTCCAAGGCCGCTGCCACGCGTGCCCTGGAGTCGACCATCGGCGCAGTAAAGACCACTTTGAAAAGGGGTGGCTCGGTTTCCTTGGTTGGTTTTGGTACATTTGCTGTCGGTAAACGGGCTGCGCGAACAGGCCGTAA
>CANNRR010000040.1 GCA_947508055.1 Burkholderiales bacterium
ATTCATCGGGCAGCGATCCAACTTTTGTAGGCCGGGTGCTCGCGCAAGGTCTCAAAGCAAAAACCCTTGGCCTTGAGGCCCACAATCAAGGGCTCCAGAACGGCGGGCGCCCAGGGGTCTTTGCGCGACCAGATGCCCAAGTGGGCCACCAGAATATCGCCTGCTCGTATGTCCCGCAGAGCCTTGGCCAGCAAGGCGGCGTTGCTGAACGATTCGCTTGGCAGCTCATCGCCCAGAAAACCAGCGCTCGCCCACCCCACGTGCGCATAACCGCAGGCCTTGGCGGCCGCCAACAATGGGGTCGATGTCTTGCCGCCCGGCGCACGGAACAGGGGCAAGGGCTTTTTGCCGGTCATCTCCTGCAAACGTGCGTTCGCCTGGTCGAGTTGGCTGCAGTAGGCCGGGGCATCCCAGAGCAGGTCTTTACCTTGCAGCGCCCCGGCCGAGGGCCGTATCCGAAAACGTGGCGCGGCGCCCGGCACGTCAGCGCGCCAATAAGCATGGTCAAAGGTGTGCGAGGCAAATTCATGCCCCTCGGAACCCCGCGCCTTCCACCAGGCGGCCCAATGGGTGCCGAGCGAACCATCGCCCACTTGGGTCCGCTCGTTGGCGGCAAAGAAAGTCGCCTTAACGCCCTGGCGATTCAGCACGTCGGCCATCAATGGCGCAACCTCCATGTGCCCGGTGTCCAGCGTCAAATACAGTGGTTTTTCACAGGCATTTACCCCTGTAGCCCCCGCAGATACTGCACAGACAGCTACAATTTCAATAGCAGTTCGCAGACCCTTTTGCCAGTCCATGCCCGCCCTCAGTCGCGCTTATTGCCGCCCGGCATGGTCAAGCGTCCACACGCCGTGCGGCGACTTGCCAACCTTGATCTGGCGCAGCACCTGGCGCGTGGTGGTGTCGATCACGGTGAGTTTTCCGGCCCAGCGCGACGCTAGAAAAAGGGTCCGACCATCGGCGGAAATATCCATGTCATCGGGTCCGCTGGGCCCGGGCAGACTGTCAACCACCGTCATGCTCTGGTAGTCAATCTTGCTGATGGTGTTGGCCACCCGGTTGCTGACAAACACATGTCGCTTGTCACCGGCGGCCCGGAACGAGTGGGCACCTTTTGCAGTCTTGATGGTTTGAACCATTTTGGGGGCCGCACCCGTCACGTCATAGACCTCGACGCCATCGGCACCGGTCAGGCCGATCAGCAAAAACTTGTCGTCGGGCGTGCCGAACACATCGGCCGGCATGGCGCCGGTCTTGCTGCGCCACTTGATGGTCTGGGTTGCCATGTCGATGGCGACCAGTTCATCGCTGTCCTGCATGGTGCTGTAGACGGTGGTGCTGGTGGTGTTGATCCACAAATGGCTGGGCGTTTTGCCGGTGGGCACGCGCTTGGACAGCGTCAACTCATTGCCATCCCAGCGGTAGATATCCACGTGGTTCAACCGATTGGCAGCCGTTACAAACCACTTCATGTCGGGAGAAAATCGCAACTGGTAGGGGTCCACGATGCCGCGCACGGTGCGCTGCACTTCGGCCGTCTTGGGGTCGATAAACATCAATGAATCGCTCAGGGCATTGGCCACAATCAGCGACTTTTGGTCTGGCGTCATGTAAAGGTGGTGCGGCTCCTTGCCGGTCGGAATGCGCTTGGTCTCTTTCCAGCTGACCGGGTCTATGACGCTGATGGTGGCATCGAGCGAGTTGAGGATAAAAATCGGGAAACCTGTCTGCGCCTGGGCTACGGAGGTCAGCAACAGGGCAACGGTCAACAAGGGGGCAAAAAACTTCACGGACACTCACTTTCAGGTAGCCCGGGAGTTTAGCCGCCCAGTCAGTGTTTTCCCACCCCTGCCCTGCGTAGCAGCAACTTCAGGTCGATTTGGCTTGAACTTTCAGCAAATCATCGTCCCGCAACCAGCGCCACTGGCCCGGAGCCAGATCGTCGGGCAGTTCCAGAGCGCCCATTTTGGAGCGGTGCAAGCCCTCGACCCGGTTACCAACCGCCGCCAGCATGCGCTTGACCTGGTGGTATTTGCCTTCGGTCAGGGTCAGACGCAGGTGCAACGCAGCGCCGTTGGCATCCACAATCTCGCAGGCCGCCGCCCGCACCGGCTTGGGGTCGTCATCCAAAACCACGCCCGCCAGCAGGCGCTGCACCTGTTTGTCGTCCAACGGGTGCTTGGCCGTCACTTCGTAGACCTTGGGGCTGTGCTTCTTTGGGGAGCTCATCTGGTGGATGAACTGGCCGTCGTCGCTTAGCAGCAGCATGCCGGTGGTGTCCTGATCCAGCCGCCCGACCGCCTGCACGCCCTGCACCGCGCTTTTCTGGGGCCGCAAGCGCAGGGGGGACGGCAACAGCGTGTAAATGCTGGGATAGGTGGACGGTTTTTGCGAACATTCGGTTCCGGCGGGTTTGTTCAGCAGAACATAGGCCTTCTCGAAATACTCCCAGTCCACGCCCTGGACCCGAAAGCGCAGGCCTTCAGCTACAAACTCCATAGCAGCTTGCGCACATTCCACGGGGTCTACAGCATCATTTTGCATGTAAACCTGAACCAGCCCCTGCTGGATCAGACCGGCGCAGACGCGGCGAGTGCCAAAGCCCTGGGAATAGAGTATTTCCTGAAGTTGCATGAATATATTTTTGAAAGGGGAGCAACGGCCATTGAACTGCGCGGGTTGCCAATCTTGTCACAAACGCGAAACCTCCATGCAGAACCACGTTGCCACTACCGACAACCCGACACGCTCAATTGGCCTTCAGGAATCGCGCCAATACATTTCCAGCATCGTCCAGAAGAAGCAGTTGGTCCCGTTCCAGGCGGGCCTTGTGGGTCAATTCCAGGGCTTTAAAGTACAGATCCTCCTGTGAACCCGGCATGCTCAGGCATGCACGCCCAGTGGACGCCAGGGGGCCGAGTCGCAACGTTCCGCCCCCCAGCAGCGCTGATCCCCGAAAAGAATTGCATCCACCCGTGCCGGTGACCTGGTCTGCGCTGACCCAGTGCAATCTGGGTTTGGGTGTCGTGACCTCAGGCACGCCATCGATCGCAAATGCCACCCATTCGGTACCGGCAAGCGCCGCTGGGGACAGAGCCGGCATGTTCGGCTTATCGACTCGCGTTGGCAATGCACACCCACTCAGCAAGGCCGTCAGTAGCAAGCCGTAAAGGGAAAGCAACTTGTACTTGGGTGCCATTTGTCTCCTAAGGTTGATCAACTACAACGGTCTAGTTATGCCCGGTCTAGTCAAAAAACCGGGCATTCTCCCACCGTGTGCCCGCCGCGTCCTTGGCCGACAACTTGGGCGCCTCACCGAGATCCGGCCAGGTAATGTTCAAAAACGGGTCATTCCAGGCAATGCACTGCTCATGCTCTGGTGCATAGTATTCGGTGGTTTTATACAAAAAATCGGCAGCGTCGGACATCACCACAAATCCGTGCGCAAACCCGGGCGGTACCCAGAACTGCGCCTTGTTTTGCTCGGACAAAATCGCACCTACCCACTTGCCAAACGTAGGTGATGAGCGACGAATGTCAACGGCAACATCAAACACTTCCCCAGCCACAACCCGTACCAGCTTGCCCTGGGGTTGCAGTATCTGGTAGTGCAAACCACGCAAAACTCCGTGTGCAGAGCGCGAATGGTTGTCCTGAACAAATTGGGTTTCAACACCTGTGGCTGCGCTAAAGGCTCTTTGGTTAAAACTTTCAAAAAAGAAACCGCGTGCGTCTCCAAAGACTCGCGGCTCGATCAGCATCGCATCGGGAATCGCGGTAGGCGTGGCCTTCATGGTTGGGAGCCGTCCTTGAGCAAGCCCAGCAAATACTGGCCATAGCCATTCTTAGCCAGTGGTTGTGCCAGCTTGGCCAGTTGTTCGCTGCTGATAAAGCCATTGCGCCAGACGATCTCCTCCAGGCATGCAATTTTCAAACCCTGGCGGCGTTCCAGCGTGGCGATGAACTGGCCGGCCTCCAACAGACTGTCGTGGGTGCCGGTATCTAGCCAGGCGTAACCACGCTGCATGATCTGCACGCTAAGCTGTCCAAGATCGAGGTAGGCCTGGTTGACTGCCGTAATTTCGAGTTCGCCACGGGCACTTGGTTTGACGGCCTTGGCAATGTCCACCACCTGCTTGTCGTAAAAATACAGCCCGGTCACCGCATAGTTGCTTTGTGGCTTGACGGGTTTCTCCTCAATGCTGCGTGCCTTGCCAGCGGCATCGAATGCCACCACGCCATAGCGCTCTGGGTCTTGTACATGGTAGGCAAAGACCGTTGCGCCGTGCTGTTGTGCATCGGCATTGCTGAGCAAAATTTGCAGGTCGTGGCCGTAGAAAATGTTATCCCCCAAAACAAGGGCGCTGTCGTTATTGCCGATGAATGCATCACCAATGATGAAGGCTTGTGCCAAGCCGTCCGGACTTGGCTGCACCGCGTATTGCAGATTGATTCCCCACTGGCTGCCATCGCCCAACAACTGCACAAAGCGGGGCGTGTCTTGCGGGGTGCTGATGATCAAAATGTCACGGATGCCGGCCAGCAGCAGGGTGCTGAGAGGGTAGTAAATCATCGGCTTGTCGTACACCGGCAAGAGCTGCTTGCTCATCGCCAGCGTAGCCGGGTGCAAACGGGTGCCAGAGCCCCCCGCCAGGATGATGCCCTTGCGGGACGTTGCGTGGGTTTTACTGGTTGCGGCCATAGTCAATCTCGCTCAACATGCGTTTTACGCCCTCTTGCCAATGCGGCAAGGAAAGGTCGAAGATGGTTTGCAGCTTGGTGGTGTCCAGCCGCGAATTGTGGGGGCGCTTGGCCGGTGTGGGGAAGGCCGACGTAGGCACAGCCAGAATTTCTTTTGCTACTATTTTTATAGCTGGTTGCGCACATTCTGCGAGGGCTACAACGTATTTTGCATATTCATGCCAGTTGGTGCTGCCGCCTGCAACCAGATGGTAAATGCCAGCCAAGCCTTCATCCCCTCCGGTCTGGCATGGTTGGACCTTGCGGATAGCATGCGCTGTTACATCGGCGATCAAATCGGCCCCGGTGGGAGCACCCGTCTGGTCGTTAATCACTTGTAGCGTCTCGCGTTCCTTGGCTAAGCGCAACATGGTCTTGGCAAAGTTGCCACCGCGGGCAGCGTAAACCCAACTGGTACGAAAAATAAGATGCCGCTCGCAACGTGCAACGGCCTTTTCGCCTTCGAGTTTGGTGCGGCCGTAAACACTTAGCGGTCCGGTTGCATCATCTTCTTTCCAGGGCTCGGTGCCGCTGCCGTCGAATACGTAGTCGGTGCTGTAATGCACCAACCAGGCGCCCAGGCGCTGTGCCTCATCAGCCAACACCCCTGGTGCCAGCGCGTTCAATAGACGCGCGAAATCGGGCTCGCTTTCGGCTTTGTCCACGGCGGTGTGCGCAGCAGCATTGACGATGACGTCGGGGCGCACCGTGCGCACTGTTTCGGCCAATGCGTCCAACTGCGTGAAATCGCCACTCAAGCCCCCGGGATTGGTGGCACGGTCCAGCCCCATCACCAACAGTTCACCCAGCGGGGCCAGGCTACGTTGCAATTCCCATCCGACCTGACCATCGGTACCCAGTAAAAGTATCTTCATGCTGCGGCTGCGGCGTTGCCGTATTGCGTTTGCACCCAGTCGCGGTAGCCACCGCTTTGCACGTTGGCCACCCAGTCCTGATTAGATAAATACCACTGCACCGTTTTGGCAATGCCGGTGTCGAAGGATTCGGCAGGCTTCCAGCCCAGATCACGTTCAATCTTTCTGGCATCGATGGCGTAACGGCGGTCGTGCCCCGGGCGGTCGGTCACAAAGGCGATTTGGTCTGCGTACGGCTTGCCGTCTGCGCGCGGTTGCAAGGAGTCGAGCAGTCCGCAAATGGTGTGTACGATATCCAGGTTGGCCTTCTCATTCCATCCACCCACGTTGTAGGTATCGCCCAGCTTGCCGGCTTCCAGCACGCGGCGAATGGCACTGCAATGGTCCTTGACGTACAGCCAGTCGCGAATCTGCTGGCCATCGCCATACACTGGTAGAGTCTTGCCCGCCAGTGCATTAACGATCACCAGGGGAATGAGCTTCTCCGGGAAATGGTAGGGACCATAGTTGTTCGAGCAATTGGTGGTCAGCACCGGCAGACCGTAGGTGTGGTGCCAGGCGCGCACCAAGTGGTCACTGGCGGCCTTGCTCGCGCTATAGGGGCTGTTGGGTTCATACGTGTGCGACTCTGTAAATGCCGGGTCGCCTTTTCCCAGCGATCCATATACCTCGTCCGTCGATACGTGCAAAAACCGGAAGTCCGCCTTCGCAGGCGCTTGCAAGGCACTCCAATAGCTGCGCACCGATTCGAGCAACTGGTAGGTTCCAACAATGTTGTTCTGCACGAACTCGCCGGGCCCGTGAATGGAGCGATCGACATGCGATTCGGCAGCAAAATTGACCACCGCGCGCGGAAGGTGCCGCGCCAGCAACTCCGGCACCAACCCCGCATCGCCAATATCACCCTTCACGAAGACGTGGCGGGAATCATCTTTCAAACTGGCCAGGTTTTGCAAATTGCCGGCGTAACTCAGCTTGTCCAGGTTGACCACAGTCTCTTGTGACTGGGCCAACCAATCCAGCACGAAGTTGGAACCAATAAATCCGGCACCGCCGGTTACAAGAATGGTCATGGAGTGTTCTGTCCCCGAAAATGAAGTCAAGATGATACCTGCCGCTGATTTTCGCAGACAATCCCGCCACCCCTTAACGTCCATGCCTATCCCATTGCATCAACCCATTTCCCGAAAGCAGACCCCAGCGTTGTTCTGGTGGATCCTGAGCGTGTCCGTGGCATTGGCTCTGCTGCCGACGATCTGGACATCACTGGATTTGAATGCTGCAGCGCTATTTATGGGGCCATCTGCACCAATGGATGCAGCAAAGTGGTGGTGGGTGGAACTTATCAACCTGTATATACCCGCCGCCTTTCGCACGATGGTGGTGGTGGCGCTCCTGGGCTGGTTGCTGGTCAGCCTGCGGTCCTGGGGCAGTAACTGGCGTCTGACGTTGGCCTTTTTGGTACTGGGGGGCGCGTTGGGGCCTGGTTTGCTGGTGAACAGCGGGTTCAAGGACAACTGGCAACGTGCTCGCCCCTACCAGGTGCAGCCATTCGGTGGAACGCAGCAATTCTCCCGTGCAACGGTCATGTCAGACCAATGCAACAACAACTGTTCCTTTGTCAGCGGACACGTCGCCTGCGGATTCTTTCTGGCGTCATTGATGCTGATACAGCGTCGGCGCCGAGCCCTGTGGGGCGCCATCGGCGTCACTTCTGGTTTGGTGATTGGCTTTGCACGCATGGCCGACGGTGCACACTGGCTGAGCGATGTACTGTGGGCCAGCCCGATAACGTTGCTGTGCAGCTGGTGCATCTGGAAAATATTGCTTCGCGTCTATCCTGGCCCGCAAAGCAGACCGCTGAGTACGGTTGGGTAACGGAGTCTCAGACGCAGTTCAGTCTTCATTCGGGTGTTGTCCATGCGACGGGACTCGCTCATAAAGCTCAACAGCATCGATGGCAATTTTTCATGCGCAGTTTCACGGGCGATTCGTGGGGGGCGCGGCAAACCGTACAAGTCTGCGGCCAGGTCAAAGTAATCTCCCATTTTCATGCTGCTGTCATCGTTGATGTTGTAAACCCGCTGCGGCGCACCGTGCCACAGCGCCAGACAACAGGCACGCGCCAGATCATCGGCCTGGATATGGTTGGTAAATACGTCGTCCTGGGCTTGCAAGACCGGTGTTGCCTTCAAAAGTCGTGCTCGGGGGGTACCACCCTCCCGGTCCTGCGCATAAATGCCGGGGATACGCAGAATACTGACGCGGGTGGCCGTTGATCGGCCCCAAAAACGCGTCCGTGCTTCAGCATCCACACGTCGGTGAGCGCGTGGAGTATGAGCGTCTACCGCCCGCGTTTCGGCAACCCAATCGCCATCACAGTTGCCATAAACGCCGCTGGTTGACCCGTACACCACGCAAACCGGCTTTTGCCGCAAACGCAATGCGCGTAGCAGTGCGTGGGTGCGCGAGTCGACCCGACCTTCAGACGGTGGCGGTGCAAGATGAACCACTCGGGTTGCAATGCCAGCGAGCCGCATCAAGGATAGTCCCTTGTCCAGATTGCCAGACAGTGGCGTGATCCCCTTGGCGCGCAACTCGCCGATGCGAAGCGAGCTAGAGGTGAGCGCCAGCAGGCGAACACGGCTGCCCAATTGCCTGGCTACGCGCAAGCCTACGTCACCGCAACCGACGATCAAAACACGCTCGCGCCGAAAGCGCGCAGGCAGGGATCCAAGGGGAGTCTGGTTTGAGGGCAAAATCGTGGGTTGATTCAAATATTAGAGTTCCAAGGATACCTACAAGATGACGTCAAGCGAAACAGCCAGCACACTTTTTTCAGTTCTGGTGCAGCCCAGCGGGCGCACATTCGATGTCGGCCTCGGCGAACCAGTGTTAACCGCAGGCATTCGCCAGGGAATTGGCCTCCCCTACGGCTGCAAAGATGGTGCCTGCGGGTCTTGCAAATGCAAATTGGTGTCGGGGTCGGTTATCCACGGAGCACATCAGGGTAAGGCACTGAGCGTGGAGGAGGAAGCCAGCGGTCTGGTACTAACCTGTTGCGCAACGCCCCAGTCAGATCTGGTACTGGAGTCCCGCCAAGTTACAGAAATCGGAGCCATGCCAATCAAGAAGATGCCAATGCGAGTGACCTCGATGGTCAAGAAGTCACCTGACGTCATGGCGCTACAACTGCAACTACCTGCCAATGACACTTTCGGTTACCGCGCCGGACAATACATTGAATTCATATTGCGAGACGGGTCGCGACGCAGCTATTCCATGGCCAACGCACCGCACTTGGGGCCTAACATTGAACTGCACATACGGCATATGCCCGGTGGAAAGTTCACAGACCATGTGTTTGGCTCCATGAAGGAGAAAGAGATCCTGCGGGCCGAAGGACCCTATGGCTCGTTCTTTCTGCGCGAGGACTCCCTTAAGCCCAATATTTTCCTGGCCTCCGGCACAGGCTTTGCACCCATCAAGGCGTTGATCGAACACATGCAGCACAAGGGCAACCAGCGGGCCATAACACTGTATTGGGGTGTCCGCCGACCGGAAGATTTGTATATGGATGACTGGGTGCAGGAGCAGCTTAAACGCTTACCCAACTTGCGCTACGTCCCGGTAGTGTCCGATGCCACCGCAGAAGACGCTTGGACGGGGCGCACCGGTTTTGTACACAGTGCCGTATTGCAAGATTTTTCTGACCTTAGCGGCCATCAGGTCTATGCCTGCGGTGCCCCTATCGTCATTGAGTCCGCAAGGGCGGACTTCTCTTCCTTAGCAAAACTGCCCGCTGAAGAGTTCTTTGCCGACTCCTTTACGTCGGAGGCCGACAAAGCGAAATGAGCGTCTACTCACCCAGGTAGGCAGCCCGCACGCGCGGATCGGTGAGCATTTGAGCAGCGTCACCGGACATGGTGACGATGCCGGATTCCATGACGTAGCCCCGGTTGGCAATGGCCAATGCCCGGCTGGCGTTTTGCTCCACCAAAAGTACCGTAACGCCTTGCGCAAAGACGTCGCGCACCACCTCAAAGATCTTGTCAACCATGATGGGTGACAGCCCCATTGATGGCTCATCGAGCAATAGCACCTTGGGGCGACTCATCAACGCGCGCCCCATGGCCAGCATTTGCTGTTCGCCCCCGGACATCGTTCCTGCCAACTGGTCCTTGCGCTCACGCAGTCGAGGAAAGATGTTGAACATCTTTTCCATGTCAGCCGCAATCCCGTCTTTGTCATCACGGATGTAGGCGCCCATTTGCAGGTTTTCAGTGATGGTCATGCGGGTGAATACACCGCGGCCTTCAGGCACCATGGCCAACCCCTGCTTGACCAGATCCCACGGCCCCTGGCCCCGAATGCTCTTGCCCAGATATTCGATATCTCCCGCATTGATGGGCAGCGTGCCGGTGATGGCCTTCATGGTGGTCGTCTTGCCCGCCCCATTGGAGCCGATCAAGGATACCAACTCGCCCTCATGGACCTCAAAATCCACGCCCTTCACGGCCTGAATTCCTCCGTATGAAACCTTCAAGCCTGTTACCTTGAGCAAAGTCTGTTTTGTCATTGTCTTGTTCTCCTGAAGCCGCCTAGTGGCCGCTGGTGCCCAGATACGCTTCAATCACTTTTTCATTGCGCTGCACGTCAGCGGGGGTCCCTTCGGCAATCTGCTTGCCATAGTCCAAGACGGTCACGCGATCGCACAGGCCCATAACCAGTTTGACATCGTGTTCGATCAGCAAAATGGTGCGGTTGTCCTTGCGAATACGGTCAATCAATTCGCGCAGCATGACCTTCTCGGTGGCATTCATTCCGGCCGCTGGTTCATCCAGCGCAATCAACTGCGGGTCCGTCGCCAAAGCGCGTGCAATCTCCAGGCGGCGTTGGTCACCGTAGCTCAGCGTGCGGGCCTTGTAGTCGGCAAATTTACCAATACCCACGTAGTCCAGCAACTCCTGCGAACGGGCGGCAATCGCGGCCTCCTCGGACTTGAAACTGGCGGTCCGGAAAACCGCGCCGAACAGGCCCGAGTGGGTGCGGATATGGCGACCCACCATAACGTTCTCCAAGGCCGTCATTTCGGCGAACAGGCGAATATTCTGAAAGGTACGAGCAATGCCTGCCTTGGCGACAGCATGAACCGCCGTGGGCTGATAGGTCTTGCCCGCCAGCTCGAAACTGCCACTGTCGGGCGTGTAAAGACCTGTCAAGACATTGAAAAAAGTGGTCTTGCCGGCCCCATTGGGGCCGATCAAACCGTAGACCTGCCCGCGCTTGATGTTGATGCCAACATCGCTCAGGGCCTGCAGGCCACCAAATCGCTTCGATACGCCGGAGACGTTGAGTACTGTGTCTGTCATATTGGCTCCGTTCAACTCTTCACGTTTTGCAAGGACTTGCCGTGCTCCGGCGAAGGCCACAGGCCCCGCGGACGCAGCAACATGACGCTGATCATGGCCAATGCGATCAACAGCTGACGCAGAATGGAGGCATCGAGTCGACCGCCCGTCATATCCTGCAACGGGCCAGCAATGTAGCGAAGCACTTCTGGCAATGCCGACAAGAGAACCGCACCAAGAATGACACCCGGCAAATGGCCCACGCCGCCCAAAACCACCATGGCCACAATCATCACGGACTCCATCAGACTGAATGATTCCGGGGAAATGAAGCCCTGGAACGCCGCGAACATGGCGCCTGAAACACCCCCAAACGTGGCGCCCATGCCGAACGCAAGCAGTTTCAGGTTACGGGTATTGATGCCCATCGCCTTGGCCGCTATTTCATCTTCGCGAATCGCCATCCAGGCACGACCGACGCGGGACAGTTCCAACCGGTGGCAGATGACGACGCTCACCACGACCAGGGCCAAAAACAGGTAGTAGTACAACGACACCGAAGCAACCTCGAAACCGGCAACAACTACCTTTTTACCGAGGTCCAGGCCAAAGAAGTGCAACGAATCAATCTGGCTAATGCCCTTGGGGCCATTAGTAATATTGATGGGCTGGTCCAGGTTATTCAGAAACACGCGGATGATTTCACCAAAACCCAGCGTCACGATGGCCAGATAGTCGCCCCGCAATCGCAATGTAGGCGCGCCCAGCAGTACACCAAAAAGACCCGCCAGTCCGGCAGCCATCGGAATCACAATCCACAGTGGCGTGTGCAGGCCCGCAGGAAACATTTCGGCAATTACGGGGAAGGTATCGGTGAGTTGCGGCGACGCCAACAGACCAAACATGTACGCACCAATGGCGAAGAACGCAACATAACCCAAGTCGAGCAATCCCGCATAGCCGACCACAATGTTCAGCCCCAAGGACAACAGCACAAATAACAGCGCCATGTCGGCAATGCGCACCCAGGCGTTGCCAAAATTTTGCAGCAAAAGAGGCAGGATCAGCAGGCCAGCGGCCGCAACTATGAAGGTGAATATTTTTTGATTTTTCATGTGTGTGCTCCTCAAGCGCGATCCGCCACCCGCTCACCCAGCAAGCCCGAAGGCCGCAGCGTCAGCACAATGATCAGGACAATGAAGGCAAAAATGTCGGAATAGTGACTGCCTAGCACACCGCCGGTCAGGGCACCGATGTAGCCCGCTCCGATGGATTCAATCAGGCCCAGCAAAATGGCGCCAACAACCGCACCGGCCAGATTGCCGATGCCGCCAAACACCGCTGCTGTAAATGCTTTCAGGCCCGGCAAAAAGCCCATCGCATGCTGCGCAGTACCGTAGTTGGACGCGTACATGACCCCCGCAATGGCAGCCAGCACGGCACCAATGATGAAGGTAGCCGAGATCACCACGTCAGGTTTCACGCCCATCAGGCCAGCTACACGCGGGTTTTCGGCGGTGGCACGCATGGCGCGCCCCAGCTTGGTGTAGTTCACCAGCCACATCAGGAGAGCCAGTGACACTGCCGTAAACCCGAGAATCATGACTTGGGTTGGAGATATGACCGCGCCACCGATTTCGATGGGCGTGTTGGACAGCAAGGTGGGATATGACTTGTAGTTGGGCTTCCAGATGATCATCGCCAGCGTCTGCAACAGGATTGACATCCCTATGGCAGTAATCAAGGGCGCGAGCTTGGGGCTGTTGCGCAGCGGTCGGTAGGCAACCTTTTCGATTGTGAAATTAAGCGCCGCCGCCACAATGCAGGCGATCACCAGCGCAATAAACAAGATGACGTAGCCTGGCGTACCGGGCATGGATTCCTGCATCAGCCCAATGATGGTCCAGCTGGTCAACGCGCCTACCATCATCACTTCACCATGGGCAAAATTGATGAGGTTGATAATGCCGTAGACCATGGTGTAGCCCAAGGCAATGAGCGCATACATGCTGCCCAACACCAGACCGTTGATGATCTGCTGTAACAAAATATCCATAGAGGTTCTCCGATTTTTTGCCGTCGCCCAAATCATCCCTTGGTTACGCAGCAACTAAAAGTCAAACGGCGGAGCCTTTTGGGCAATACCGAATCTTTAGCAAAAAGCCTGCCACCATTACTGGGGCACGCCGCAAGTGAAGCGAATTGTAGTCAAGGGCAGACGACTGAAATGGATTGCCGCATTTGGGTTTACCCCTACCCATAGGGCAACATCAGCGGAATCACCCGGAAGTTAGCGCAGCTAATAGTTGACATTGGCTGCGTCACAAGTGGACACATCATGGCAATCCATTCGTGGCCAGTCGACTCGCGTCATTCAGAGCTTTCAACTGCCGCATTTTTTCCGCGATTCGAATTTCAAGTCCCCGCTCCACGGGCCGATAAAAGCCAGGTGCTGCCATGCCGTCTGGCAGATAGCGCTCTCCCGCTGCAAACCCATCCGCTTCATCATGCGCATACCGATAACCCTTACCATGATCCAGCGACTTCATCAGTTGGGTCGGTGCATTGCGCAGGTGCATGGGAACAGGTCGCGTGCCGTCCTTCTTTACTAGCGCACGGGCTTCGTTGAACGCCTTGTAAACGGCATTGGACTTGGGCGCAACCGCCAGGTAGACCGCACACTGGGCCAGGGCCAACTCGCCCTCCGGGCTCCCCATACGCTCATACACATCGGCGGCATCAAGCGACAGACGCAATGCCCTTGGATCGGCCAAACCGATGTCCTCGCTGGCCATACGAATCAGGCGCCGTGCCAGGTAACGCGGATCGGCACCGCCATCGAGCATACGCACCAGCCAATACAGGGCTGCATCCGGGTCAGAACCACGCACCGACTTGTGCAGCGCACTGATGGAGTCATAGAACTGATCACCCCCTTTGTCATAGCGACGCATACGCTCACCCAACACCTTGACAAGCCACGGGTCCGTGATCTGGTCCAGACGCTCCTGCCGGGCCGCCACGGCTAACGTCTCCAGCGTGTTCAGCAGGCGCCTCGCATCACCGTCCGCGTACGCAATCAGACGATCAATAGCTATGCTTTCAATAGCGGTCAACGCACATTCCACAAGGGCTACACCCACAATTCGCTTGAGGTCCTGCTCCGTAAGAGGTTGCAACACGTAGACCACTGCACGCGACAGGAGCGCTGCATTCACTTCAAAAGACGGGTTCTCGGTAGTCGCGCCAATGAAGGTAAACAAGCCACTTTCGACATGCGCCAAAAATGCATCCTGCTGGCTTTTGTTGAAGCGGTGCACCTCGTCCACGAACACGATAGTCCGCCGCCCCTGCGCCAGGGCCACTTGCGCCTGTTCCACCGCTTCGCGAATATCCTTTACCCCACCCAAGACCGCACTGATCGCAATGAATTGCGCATAAAAAGCGTCCGCCATCAGCCGCGCAAGGGTGGTCTTGCCAACCCCGGGTGGTCCCCACAGAATGCAGCTGTGGGGCTGACCGGACTCAAACGCCAACCGCAAAGCCATGCCCTCTCCCACCACATGCTGCTGCCCAACGACCTCGCTCAGGCGCTTGGGGCGCAAGCGTTCGGCCAGCGGTTGGTGGGGATGAGCGGGAGGATGGGTCACTTCACATAACAAGGTTACGGTTTGAGTTTAATCGTGCTGTAGCCATGTCGGTGACCTCGAAAAATTCAGGATCGTCGAACTGGCACCCGATTTCCCGACGAACACACTGTTCTTTGTCGACAACGGGACAAAAACCAAGTGCAATCGCTGAAAAACATTACACGGTAAGGCCGCTGGACTTGCTGCGTGTCCACCATGAAATGATTGGGGCTTGGATATTGGAGCAAGCTGGCGTTCAATTTGTAGCAAATGCGGAACCGGCGAGATTGCATGCAATCAAATGGGCGTCAGCTATCGACGTCTTTTCTGGCTATTGCCGGGTATTCGGCGTTGTGCCTCGCTTCTAACTCAGCAATTGCAAAAAGCACCTCTACTGGAAATCCAGCTCTTGCCTCGCCACGCGTGTCATGCTGCAATTCATGGAGATATTCAACGCACTCTCGCGTTCCCCAACTTGATGCGAGTCTTTCACCGATATTTGGAAATTCTGCATTCACTCTTATGAATGGCGCACTGTGCCTGTTTAACATATAGACGGCTCCAAACGACAACGGAGAAGAGTGACACATTCTTGCGTAATGCGCGACGAATAGCAACTCTCTCTCCATCACGCGTCCAATGGAATCACCGCGAAGGTACCCTAGCGTTACACGTTGATAGAAATCAAGGTGTAGACTCCACTCGGGCGCAAGCCTTCCGTTTCACCTCCCTGAGCGGAGCCTGGGTGCTGTGACAGCGAACAGGCTTCAAGCCCCGACCATGTGTTGGGGGTTTTTTTTGACAAATCTCATACGCGCAGCAGCTGTATATACCTACACCGTGAACTGCAGCGATAAGCGCAAGGGCGCAACCTCTGGACGTTCATTCATTGGACGTTACTGCCAAATTCGGTTAGGCTTTGGCTGTATGGTCCGACTTCGGAAGTAGAGCGGTCCGATTTGCACTCGGTTTATCCTTAGACCCACAGGAGAAGTTTAGTGATTCAAAAAGCCATCCTTTTCGTCATTGCCAGCGCATTGGCAAGCTTCTCATTTGCCGACGAGAAGGACTGCGATAAGTGCAACAAGGGGGCGGAAGCAGCTTTTTTGGTTTGCCTTAAAGATGCAAAGTCCGAGACTGCCAAGAAGGAGTGTGACGCAAAGAAAGATAAGCAGAAGAACATCTGCAAACTATCGGTCTGCCTTAAGATGCCGTTTTCTTGATGAAGTGAAGGCTAGGATTTGCGCGATCCAAAACAGCGGTGTATATTGCCTCTAGGCGATTGCCTGTCGCGAAAAGCGTCCCCTGTACTCAGGGACTAACCCGGACCTGTGTGCCGGGTTTCTCGTTTCTGGGGTTGGTGTATTTGGTACGAAACCCCTGTACCGCAGTCTGTAAATGGTAAAAATTCGCGTTCAACAAAAAACCCCGCTACATATTCAATAGCAGGGTTTCTATATGCCGTAAGGCTTTATGTCTGGAGGCGCGGTGCGGAGTCGAACCGCACTAACCGGATTTGCAATCCGGGGCATAACCGCTTTGCTACCGCGCCAATTTCATCTGCGTTCTGAGTCAGTACGGACCAACCGAACTAATGAAAAAGGGAAGCAATTAGCCTCCCTTTTCCTTGGAATATGGAGCGGGAAAAGAGTCTCGAACTCTCGACCTCAACCTTGGCAAGGTTGCGCTCTACCAACTGAGCTATTCCCGCATTTCAAGCCTAAGATTATAGCGCGGATTTTTAGACTTTTCTGAAAATTTTCTAAAAACCAAAAGTATTGCTGAATACGATCATTGTCAATGCTTGACTGATCCTTGCAAATCAGAAACCGGCACACCAGCAGCAACCACAGCACTCGCCGGAGCAACTTCATCATCCGGTAGCGGAACCGGCTTTGACTCAAGAGCCAGTTCCAGCACCTTGTCTATCCAACGCACGGGAATGATTTCCAACCCATTTTTGACATTGGTAGGTATGTCCTGCAGATCCTTGGCATTCGCCTCGGGTATCAGCACGGTCTTGATACCACCGCGAAGTGCGGCCAGTAATTTCTCCTTCAATCCACCGATCTCGGTGACTTCACCTCGCAAGGTAATTTCACCGGTCATGGCAACGTCGCCACGCACCGGAATCCCTGTCAGGGCCGACACAAATGCGGTCGTCATGGCGGCGCCAGCGCTAGGACCGTCCTTCGGAGTTGCTCCATCTGGCACATGGATATGAATGTCTTTCTTCTCAAAAATTTCGTCCTTGATGCCCAGCCGACGCGCACGACTGCGCACCACAGTGCGCGCTGCTTCAACGGACTCCTTCATCACATCGCCCAGCGACCCTGTACGGGTAATGACGCCTTTTCCCGGCGTTAGCGCGGCTTCAATGGTCAACAAGTCGCCACCAACTTCCGTCCAAGCGAGCCCCACTACCTGCCCAACCTGGTTTTGCTGTTCGGCGCGACCATAGGTGTACTTGCGAACACCCAGATAGTCGTTCAGATTGTCCGCTGTCACGACGACCTGCGGCTTGAGTTTCTTCAACAGCAACCCTTTAACAACCTTGCGACAAATTTTCGATAGTTCGCGCTCCAATGAACGAACACCCGCCTCCCGCGTGTAGTAGCGAACAATATCCCGCACCGCATCTTCCGCAATCGACAACTCGGCATCCTTGACGCCATTGTTCTTCATCTGCTTTGGCAGTAAATAGGTGATCGCAATATTGGTCTTCTCGTCCTCGGTGTAGCCAGACAAACGAATGACTTCCATTCTGTCCAACAGGGCTGAAGGAATATTCATCGAATTGGACGTGGCCACAAACATCACATCGCTCAAGTCGTAATCCACTTCCACATAGTGGTCGCCAAACTTGTGGTTTTGTTCCGGGTCCAACACCTCCAGCAGCGCGCTGCTGGGATCACCTCGAAAATCCGTACCCAACTTGTCAATCTCGTCCAGCAAGAACAACGGGTTGCGCGTGCCTACCTTTGACAGACTCTGCAAAACCTTACCGGGCATGGCACCAATGTAGGTACGGCGATGGCCGCGAATCTCCGCCTCGTCACGCATACCACCCAGCGCCATTCGGACATACTTGCGCCCGGTTGCCTTGGCGATGGACTGCCCCAATGAGGTTTTGCCCACGCCAGGAGGTCCGACCAGACACAGGATGGGCGCCTTCAACTTGTCCACGCGCTGCTGAACCGCAAGGTATTCCAGAATGCGATCCTTGACCTTGTCGAGGCCGTAGTGGTCCTCATTGAGGACCGCCTCGGCATTGGCGAGGTTGTGTTTGATTTTTGTCTTGGCGGCCCATGGCAAGCCAACCAACACATCAATGTAATTGCGAACCACTGTGGCTTCAGCGGACATGGGCGACATAAGCTTGAGCTTCTTCAACTCGCCTTCGGCCTTCTTGAGCGCATCCTTCGGCATCTTGGCTGCCTTGATCTTTTTCTCGATCTCATCGATGTCAGCGCCTTCTTCGCCCTCGCCCAATTCTTTCTGAATCGCCTTGACTTGCTCATTCAGATAGAAATCGCGTTGATTCTTTTCCATTTGGCGTTTGACCCGCCCACGGATCTTCTTATCTACATTCAGGATATCAACTTCACGCTCAATTTGTTCGAACAGATTTTCCAGCCGCTGCTTAACACTCGACAACCCCAGCACAGCTTGCTTGCTGTCAAGCTTAAGAGGCAAATGCGCGGCGATGGTATCGGCCAAACGACCCGCATCATCAATACTAGATATTGAAGTCAAAATTTCTGGAGGAATCTTCTTGTTCAATTTGACGTATTGATCAAACTGCTGCATCACAGCGCGGCGCAAAGCCTCTACTTCACTCCCCTTGCCACGGCCCTTTTCGACCGCATCGATTGAAATCTCAATTGGCGTAATGTTGGCAGAAAAATAAAGCTCGCCTTCTTCTATCTTGTTAACCGCTGCGCGCTGGTGGCCCTCCACCAAGACCTTAACGGTTCCGTCAGGCAACTTGAGCATCTGCAAAATGGTTGAAACACAACCAACATCAAACATGTCCGACACCAGTGGATCATCCTTGGCGGCCGCTTTCTGTGCCACTAACATGATGCGGCGGTCCGCCTCCATTGCAGCCTCAAGCGCCTTGATGCTCTTGGGCCGTCCCACAAACAGGGGAATGACCATGTGGGGAAAAACAACCACGTCACGCAATGGCAGCAGCGGCAGGTCTATGGGGGTAGCAGGCAATGGGGAATGGCCAGACATTGGAGAGATCCTCTTGGTTACCTGATGAATATGGACCGTTAAACCTAAAATTCAAGCGAACTGCCATTATCAAAGCAGTGTTCGCTCAAATATCCGACTAAACCTGTACAAAAACCCTTCATATTGGTTTTTTATGCTGTCCGTTTCAGGCTTTCTTGGCGATTTCGCGATACACCAGCAGTGGTGGCTTGTTCTCATCAATCGTAGACTCATCCACGACGACTTTTTCGACATTTGATGCGTTGGGCAGTTCGTACATGGTGTCAATCAGGGACTGCTCCAGGATCGACCGCAATCCACGTGCCCCCGTTTTCCGAGCTAGCGCCTTTTTAGCAATGGCTTTCAAGGCAGAAGGTCTGATTTCCAGTTCGGCACCTTCCATGGCCAACAACTTGGTGTACTGTTTGACTAACGCATTCTTGGGCTCCGTCAAAATTTGCACCAAAGCATCCTCAGTCAACTCCGCCAAGGCAGCCACCACGGGCATACGGCCCACCAGTTCAGGAATTAAACCGAACTTGATCAGATCTTCGGGCTCCACTTCTTTGAAAACATCGGTCAAACTGCGTTGTTGTTTGCTCTTGACCGTTGCACCGAAACCTATTCCAGACGATTGGGTGCGATTTTCAATCACTTTCTCCAGGCCCGAAAAGGCCCCACCACAGATGAACAGAATGTTGGTAGTATCAATCTGAACAAAGTCCTGGTTCGGATGCTTGCGACCACCCTGTGGCGGGACACTGGCCATGGTGCCTTCGATGAGCTTGAGTAAAGCCTGCTGCACGCCTTCTCCTGACACGTCGCGCGTGATTGAAGGGTTGTCCGACTTTCTAGAAATCTTATCGATCTCGTCGATGTAAACAATGCCGCGCTGTGCGCGTTCCACTTCGTAATTGCAACTTTGCAGCAGCTTGAGAACGATGTTCTCCACGTCTTCACCGACATAGCCAGCTTCTGTCAATGTCGTCGCATCGGCCATCACAAAGGGCACGTCCAGCATGCGTGCGAGTGTTTGCGCCAACAGAGTTTTGCCTGAACCCGTTGGTCCAATCAGCAAAATATTGCTCTTGGCCAACTCCACCTCATCCTTCTTCGCCTTTTCCTTGTGCCGAAGCCGTTTGTAGTGGTTATACACAGCCACGGCAAGCGTTCGCTTCGCGGGGTCCTGGCCAATCACATAGTTATCAAGATTGGCTTTGATTTCAGAGGGAGTTGGCAGATCGCCCTTGGCGTCCTTGCCTTCTGTTGTGGCGGGCAATTCATCACGGATGATTTCATTGCACAGCTCGATACACTCATCGCATACAAAAACCGAGGGTCCTGCGATCAGTTTCTTCACCTCGTGCTGACTCTTTCCGCAAAAAGAGCAGTACAGTGTTTTTTCGCTGGAAGAGCCCTTTTTCTCGGCCATGTGACGCTTGCCTTTTCGGTTGATGTCCGAATGATACTCAAATAGAAACGGTGCTTGCGTTACTGCAAAACACTGCCTGTGGAGGTGCGAGGGCTGCTCAGGCGCGCTTGGATATCACCTGATCAATCAACCCGTACTCTTTTGACTCGTCTGCCGACATGTAGTAGTCGCGCTCCGTGTCGCGTGCAATGCGCTCCAGCGGTTGACCGGTGCGTTCGGCTAGGATCTTGTTCAATTGCTCCCGGGTCTTCAAAATCTCGCGCGCCTGAATTTCAATTTCAGTCGCCTGTCCCTGGCTACCACCCGAGGGTTGATGAATCATGACTTTGGAATTGGGCAACGAAAACCGCTTGCCTTTTGCACCCGCTGCCAGCAGGAATGCACCCATGCTAGCGGCCATGCCAATGCAAAGCGTAGAGACATCGGCCTTGATGAAGTTCATGGTGTCAAAAATTGCCATGCCCGCGCTAACTGACCCGCCTGGAGAATTGATATAGAACGAAATATCCTTGTCCGGATTTTCACTTTCCAGAAACAGCAGTTGCGCAACGACCAGGTTCGCGGTCTGATCATTTACGGGGCCGACCATAAAAATAACCCGCTCCTTGAGTAAGCGCGAATAAATATCGTACGAGCGCTCACCCCGACCCGACTGTTCGATGACCATGGGAACCATTCCCAAGCCTTGCGTTTGCATGCCGCCTGACAACCCGAATTTCACATTCATAGCATCTCCAAAGAACTGTGTTGACTGTACCGAATAACTGAAACCCTGAATGCAAATGGGGCTTGCCTGCAGGACTGCAAGCCCTGCCCAAGCCCCACACCCAACGAAATCAACCGCAATTTCAGCGAACGACGGCTCAGCTTTGGCCCATCAACTCGTCAAACGAGATCGACTTTTCAACAACTTTAGTGTTCGACAGCACAAATTCTGTCACATTGTTTTCAATCACGACGCCTTCGACTTCGGCCATACGGCGGTTGTCGCCGTAGTACCAACGCACCACGTCCACTGGCTTCTCGTAGCTGGCAGCCAATTCATCAATATGCGCCTTGATTTGCTCAGGCTTGGCATGCAAAGCATTGGCTCGAACCAGTTCACCCACGACCAGACCCAAACGCACACGGCGCTCGGCTTGCGGACGGAAAATGTCATCTGGAATTGGAGCGTTGTCGGCGTCTTTGATGCCGCGCTGCTTGAGGTCGGCACGGGCGCTGACAATCATACGGTCCAGTTCAGCCTGGACGCTGGACTTTGGCAAATCGAGCTCGGCCTTGGACAATAAGGCGTCCATAGCACCCTGCTTGTTGCGTGCAAGCAGCCGATTCTTGACCTCGCGCTCAAGATTCTTGCGAATATCGGCGCGCAATCCTTCGACCGACGCATCGGCAATGCCAAGAGACTTAGCCAAAGCACCATCCACCGCGGGAAGATTCGCCGCTTCAATTTTCTTCATGGTGACCATGAAGTCTGCCGTCTTTCCTGCCACGTCCTGGCCGTGGTAATCGGTTGGAAAAGCCAATTGAAAGGTCTTGCTCTCACCCAGCTTCATGCCGCGCACAGCTTCTTCAAATTCTTTCAGCATCTGGCCATCGCCCACGATGAATTGGTATTCTTCGGCCTTGCCGCCCGCAAACGGTTCACCATCAATTTTGCCCTCGAAGTCAACAGAAACTCGGTCCGTGTCCTGAGTGCCTGCATCTTTCGCACGCAATGCAAAGGTGCGGCGCTGCTTGCGCAAAATTTCAACCGTTTTGTCAATGGCGGCGTCGGTCACTTCTGCACTGACTTTTTCAATTTCAGCGGTAGCCAAATCGGCAATCTTGACTTCGGGATACACCTCAAAAACAGCGTCAAACGCCATCTGACCCTCGGGTGAACTTTCGCTTTCGGTAATGCGGGGCTGACCAGCAACGCGCAGCTCGGCTTCGTTGGCGGCGGTGGCAAATGCCTGTCCAACCTTGTCGTTCATCACTTCATAGTGAACCGAATATCCATAGCGTTGGGCCACGACATTCATGGGCACCTTGCCGGGACGGAAGCCGTCCATCTTGACAGTTCGGGCCAGCTTGCGCAGTCGGGATTCAACTTCAGACTGAATCACACCCACTGGCAGAGTCAGGGTAATCTTTCGCTCTAGCTTGTCCAGAGTTTCAACAGTAACGGCCATGATCAGTCTCCTAAACTAAATGGATGTGGACATGGAACGTCGCCATGCGAATTAGAACTGTCCAACAAAAAATCAAATAAGTGGTGCGCGGGGGGGGACTCGAACCCCCACAGTATTGCTACCGTCAGGACCTAAACAATAATCTCCTGATCCCGCCCCGGGTTGTTTCTCCAATGAAAACTCGAAAATTTCAGTCGATTTTTTCGGGTTTCCCAAACTATTTCCCAAACTGCGCGAAAATCGAAAAATGCCTCCGCACGGCTTGAGTCAACTCAGCATTCTAACGTAGACAACTTCACAGAAAGAGAGTAGTAGCTATGGCGACCCCCACAAACCGCTCCCCATGGCAGGTCAAACTACCTGGAAAGGAACCAATCAAGTTTCGGCTGAAATCTCAAGGCTTGGCGCACCTGGCGGAACTCGGCTACATCGATCCCGCCAAATTTCCGAAAGGCGCATTGAAGCAGCTTGAAACAGCCTTTGAGGTCCAGATCAAGTTCAAAGACAAACACGGTAACGTTGTTAAACGGTCTGAGACCCACGACACGTACGAACAGGCACAAAAGTGGGCCACACAACAAGAATCCCTACTCGTCAAAATTCGGCAGCAACAGGGCGGTTTTGAGGTCAGCTTCGAGACCATCACCTTCAAAGAGGCACTGGAAAAATTCCACAAGGAACACTACGCCGCAAAAGCGTCGTTCAAGGAAATTGGCTACCGGGTACCGCACATTGTCGAAAAAGTTGGGGCCAACAAGCTGTTTCGAGAACTCAATAAGCGGGACTTTCAGAAGCTGCGCGACAACCTCCTCAGCGAAAAGTACGCTGGGGCATCAATTCGAAATTACTTCACAATTTTGACGTCCCTGTACAAGCATGCGGCGAATGAGTGGAACTATCCAGTAGAAAATCCCGCCGCCGGAATCAAGCTCCCCAAACCGAATAACGCAATTCAGCGCTCCTGGGTTGGGAACGAACAGGAGCGATTGATGGCGTCGCTAGAAAAGCGGTCACCATGGCTCATCCCCATCGTCGAACTTTCCCTTGCAATGGCATTCCGACGTGGCGAACTGGTTCAAACCGGTAAGGACAAAAAGACCGGTACCCAGTCGGGCGGCCTGATGTGGGAGCACATAGACTGGGACAACAACATCCTGAGCTTGCCCAAAGAGAAAAACGACAAAACGAAAAAAGTCACAGAATACTTGGGCCGTCGTGTGCCACTAACCTCCGAAATGCAGGCCATATTGCAACCGCTTTACGACGAGAGTCCCACCAAGTCCGGACTGGTGTTTCAGGCCACGACCAACTCAGTGACCACCTCATTTATTAACGCGTGCAAGCATGCTGTGCCGCCAATCAAGGGGCTGACCTTCCACACGATGCGCAAGATTTCGACAAAGAATTTGTCGCGCAGGGTCAACAACGCCATGGAATTGAGCCGACTATCCGGTCACAAGAACATTGAGGTGCTCAACAGCCGTTATTACGACGTTCAGGTGGAGGATTTGGTCGCGCTACTTGCACAGTCTTCCGGCACGTTACGGCATCGCGGCATTTCCGCACTCACGAAAGTCTTGGGGCTGGCAGACTGCAAGAAGTTCATCAATGAGATTCGGGCCATGAAAACAGCCGCTGAGGCGTTTAAGTAGTAGGATTGTGGCGTCAACGTATAAACGGAGCGGCAAAAGCCGTGCGTTGATCCCATCACGCAAGTGGTCACCATCCAAGTGTGGAGATAACCAAGAGGTCCGATTCAATTCCTGCCAACTGTCATTCCCATGGCTTGAGTCATCCACTGGCGGGAGCTTAAAAAGCCTTGCAATAGTGCAGGCAGGTACAGATCAGCATCCAACTGCGGGAAGTGCAGACCCAAGCCTGACGGTGATATTTCGATGTCAGCCAACTGCGCCGGTCGCGCAGTTTCCAACCCTTGCACATCGTGGGGCTTGAAGCCGACTTCCAATCGGTTACTCAGGGCAATAACCACGCGACCGACGCGACGGTCATACCGCGCAGCGACCGCAGTGGGGGTGGCTTTCACAAGACCGTTCCCGTTAAATAGCTGCGCGTTTGCGTCCTGTGCTTTTGGCGTGACTCGCAACCGTGCCCTGTGCTTCAACGTACGAATCCAGCAAGCGACGAATCATGCGTTGATACTGAGTTTGGTGCTTGGATGCCTCGGACTTGAAAAAATCCACACTGCTCTTGCTTAGTGCCAGCGTGACTTTCACTCCGTCTTCCTTAAACGCCAGTTCAGCAGGCGACGGCAGAAAATCCGTGATCACTTCAACGTCGCCCATGGGTTCATCCGTGTAAACGATTTTCCTTTTCATAAACAGCCTTTCCTTTGCGCCAGTACCCTGCACCAATGATCCGAATGACTTTTCGTCGATAAGTAAACCGCACCGTCAAGATGCCGCCACCGGCTTTGCCAATACAGTAAAACCGCTCTTCGGTCCAAGCCGTTCGCTTAATCTGTTGAAACGGATGGGGCGAACGGCTTGCTGGTCTTTGGCCAAAGTCATGCAGCCAGCGCGGCGAGCCACGGCGCTGCGGGTACCACGTTTACCCCGTGGTGCAGCTCGGGATTACGAAGGTGGCGCACCAGTTGCACAGCCTGTGCATTGGGCCACAGGGGCATGAACCGGGCAAACGCTTTGTGCGGCGCGTTGTCAGCCCACTTGCATTCGATAAGGTGCGTCAGCAGGTTTCCACGTGATAAAGCAAAGTCAATCTCGGAGCCGTCTTTGGTGCGTACATAGTGCAGGCCCACGGGCGCGGCCTCGCTATCTTGCAAAAACTCTACATGCTTGAGGAGCATGGTGGCCACAGCATTTTCAAAACGTAGGCCCATCAGTGCGTTGTTGGTCGTATCGGCCTGCGTGCCGCCCACCATGCCGGTATCGAAAAAATAGACCTTGGGCGACTGCAGCAACGAGCGGGCGATGTTGTGGTGCCAGGGCTGAACGGTGAACACGATATAGAGTGCCTGCAAGATGTCAATGAAACGCTTCACGGTGGGCTGCGACAAACCCAGATCGCGCCCAATGGATGCCAGCGACAAGGGTGAACCCACACGTTCGCGCAGCAACTCCAGCAGCACCCGCATGCCTCCCACTTCCTGAATGCGCGAGAACTCCAGCACGTCTTCGCGCACCAGGCCATCGGCGTACTGGGCTCGCCAGCGCTGGGCATTTTTGTCGCCCGACGGGTTTGCTGCAAACAGGCAGGGCTCCGGGAATCCGCCCCGGTTGAGCAAGTGGGTCAGTGCGGCATCAGGCGTTGGCGGTTGGCCCGCGACCGCTTGGGGACTGTGCTCGCACCATTCCTTCACCGAGATGGGGTGTAATCGCCAGACCAGAAAGCGTCCTGCCAGTGAATCGCCACTCTGCCGAAAGGTGTCCATGCGGGCGCTGCCGGTGACCAGTTGCTGTTGACCTACCGGA